>CAXUDP010000239.1:0-2033 GCA_964249735.1 uncultured Acetobacteraceae bacterium | reverse complement strand
GGCTGGCCTGCCCCTCGTCCATCCGGAACTCCGCCTTCAGCACCAGGACCACGAACTCGCGCGGCGTGAAGTCGTCGTTGACCAGCATGACCTTGTAGAGCCGTGGCCGCTCGACCTTGATCTCGAGCTGCACGCGCGGCGGGGCGATCGTTTCGGGCATCGGCAACATCCCTCAAGGGCAGGAAACCACGCGCCGTCCGGATGACGTCCGGACCATGCTCCGTTCCTGCTGCCTCAACCATCCTGGTCCGGTCGCAGTTCGACAAGGATGGGCCGGTGGTCCGAACTGCCGAAGGCGAGCGCCTTGGCGGCGGTGCAGCGCAGCCCGCGCAGCAGACAGCGGTCGAGCCGGAGCGGCACCAGACCGTACGCCCGGTGCGTCGTGCGACGCGGTCCGGCGTCGTGGAACCCGGGCAGGCGGGTCGGGCCAAGGGCGTTGAAGTCGCCGACCACCAGGTCGAGCCCGGGCAGGTGCTCCAGCAGGTGGCGGAGCTGGCGTCGGTTGGCGCGCTGGCCGTGGTCCAGGTGGACGTTCGCCGCCTGCAGGCCGTCCTGCCGCACCACCAGGGCGAGGCGCGGCAGCACCGCGCGGAAGATCGGCACCGGCAGGTCGAGCCGGCCGGCGCACGGGAGCGCCACTGCCTCGACCTCGAACGGGCGCTGGCTCCAGGCGGCTGGCCCGTGATCGCGTCCCGGCATCGCCCGGCGCACGTAATGGCCGCCGAGCAGGCCCGGCAGCGCGTCGATCGCCACGGTCGCTTCCTGCAGCAGCAGGAGGTCGGGACGGTGGCGCTCCGCCAGCCGTGCGACCTCCGGCACGCCGGCGCCGCCGGTCTTGAGCAGGTTCCAGCTCAGGACACGCATCGGCCCCGCCGTCCGGCCCGGATCGTCAGGCGACGCGCGACGCCGCTCCCGATCCGGCGGGGGGCAGCGAGACCACCATCAGCCCGTCCCGCACCGCCACCGGCAGCACCGTGATGGAACAATCCGGCCCCGCCCCGGTGCGCAGGTCGAACACGCGGTCGTGCAGCGGGCACATCACCGTGTGGCTTCCGGTGAGGCCGTCCGCCAGCGGGCCGCCGCGGTGCGGACAGTTCGGCTGCGTGGCATAGACCTCGCCGCCATGCAGCCGGAACACCGCCAGCGTGCGGTCGCCGACCACCATGTTGCGCCCTTCGCCGAGCGGGATCTGCTCCAGCGGGCCGATGACCCAGGACGCCAGCCTGGTTCCGCTCATGTCACGGCACCCCTTCCGGCACCACGATGTCGGCGAACTGGTTGGCGGTGCGCGGCGCCGCCGCCTCCTGCCACGGATCGCGGACCGCCGCGATCGACTTCTCCATCGCGGCGTCGAGGGCTGCCACGATGTTGTCGCTGTCGTCGACCACCACCGCGCGTATCCGCTCCAGCCCGATGCGCGGGACGAAGCTGTAGGTGCGCTCCTTCCACTTCGCGTTCTCGCGGTAGAACTGCATGAAGCGCGCGGTGATCGCCATCACCGCGTCCTCGCCGTCGACCGTGCACAAGAGGTCGCCCTTGCGTATGTGCGCCCCGGCGGCGCCGCCGACGTAGATCTCCCAGCGATCGTTGCCGATCGCCACCGCGCCGATGTCCTTGACCATCGCTTCCGAACAGTTGCGCGGGCAGCCGGCGGTGGCGAGCTTGAGCTTGGCCGGGCTGTCCACGCCGCGGAACCGGCGCTCGATCTTGGTGGCCAGGCCCATCGAGTCACCCAGGCCGAAGCGACAGAACTCGGTGCCGATGCAGCTCTTGCAGGTGCGGTAGCTTTTCCCGTAGGCGTGGCCGGACGGCATGCCGAGATCGGCCCATACCTTGGGCAGGTCCTGCTTGGACACGCCGACCAGGTCGATGCGCTGCCCGCCGGTGAGCTTGACCAGCGGCACGTTGTACTTCCGAGCGACCTCGGCGATGCGTATCAGGTCGGCCGGCGTGGTGACGCCGCCCGGCATCTCCGGCACCACCGAGAAGGTGCCGTCCTTCTGGATGTTGGCGTGCACGCGGTCGTTGATGAA
>CAXUDP010000238.1:0-2051 GCA_964249735.1 uncultured Acetobacteraceae bacterium | reverse complement strand
CCAGCACCTTCGGGCATCCTGAGCTTTTCGTCGTACGCTTGCCGAGCGGCGCCACGACGTTCACCTGGGAAATTCGCCGACACGGCGGCGTCGTGCTTCAGAAGGGCACTGAAGGCTTCGCAAGTATGGTCCTGGCGCAATCTGAAGGTGAGCACGCCATGGCAGTTCTAGCCGATCCTATTCACCGGGGCGCGGACTCGGCCTGTTGAGCGCGTCGTTGGATGCCGGGCGCGCGCGGGTTCGATCGGCGCGGAACGCCGTCGGTCGGTTCTTCGATGGGGGTTCGGCGCTGGAGGGACGGGGTTTGGCGTGAGGGGCTCGGCCCCTTCGGTCAGATCCTTCGCCGGATCAGGGCTGCGGTCAGGCCGGGCATCAGATCGGCCTCGGGACAGGCGGCCGCGAAAGCGATGCGGACGCGGTGGCGGGTCTCCACCACCCTGGCGGCGACTTTGAGGAGCCGGAGGCGCAACGTCGTGAACTCGGCTTTGGCGAGGTCGCGGACTTTGGGAATGGCGTCCCTGACGTCCAGCATCAGCCAGTAGGCGGCGGTGTGCAGCACGAGGCGGACCTGGTTGGCCAGTGCCGAACGGCATGAGGTGCGGTCGGATCGGAGCTGGGACTTGTGCAGCTTGATCAGGTTTTCGGCCTGGCCCCGAGCACAGTACAGGCTGTCGTAGACCCACTCGGGCGAGCCTCGCTCGACGTTGGTGACGACGAAGCGGATGTCGAGGCCGAGGCGGGTCGCCTCGATGCGGGCCACGGCGCGACGTTCCCGGTTCCAGGAGCCCGCCTTGTGCCGTGTTTCGGCGTAGTCCCGCACGACGGGCTTGTCTCCGGTCGCGCGCGCGGTGCGGACGGCATCGGCGGTGTCCTCCACCTTCCGCGACAGCGGCTTCGAGCCCGGCAGGCCGAAGACGTATTGCAGGCCGTTGGCCTCGCACCACGCCATGGCCTCGGGCCTGGCGTAATGGCCGTCCCCCCGGAACAGGATGCGGGTTTTCGGCCAGCGGCCGCGGATACGGCGGACGAGGCGCCGGATGTGGGCCCGCACCTCCACACCGGACGGCGTCTTGCCCGGGCGCAGCACAACGGCGACCGGGCGGCTGCGCTCCGTGTCGTAGACGTGGATGGGCAGGAAGCAGCGCTCGTCATAATGGGCGTTGAACAGCGACAGCTGCTGATGGCCGTGGACGACGTCGCAGGTATCGTCGATGTCGAGCGTCACCGCCTCGGGCTCTCGCGGGTAGGAGTCCATCCAGGCGTCCACCAGGGCGTAGGTGAGGCGGATCACGTCGCGAAGGCGTGGGGCGTTCTCCAGTCGCGACAGGGTCGGCTGCGAGCACAGGTCGACCCCGGTGTCGGGCAGGCGTCCGCAGGCGAGCTTGAAGGCGGGATCGGTGCGCAGGGCGTCGAGATCGTCGCAATCCTCGTAGCCGCAGCAGATCGCGAAGATGCGGGCCCGGATCATGTCGGCGAAGCTGTGGATGACCCGGGTCGGATCGCGGCGGTCCGGGATCAGCCGGGCCAGCCGCTCGGCAATCCCGAGGCGCCGCTCAGCCAGCGACAGCAGCATGACACCGCCGTCCGACGTGAGGCGACCGCCGTCGAAGGCGGCTGTGACTTTCTTCCTCCCGACGGCTGGAAACTCGAAGGACAGGACCGTATCGTCGACCATGGCGGGCGTGGCACCGCGTGAAGTGGATCGGGGTTGGCGTTAGCACCCAAATCCTACGCCGCTTCAATGCGTTAAGCTACGCTCGCCACCCATCCTGCGCCGTCCCGACGAATATGACGGGCTAGACGGGTCGACTCCGGCCTACTGCGGGACCGTTGAGGATGGGTGGAGAGCGGACCGGCCGGTTCCATAAAGAGTGAATGCGAATTCGGATGCTGGGCACCGCTCGATATCCTCGTCGGCCCGACAACGACCGACGAAGCACGTCAGTTCGTTATGGGTATACTCAAAGCAAACCGGTAACGCGAAAACTCCGACTGTTCGTTTTCGTGTACGCCTCCGACGAAGTCCGCCTTGCGAGATGACGGGCATGGGG
>CAXUDP010000237.1:0-2073 GCA_964249735.1 uncultured Acetobacteraceae bacterium | reverse complement strand
GTCGGCCCCGCCACGATCATGCCGTGGTTGGCGAGCAGGCAGGCGTTGCGCCCCTCCATCGCCTTGAGCGCCAGCCCGGCCAGCTCCGCCGTGCCGAACATGGCGAACGGCGCGCAGCGCACCGTGCTGCCGCCGAACGCCGCGATCATGTAGTGCACCGCCGGGATGTCCCGCCGCAGGATCGACAGCGTCGTGCAGTACGGCGCGTGGGTGTGCACCACGGCCCCCGCCTCCGGGCGGCCGTTCAGGATGGCCAGGTGGAACGGCCACTCGGTGGAGGGCTTGAGCGGCCCGGTCCACGCCCCCTGCCCGTCCAGGGGCATGGCCGCCAGGTCCCCTGGCTGCATGGCGTCGTACGGCGTCGCCGACGGGGTGATCAGCATGGCGTCGCCCTGGCGGACGGAGATGTTGCCCGAGGTGCCCTGGTTGATGCCGAGCGCGTTCATCTGCCGCGCGGACTCGACGATGGCCCGGCGAAGGTCGTGTTCGTTCATGGCGGCGATCCTAGCATAAAGCGCTGCGGTGCAGTACAGCCCGCGCCATGCTGCAAATCGAAAACCTGGTGTTCAACGCCTGGGGCCGGCGCTTCTTCGACCGCGCCAGCGTCACCCTGCCCCTCGGCGCCAAGGTGGGGCTGGTCGGGCGCAACGGCGCGGGCAAGACGACGCTGTTCAAGCTGATCACCGGGCACCTGCAAGCCGATGGCGGCGACATCGCCCTGCCCAAGGCCGCCCGCCTCGGCGTGGTGGACCAGGAGCACCCGGCGACGCCGGACACCCTGCTCGACACCATCCTCGCCGCCGACGCCGAGCGCGCCGCCCTGTTGCTGGCCGCCGACACCGCCGAACCGGAGCACATCGCCGGCATCTACGAGCGGCTGGGCGAGATCGACGCCGACCGGGCACCCGCGCGCGCCGGGGAGATCCTGGCCGGGCTCGGCTTCTCCACCGCCGACCTGCACCGCCCGATGGCCGAGTTCTCCGGCGGCTGGCGCATGCGCGTGGCGCTCGCCGCCGCCCTGTTCGCAGCGCCCGAGCTGCTGCTGCTGGACGAGCCGACCAACTACCTCGACCTGGAAGGCGCCCTATGGCTGGAGGCCCGGCTACGGCGCTACCCGCACGGCGCGCTGGTCATCAGCCATGACCGAGAGCTGCTGAACAACTCGGTCGACCATATCCTGCACCTGGCGGAGGGCCAGCTCACGCTCTACCCCGGCGGCTACGACGCGTTCGAGGAGCGCCGGGCCGAGAACGCCCGGCTGCAGGCCTCCGCCCGGGTCAAGCAGGACGCGGAGCGGGCGCACCTGCAAGCCTTCGTGGACCGGTTCGGCGCGTCCGCCAGCAAGGCGGCGCAGGCGCAGTCCCGCGTCAAGCGGCTGGCCAAGCTGCCGCCCGTCTCGGTCACGGTGGAGGCGCGGGTGGCGCCGTTCGCCCTGCCCTCGCCGCCCCGGCCGCTCGCGCCGCCGCTGCTGCGGTGGGAGGGCGTGGACGCCGGGTATGGCGACACGCGGGTGCTGCGGGCGCTGAACCTGCGGGTGGACGTGGATGACCGCATCGGCCTGCTCGGCGTCAACGGCGCCGGCAAGTCCACCTTCGCCAAGCTGGCCGCCGGCGCGATCGACCCGCTGTGCGGCTCGGTGCAGCGGGAGCGGCGGCTGGGCGTTGGCTGGTTCCACCAGCACCAGATCGAGGCGCTCGACCCGGCGGACACGCCGCTCGGCATCCTGCGGCGCACCCGCCCGGACGACAGCGAGACCAGCGTCCGCTCCCGGCTGGCCGGGTTCGGCATCAGCTTCGAGAAGCAGGCCACCACGGTCGAGAACCTGTCCGGCGGCGAGCGGGCGCGGCTGCTGCTCAACCTGGTGGCCATGGCCGCCCCCCACCTGCTGATCCTGGACGAGCCGACCAACCACCTGGACATCGACAGCCGCCGCGCGCTGCTGGACGCGCTGAACGACTACCGGGGCGCGGTGATCCTGATCACCCATGACCGCTCGCTGATGGAGATGGTGGCGGACCGGCTCTGGCTGGCGGCGGACGGCACGGTGGCGCCGTTCGACGGCGACATGGACGA
>CAXUDP010000236.1:0-2160 GCA_964249735.1 uncultured Acetobacteraceae bacterium | reverse complement strand
GGCGGTGCGCGAGAAGCGCTGCTGCTCCGGCCCCTTGGTGGCAAGCTCGGCGAACATGCCGCGCCGCTCGGAGAACAGGTCGATGAGGAACGGCTCCTCCTGGTCACGCACGAACTCGAGCTGCGCCACCGTCTGCGTCCGCTCCGTGCCGCCCGGGTTGCCGGAGGTGAAGACGATGTCCCCGGGCTGCGCACCGGCCTGGGAGAAGCGCAGGAAGTCCGGCGAGGCCAGCGGCTTGCCGCCGTCGTAGATGCGCACGAACGCCGCATCGAGCGCGAAGCGCGGGTAGTTGAAGTTGTCCGGGTCGCCGCCGAAGTTCGCGATCGCATCCTCCGGCGCCCAGACCAGCCGTAAATCCTGGTAGCGCTTATAGGCGTACAGGTCGTAGCGGCCGCCGTTGTACAGCGTCACCACCTGGCAGCGCACGTCCGCGCCGTTGCCGCAGCCGCTCTGCACCTTGGCGATGGCGGCGCGCTCGGCATCGGCAAAGGCTTGGCCCGACTGGCCGGCCGTGGCGTCCTGGATGGCGCGGGTCACGTCCGTGATGGCGGTGAGCTGGTTGGCTTCCAGCCCCGGGCACGGCCGCTCGTCGGCCAGTGCTGCGGCGGTGAAGCCGTTGGCCACATAGTCGTGCTGGGCGTCGGACAGCGCGCCGATGCACTCCCGGGCGCAGTGATGGTTGGTCATCACCAGGCCCTGCGGCGACACCAGGCTGGCCGAGCAGCCCTGCGCCAGGCGGATCGAGGCCAGGCGCACATGGTCCAGCCACGCCTGGTCCGGCGCCCAGCCGTGCTGCGCCGCCATCTTGGCCGCCGGGAAGTTGTCGAACGTCCACATGCCCTCGTCGGCAAGCGCCGGGCTGCAGGCCCAAGCGAGGGCGGCGAGAGCGGCGAAAGGGGCAACGCGCATGAAGTCTCCAGACTGGCGAAGGAGGCTTGTAGCGTGCTTGCCCTGGCAGTGGCCATCGCGGCGGGTCGATTTATCTTCTGGCTTTCCCGCCGCAGCCGGGCAAGCATTGGAAAAACAGTTCGGAGGAAACACAATGTCCATCCTGGAAACCCAGACGCCGGCGCTGCCCGCCTCGGCGGGCGACGAGGCCGCCATCGCCGAACTCCACGCGGCGTTCGACGCCCAGCGCGCCGCCTTCGCCGCCGACCGCTATCCGAGCCTGGAGGAGCGCAAGGCGCGCATCGGCAAGCTGGTCGGCATGTTGCTGAGTCACCGCGAGCGCATCTGCGTCGCCCTCAACCAGGATTTCGGCTCGCATCCCACCGGCGCCTCCGAGCTGATCGAGGTGCTGGGGCCGGTCGGCCGGGCGCAGTACGTGCTGGGCAAGCTCGAGGAGTGGATGGCTGCCTCCCCGCGTGAGGTCGATCCGGCCTTCCTGGGCACCGCGCACGCGTACACCCAGAGCCAACCGAAAGGCGTGGTCGGCAACATCGTGCCGTGGAACTTCCCGTTCGACCTCTCGGTCGGCCCCATGATCGAGATGCTCGCGGCGGGCAACCGGGTCATCGTGAAGCCTTCCGAGTACACCCCGGCCTGCGCCGAGCTGCTGCGCGAGATGGTGGAAGCGACCTTCGACGCGACCCTGGTCTATGTGGCGGTGGGCGGCCTCGGCCTGGCGCGCGCCTTCTCGGACCTGCCGTGGAACCATCTGCTCTACACCGGCAGCCCGGATGTCGGCCGCCAGGTGATGCAGGCGGCCTCGCGCAACCTCACGCCGGTCACGCTGGAGCTGGGCGGCAAGTGCCCGGCCGTGCTGACGCCGGGTTCGGTGACGCAGGCCAACGTCGATTCCATCATCGGCACCAAAACCGTCAAGAACGGCCAGATGTGCATCTCGGTCGACTACTGCCTGGTGCCGCGGGCCGACATGGACAGCTTCGTGGCCAAGTCAAAGGACTTCATGGGCCGCGTGGCGACCGACTACTCGCAAAGCGCCGAGTGCACCGGCATCGTCTCCCTGCGCCACCTGGACCGCCTGTCCGCCATGCTGGACGAGGCGCGGGAGCGGCAGACCACCCTGGTCGAGCTGGAGCCCAACGGCCGGGTGGACCGCGAGACCCGCCGCATGCCGATCTCGCTCGCCATCGACCCGGCGGCCGACCTGCGCATCATGACGGAGGAGATTTTCGGCCCGATCCTGCCGGTGGTGCC
>CAXUDP010000235.1:0-2211 GCA_964249735.1 uncultured Acetobacteraceae bacterium | reverse complement strand
TGCTCGCCACCAGCGGCGTCAGCCAGCTGGAAGGCGCAGGCGGCGGCGGGCTGGCGTCCTGGGCGCTCATCACCGGATACGGCACGAACGACACCGTGGGCGGCAACGTGCACGACACCTTCGCCTACACGTCGGACTTCACCCTGGAAAGCGCTGGCGCGGCGGTGGGCGTGCATGACCGGGTGGAGCTGTCCTATGCCCACCTCTGGTTCGACACCCGGCAGGCCGGGGCGCGGCTCGGCATCGGGCGCGGCACCACCATCACGGAGGACGTGGCGGGCCTGAAGGTGCGGCTGTTCGGGGACGCGGTGTACGACCAGGACAGCTGGCTGCCGCAGGTCGCCGCTGGCGCGCAGTTCAAGTCCAACGACGACCATGCCCTGCTCCGCGCCATCGGCGCCCGCAGCGCCCAGGGCGTCGATTTCACCCTGTCCGCGACCAAGATCTTCCTGGCGCAGAGCCTGCTGGTGAACGCCACCGTGCGGGCCACCAAGGCCAACCAGTTCGGCCTGCTGGGCTTCGGCGGGGATCGCACCGCCGGCTACCGGCCGGAGTTCGAGGGCTCGCTCGCCTACCTCCTCACCCGGCGGCTCGCCTTCGGCGCCGAGCTGCGCACCAAGCCGGACAACCTGCGCTTCGCCCATGAAGGCCCGGCGCTGGACGCGTTCGCCGCCTACTTCGTCAACAAGCACGTCTCGGTCACGCTGGCCTACGTCGATCTCGGTCCCGTCGCGAACCAGGGCCGCCAGGACGGCGTGTACCTGTCGCTGCAGGCCGGCTTCTGAGTCCCATGCAAGGAGAGCCGCCCATGCGCCATGCCCGATTGGTCCTGTTCGCCGCCGCGCTCTGCGCCGCCGCCCCCGCCGCCAGGGCCGAGCTGTACGACGACCTGGGGGGCGAGGCCGGCATCCGCAGCATCGTGGACCACGCCGTGCCGCGCTGGCTGGCCGATCCGCGAGTCGGGCCGACCTTCGCCGACACCAACATGGATCGCTTTCGCCGCCTGCTTGCCGACCAGCTCTGCCAGGTCACGCAGGGGCCGTGCCATTACGCCGGACGGGACATGGTAGCGGCGCATCGCGGGCTGGACCTGACCCGGGCGCAGTTCAACGCCGTCGCGGAGGACTTGCAGGACGCGATGGAGGAGTCCGGCGTGGCCTACCACACGCAGAACCGCCTGCTCGCGAAGCTGGCGCCGATGCAGCGCGACATGGTGACGCAATGAGGCGTGCCTGGTGGCTGGCGGCGGCGCTGGCCTGCCCGGCGGCGGGGGCGCTTGCGGCCTCGATGGTCACCGTGTCCCAGGTCGGGCGCGCCTTCGCGGTCGCCAGCGTGCACATCGCGCGCGGCGAGACCATCCGCTTCACCAACGATGACCGGTTCGACCACCAGGTCTTCGTGGACGCGCCCAACTTCAAGTTCCAGAGCGCCGAGCAGGCGCCCGGGGAGGCTGCGGAGGTAAAGTTCACCGCTGCCGGCACGTTTGACGTGCAATGCCAGATCCATCCCCGGATGCACCTTGCCGTGACGGTGGATTGAGTTCGAGCGTGCCATGCCGATCCGGCTGAAAATCCTGCTGGGCGCGCTGGCGCTGACGATGATGACGGCGGTGTTCGGCCTGTACAGCTGGTCGGCGGAGCAGCGCCTGCGGACGCTCAGCTTCCGGCTGTATGACGACGCGTTCATGGCCATGAGCTACCTGCGCGCCGCCCAGAACGACCTGCTGGCCGCCGGAGACGTGCTCAGCCCGGCGGCGGCCGAGGACATGGCGGGGGATCTGGCGATTGTCCGGGACCGGGCGATGTCGGAGCGGGGGCGCCAAGCCGCCGTGGATTTGCTGGCCCATCTTGGCGCCTTCGAGGCGGACGGCGCCGGGGCGGACCACGCCAAGGCCAAGGCGCTGCACCAGGATTTCGACGACACGGTGGAGCTGTTCGCCGGGGACGCGTTCCGCTTCCGCCGCCAGGTGGGCGAGGTGATGGCGCAGACCAGCCGGGGCAGCCTGCTCGCGCTGGCCGGGTCTGCGCTGGTCGCAGCCGTCATCACCTTGGCGCTGACCCGCTCCATCGTGCCATCGGTCCGCGCGGCGGTCGCCATGGCGGAGGCGATCGCGGCCGGCCGGCTGGACAACGCGATCCAGCCGCGCGGCCGCAGCGAAACGGCGCAGCTGCTGCGGGCGCTGGCCACCATGCAGGGGGCGATCGCGACCCA
>CAXUDP010000234.1:0-2211 GCA_964249735.1 uncultured Acetobacteraceae bacterium | reverse complement strand
TGCGGCTGTCGCAGCCGCCGCCGTCCCGGCTGGACATCCCGCTGCCGACCGCCTCGCTGCTGACCGACGGGGCGGCCCGCGCGTGGTCCGCCGCGCTGGCCGACGCGCTGGTGGCGCAGGAGCTGCCGGCGTTCGCCACCGCCTCCCCCCGCAAGACCGACTGGCGGCTGGTGCTGACGGCCGAGCTGCAGGGCGGCATGGTGGTGCCGACCTACACCGTGACCAACCCGCAGGGCGTGCCGCAGGGCGCCAGCCAGGGCGAGCCGGTGGCCCCGCGCGCATGGGCCGCCGGCCAGCCCGACACGTTCAAGGCGGCGGCCGAGGCGCAGGCGCCCAAGCTCGTGGCCCTGCTGACCGGCATCGAGGCGCAGCGGCAGATGAGCGACCCGCACAGCCTGCTGAACCGCCCGCCCGTGCTGTACCTCAAGGCCGTCACCGGGGCGCCCGGCGACGGCAACGCGGCGCTCACCCGGCTGATGACGGCGCAGCTGCCCACCCTGGGCGACGTGGTGCAGGACACGCCCAAGGGGGCCGACTTCACCGTGACCGGCGAGGTCAAGACCGCACCCGGCGCGGGTGCCACGACCCGGGTGGAGCTGCAGTGGTTGGTGACGGACGAGCAGGGGCGGGAACGCGGCCGGGTGGTGCAGTTGAACGAGGTGCCGCAGGGCTCGCTGGACCAGTTCTGGGGCGAGGTGGCGATGGTGGTGGCCAACGAGGCGGCCGGCGGGGTGCGCGACGTGGTGACCCAGGCCGTCGGGCGCGCCGACACGCTGGCCAAGGTGCCCAAGGACAAGCAGGCGGGGGACAAGCCGCCGGGAGACAGGCAGGGGGCGGATAGATGACAAGATGGTGAACGGTTGCTAGAACCGCGTGCCGCCGGACCGGGACAGCCCCCACCCATGAAGATCGTTGCCTGCAACAGCAACCGGCCCCTGGCCGAGGCGGTGGCCGCGAGCCTCGGCATCCCCCTCACCCGGGCGCTGATCCGGCGCTACGCCGACATGGAGGTGTTCGTGGAGATCCACGAGAACGTCCGCGGCGAGGACGTGTTCGTGCTGCAATCCACCTCCTACCCGGCCAACGACAACCTGATGGAGCTGCTGGTCACGCTGGACGCGCTGCGCCGGTCGAGCGCGCGCCGGGTCACGGCGGTGGTGCCGTATTTCGGCTACGCCCGGCAGGACCGCAAGACGGCGCCGCGCACCCCGATCAGCGCCAAGCTGGTGGCCAACCTCATCACGGAGGCCGGCGCCAACCGGGTGCTGACGCTCGACCTGCACGCGGCGCAGATCCAGGGCTTCTTCGACATCCCCGTGGACAACCTCTACGCCGCGCCGCTGTTCACCGCGGACATCCAGCAGCGCTTCGCCGGGCGCACGCTGATGATCGTCTCGCCCGACGTGGGCGGCGTGCTGCGGGCGCGCAACCTGGCCTCCCGGCTGAACTGCGACCTGGCCATCATCGACAAGCGGCGCGAGCGGGCGGGCGTGTCGGAGGTGATGAACATCATCGGCGAGGTGGAGGGCTGCGACTGCATCCTGGTGGACGACCTCTGCGATTCCGGCGGCACGCTGTGCAACGCCGCCACCGCGCTGATGGAGGGCGGCGCGCGCTCCGTCGGCGTGTACGTGACGCACGGGGTGCTGTCGGGCGGGGCGGTGGCGCGGATTTCCGCCTCCCCGATCGAGATGATGACCATCACGGACAGCATCGAGCCGACCCTGGCGGTGCAGGGGGCGGCCAACCTGCGCACCTTCACCATCGCGCCGCTGCTGGCCGAGGCGATGCGCCGGATCAACGAGGAGAGCAGCGTCAGCTCGCTGTTCGATTGAGGGGACATGGCGTGAAACTGTATTACTCGCCCGGCACGTGCGCGCTGGGCATCCACGTGCTGCTGGAGGAGATCGGCCAGCCGTACGAGACGGAGCTGGTCAACGTGCGCGAGGGCATGCAGTACCAGCCGCAGTTCGTGGCGGTGAGCGCCAAGTCCAGGGTGCCGGCCTTGCGGCGCGACGACGGCAGCGTGCTGACCGAGTACGGCGCCATCGCCACCTGGCTGGCGCGCACCCACCCGGCCGCACGGCTGATGCCGCCCGACGCCGAGGGCGAGGCGCGGACGCTGGAGGCGATGGACTACGCCGTGGCCACCGTGCACATGCAGGGCTTCACCCGCATCGCCCGCCCCGGCAACTTCGCCCCCAGCGAGGC
>CAXUDP010000233.1:0-2220 GCA_964249735.1 uncultured Acetobacteraceae bacterium | reverse complement strand
TCAGCAGCGCCTTGGCCATCGGCGCGTCGCGCCCGGCGCGCACCAGCAGCTCGAAGGCTGCGTCCAGCGCCGCGGTGTCGCTGCTGCCGGCCTGGATGACGGGCTTGACGTCCTCGATGTACGGGTCGAGCGCCGGGTCGCTGAGCCGGGTCTCGTGGCTCTGCATCCAGTTGACGTTGCCGCTGATCGTGTTGATCTCGCCGTTGTGGGCCAGCATGCGGAACGGCTGCGCCAGCCGCCAGGTGGGGAAGGTGTTGGTGGAGTAGCGCTGGTGATAGATGGCGAAGCGGCTGACGAACCGGCGGTCCAGCAAGTCCGGGTAGAAGTCGGTCAGGTTCTCCGCCAGGAACATGCCCTTGTAGATGATCGAGCGGCAGGACAGCGAGCAGATGTACATCTCGTTGATCTGCGCGGCGATGGCCTGCTTCTCGATGCGGCGGCGGATCACGTACAGGTCGCGCTCGAAGGCGGCTTCGTCCGCGCCGGTGCTGTTGTGCACCATGATCTGCTCGATCTCGGGGCGGGTGGCGTTGGCCTTCTCGCCGATGCAGCTCACGTCGATCGGCACCTGCCGCCAGCCGTAGATAGTATGGCCGAAGTTCAGGATCTCGGTCTCGACGATGGTGCGGCAGCGTTCCTGCGCGGCCAGGTCAGTCTTGGGCAGGAACACCATGCCGACGGCGATGCGCTCGCTGGGCCGGGTGTCGCCGCCGCGCTGGATCACCTCGGCGAAGAAGTCCTGCGGGATTTCGATGTGCAGCCCGGCGCCGTCCCCGGTCTTGCCGTCCGCATCCACCGCGCCGCGGTGCCAGACAGCCTTGAGCGCGTCGATGCCGGCCTGCACCACGTCCCGCCGGGCGGTGCCGTCGAGCGAGGCGACCAGCCCCACGCCGCAGTTGGCGTGCTCATCCTCGGGACGGTAGGTGTCGTGCAGCAGGGCGGCGTTGGCGGTCCAGTCGGCAACGTGGTCCATGTCGTCCTCCGTTTCCCAGCCCCTCCCACGTGAGGAAGGAAGCCCAGAAGCTGTTACTCTGCAGCCAGCGCCATCGCGTTCTGCTGCATGTGCTCGTGCATCCGCGCCGCTGCGTCGCGGCCGTCCTTGATGGCCCACACCACCAGGCTCGCGCCGCGCACGATGTCGCCGGCGCCGAACACGCCGGGCAGCGTCGTCATCTGGGTGCGATGGTCCACCGCCAGCGTGCCCCAGCGGCTCACCTCCAGCCCTTCCACGCCCCACAGGCGCGTCAGGTCCTCCGGGTCGAAGCCGAGGGCTTTGATGACCAGGTCGGCCTCCACGGTGAACCGCTCGCCCGACGGCTCGACCGACTGGCGGCCGGAGGCGTCCGGCATGCCCAACCGCATGCGCTGCACCCGCACGCCGGTCACGCGGCCGTCGCCCAGGAACGCCTCGGGAGCGGACAGCCAGGCGAACTCGACGCCCTCCTCCTGGGCGTTCTTCACCTCGCGCATGGAGCCTGGCATGTTGGCCTGGTCGCGCCGGTAGAGGCACTTCACCGAGGACGCGCCCTGCCGCACCGCGGTGCGCACGCAGTCCATCGCCGTGTCGCCGCCGCCGATGACCACGACGTGCTTGCCATCCGCGTTCAGCGCGCCGCTGTCGAAGGCGGGCACGCTGTCGCCGAGGCCCTGGCGATTGGAGGTGGTCAGGAAGTCAAGCGCCGGCACGATGCCGTCCAGGCCCGCGCCGGGCCCAGCGATGTCGCGCGCCTTGTACACGCCGGTGGCGATCAGGATGCTGTCGTGGCGGGCGCGCAGCTCGGCCCAGGCCAGGCCCTGCCCGACGCCTTGGCCGAGGTGGAACCGGATGCCGCCCTCCTCCAGCAGCCGCCAGCGGCGCAGCACGATCTCCTTTTCCAGCTTGAAGCCGGGGATGCCGTAGATCATCAGCCCGCCGACCCGGTCATGCCGGTCGTACACGTGCACCTGGTAGCCTTTGGCGCGCAGCATCTCGGCCGCCGCCAGCCCGCCGGGGCCGGCGCCGACGATGCCGACCGATTGCGGCCGCTCCTGGCGGGGGCGCAGCGGCTTGACCCAGCCCTCGGCAAAGGCGGTGTCGGTGATGTGGCGCTCGACCGCGCCGATGGTGACGCTCTCGAAATCCTTCTCGATCACGCAGTTGCCCTCGCACAGGCGGTCCTGCGGGCAGATGCGGCCGCAAATCTCCGGGAAGTTGTTGGTGGCGGAGCTGACCTCGTAGGC
>CAXUDP010000232.1:0-2308 GCA_964249735.1 uncultured Acetobacteraceae bacterium | reverse complement strand
AGCCGGTGCAGCCCGGTGCGCAGCGCCACCACGGCGCTGCCGAGCCCGGCCTCCAGCGCGAAGCCGCCGATGTCGGCGGACACCGGCCAGCACCGCTCGCCGCCGGTGGCGGGATTGTAGCGGTACAGCGCCGGCCGCCGGACATCCATCCAGTACAGCGACGCGTCCCCGGCGCTCCAGGTCGGCGACTCGCCGATGATGGCGGCCGCGTCCAGCACGATCTCGACAGGGGTCATGGCGGCCCTCGCATCCCGGCAGCGTCGCCGGGCGTTAGCATGATGGACGCGAGCGCCGCGGGATCGTTCCCTCGGTGGGCGGGGCCAAGGGCACGCCTCCGATTGCCGTTCGCCCGCCGCGCTCCTAAACCATGGCGCTGCTGCATGCCCGAGGGAGCCCGCCATGGCCGCCTACCAATACGCCTACGTCATGAAGGATCTCACCAAGGCCTACCCGGGCGGGCGCGAGGTGTTCAAGGGCATCACCCTTTCCTTCCTGCCCGGCGTCAAGATCGGCGTGCTCGGCGTCAACGGCGCGGGCAAGTCGACCCTGCTCAAGATCATGGCCGGGCGGGAGACCGAGTACGGCGGCGAGGCGTGGGCCGCCGAGGGCGTGCGGGTCGGCTACCTGGAGCAGGAGCCGCACCTCGACCCCGACAAGACGGTGGCGGAGAACGTCATGCTGGCGTTCGGCCCGCTGAAGGCCGCCATCGACCGGTTCAACGCCATCAGCGAGCTGTTCGGCGAGCCGATGGACGACGACCGCATGAACACGCTGCTGGCCGAGCAGGCCGAGCTGCAGGAGAAGATCGACGCCGAGGACGGCTGGGAGCTGGATCGCCGCATCGAGATCGCGCTCGACGCCCTGCGCTGCCCGCCGCCGGACAGCGCCATCGACAAGCTCTCGGGCGGCGAGCGCCGCCGGGTGGCGCTGTGCCGGCTGCTGCTGGAGAAGCCGGAGCTGCTGCTGCTGGACGAGCCGACCAACCACCTCGACGCGGAAAGCGTCGGCTGGCTGGAGAAGACGCTGCGGGAGTACGCCGGCACGGTGATGATCGTCACCCACGACCGCTACTTCCTGGACAACGTGACCAACTGGATCCTGGAGATCGAGCGCGGCCGCGGCTACCCGTTCGAGGGCAACTACTCCTCCTGGCTGGAGCAGAAGCGCAAGCGGCTGAAGCAGGAGGAGAAGGAGGAGAGCGCCCGGCAGCGCTCGCTGGCCGCCGAGCAGGAGTGGATCCAGTCCTCGCCGCGCGCGCGGCAGACCAAGAGCCGCGCCCGCATCGAGAAATACGAGCAGATGCTGGCCCAGTCGGCGGAGCTGGCCGGCGGCACCGCCGAGATCGTCATCCCGCCGGGCCCGCGCCTCGGCGGCACCGTGATCACGGCGGACAAGCTGCGCAAGGTGTTCGGCAACCGGCTGCTGATCGACGACCTGTCGTTCAAGCTGCCCCCGGGCGGCATCGTGGGCGTGATCGGGCCGAACGGGGCGGGCAAGACCACGCTGTTCCGCATGATCACCGACCAGGAGGAGCCGGATGGCGGCGAGCTGGTGGTGGGCGAGACGGTCAAGCTCGGCTACGTGGACCAGTCCCGCGACAGCCTGGACGGCAGCAAGACCGTCTGGGAGGAGATCAGCGGCGGCACCGACGTGATCCACCTGGGCAAGCGCGCCGTGCAGTCCCGCGCCTACGTGGGGGCGTTCAACTTCAAGGGCAGCGACCAGCAGAAGCGGGTCGGCATCCTGTCGGGCGGCGAGCGCAACCGGGTGCACCTGGCCAAGATGCTCAAGAGCGAGAGCAACGTCATCCTGCTCGACGAGCCGACCAACGACCTGGACGTGGACACGCTGCGGGCGCTGGAGGAGGCGCTGGCGGAGTTCGCCGGCTGCGCCGTCATCATCAGCCACGACCGCTGGTTCCTGGACCGGCTGGCGACGCACATCCTGGCCTTCGAGGGCGACAGCCACGTCGAATGGTTCGAGGGCAACTTCCAGGCCTACGAGGAGGACAAGCGCCGCCGCCTGGGCGAGGCCAGCACCGACCCGCACCGCATCAAGTACCGGCCGCTCGCCCGGTAGGCGCCAGAAACAAGATTGCATCAACAAGATTGCATCCGATCCGCACGGGGCGGCTACTGCTGTCGCCCTACGCGCCGCACGACCTGGCGGACCTGGTGCGCTTCAAGGCCGACCCGCTCACCTGGGCCACCATGCTGGGCGGCGTGTGCAGCCCGGCGCAGACGGCGCGGGACCTGGCCGGCGAGCTGGCGTTCTGGGCGCGCCACGACGTCGGCATGTGGACGGCGCG
>CAXUDP010000231.1:0-2340 GCA_964249735.1 uncultured Acetobacteraceae bacterium | reverse complement strand
GCGTTCAGGTTGGCGACCGGCCGCGCGCCCATGGTGAACACGTCGCGCAGGATGCCGCCGACGCCGGTCGCGGCGCCCTGGTACGGCTCGATGAAGCTCGGATGGTTGTGGCTTTCCATCTTGAAGATGGCGGCGAGTCCCTGCCCGATGTCGACCACGCCGGCGTTCTCGCCCGGCCCGTGGATCACCCAGGGCGCGGTGGTCGGCAGCGTCCTGAGCCACACCCGCGACGACTTGTAGGAGCAGTGCTCCGACCACATCACCGAGAAGATGCCGAGCTCGGTCAGGCTGGGATCGCGCCCCATGATGGCGAGCAGCTTGTCCCACTCCTCGGCGGTCAGGCCGAACTCGCGCGCCAGCGCCGCGTCGACGGGCCGGGCCGCGGTCAATGCACCAGCGCTCCCACCAGCCCCTCGAACAAGGGCCTGCCGTCGATGCCGCCCATCAGCGGGTCGACCAGGTCCTCGGCGTGCGGCATCAGCCCGCACACGCGCAGGGAGGGGCTGAGCACGCCAGCGATCGCCCGCGCGCTGCCGTTCGGGTTGTCGCCCTCGTAGCGGAACGCCACCAGCCCCTCGCCTTCCAGCCGGTCCAGCGTATCCGCGTCCGCGACGTAGTTGCCGTCGCCATGCGCCATCGGCGCCCGGAACAGGTCGCCGCGCCGCCAGCCCCGGGTGAACGCGGTATCGTCGCGTTCCACGCGCAACCGGCAGTCCTGCGACAGGAAGCGCATGCCGGCATTGCGCAGCAGCGCGCCCGGCAGCATCTGCGCCTCGGTCAGGATCTGGAACCCGTTGCACACCCCCAGCACGTGCCCGCCGCGTTCCGCGAACGCCCGGACCGCGGCCATGATCGGCGCATGCGCCGCCATGGCGCCGGAGCGCAGGTAGTCGCCGTGGCTGAACCCGCCCGGCAGCACCACCAGGTCGAGCGGCGGCAGGACGGTGTCGCGATGCCAGAGCATCACCGGCGCCCGTCCGGAGGCGGTCCTGAGCGCGATCGCCATGTCGCGCTCCCGGTTGGTGCCCGGGAAGACGACGATACCGGCCTTCACGGCCTGGTGCCCGCTCCGCCGGCGCAGGGAAAGGTCTCGGCCAGCGCGTCATAGGCCACCGGGCCCACGTCGCCGGACTGGCGGTCGGGATGCTTGGACATCCAGCCCACCAGGGCGCCGCGCAGCTGGACACCGCTCGCCTGCGGGATGCACACGCGCCGCGCCGCGTTTGGGCCGGCAGCGGTTTCCACCAGGGTGATGCCATCCGAGATGCCGCTGACGTAGGCATCGCACACCGCCGCAGTCCGCGGCGACTGGCACAGCGCCAGCAGCCGCCCCGCCGACAGGTGCGTCAGGCGGCCGACCGGGTGGTCCTGCCCCTGCGCCGCGCCCGCCATCATCGCGCCGGCGACGAGCACACCGGCCAGGATCGGAGAACGCGTCATCCCACCACCTCTGTCTTGAAGGTCTCGATCACCAGGTTCGCCAGCAGCTGGCGTCCCATCTCGTCGCCCTGCGCCTTAGCCAGCGCCGGGTCGGCCTCGTCCAGCTCCAGCTCGATCACCCGCCCAGCGCGTACCTCGCCGACGTTGACGAAGCCCAGCGTGTGCAGCGCGTGCCCGATCGCCTTGCCCGGCGGATCGAGCACGCCGTCCTTGAGCATGACGGAGACCCGCACTCTCACTGCATGACCTCCGGACCCTTCATGTCGTTGTTCCCCGCTTCGGGCAGGATGCCGAGGCGCCGTGCGACCTCCTGGTAGGCCTCCTCGACCCGGCCCATGTCGCGACGGAACCGGTCCTTGTCCATCTTCTCCGACGTCTTGGCGTCCCACAGGCGGCAGTTGTCCGGGCTGATCTCGTCGGCCAGCACCAGGCGCATGTCCTCGTTCTCCCACAGCCGGCCGAACTCCAGCTTGAAGTCCACCAGGGTGATGCCGACGCCCAGGAACAGCCCGCTCAGGAAGTCGTTGATCCGCAGAGCCAGGGCCACAATGTCGTCCATGTCGGCGGTGGACGCCCAGCCGAACGCGGTGATGTGCTCCTCCGCCACCATCGGGTCGTTCAGGCTGTCGTTCTTGTAGTAGTATTCCAGGATCGAGCGCGGCAGCCGTGTGCCTTCCGGAATGCCGAGCCGCTTGCTCAGCGAGCCCGCCGCCACGTTGCGCACCACCACCTCCAGCGGGATGATCTCCACCTCGCGGATCAGCTGCTCGCGCATGTTGAGACGGCGCACGAAATGGGTCGGCACGCCGATGTCGTGCAGCCTGAGCATCAGGTGCTCGCTGATCCGGTTGTTCAGCACGCCCTTGCCGGTGATGATGCCCTTCTTGGCGCCGTTGCCGG
>CAXUDP010000230.1:0-2357 GCA_964249735.1 uncultured Acetobacteraceae bacterium | reverse complement strand
GCGGATGTCCACCGCACGCCGGATCGGCCGGATGGCGGTGTCGAGCCAGGCGTCGATGGTGTCCACGAACTTGTGGATGTCGGGGCCGAAGAACGCGGCGTCGGCGGCGATGGTGGGGAACGACGAGTGCAGGAAGGACAGCCCGCCGAGGGTGGAGTACGGACGGGGCTGCGATGACCGCCGGCGTGCTCCTGCACGACCCCGGCTCCTGCATCAGGTCGAACAGCCGGGCGGCAGGATATCGGGGCCGAACGGGCGGCTCCAGCCGAATACGCCTTGGAGGTCGCACGCGGCGGCGTTCTCCGGCCGGGCGTTCATCCGGGCGTGGCTGACAGGGGTGATGGTGGTGAACCGGTAGCCGTCGCGCCTACCGCCCGCGCGAGGCGCAGGAGCGCGTCGCTGTCGAGCGCCGCGGACAGCGCTGGCGTTTCCAAGTCCTGTGCATGATCCAAACCGGCGGCTCCGGGCTTTCCAGATCGGGAAGACGTCCGACAGGTTCGAACGCACCAGCCACCCGGCGGCGCAACAAGGCGCGGAGAACAGGACGGACCGGCGATCACAGTCGAGTGCGCGTCGTTCCCGAGAGCTGGGTCATCGCATTCTAGCGCACCAGCAGGGGGATCGTGACGGTGCGGGATGATCCGTTTGCCGGCACAACACCGATCACGGCCAAGTCCGGGCCGGCATAGCCGGTTCTGGGGGTATAGATCACCGCGGTGCCGGAAACGGTGGCCGCGTTGCAGGCAGCCAGGCGCGAGCCGGGCGGAAAGCCGGGATGGCCAATCGTGGGGACCAGGCGGATGTCGCCGTGCGCGGGCGGTCCGACGACACGGAGCAGCGACAACGGCTTCGGGCCGCAGTCGTCGTCAAGGGCGACGGCGAAGACGATGCGCGACGGCCGGCCAGCGGGAACGACATGGGGAGCGGGTCCGGCCCGGGACGGGAACGGCAGGGCACCGGAAGCCCACACCACTTGGTCGTTGACGGCATAGGGCCGGCAGGCAAGGCCGACGTTGCGGCAGTTCCCCAGCGCGCGGGCCAGCGGATCGAAGCCCCCATGGCTGACGCTGCTGGTCCCGTTGGCGGCGAGGGCGAATACGCGCGGGAACGGCAGGGCCAGGAACTGCCGGTAGCCGGCGCGTCCCTTGTCGTTGAGGAAAGGCACCGCGGACGCGTCGGCGAGTGCCGCGAAGCCGGTCGGCGGCGGGGTCGGGATCGGCAGGTACTCGGGATGGATCTCGACGGCGGGCAGGCCGATCCGGGCGAGGAAGCCGTCGACGCGCGGGGTCCAGAGCGGCAGGGTCTCAGAATAGCTCAGCATCTGGTGCGAGTCGGCGCGCAGGCGTCCGACCCTGACCAGGGTGGCCCGGGCGCTCCCCTCGCGGTAGGCATCGAACACGCTTGTCCAGGTCAGGGTCGGCATGATGCTGTCGTTGTCGCCGTAGAACCAGAGCGAGGGGAGCCTCGCGTCGCCGCCGAAGCGGCGGGCGCCGTCGACCATGGACGGGTCCGGGGTCGGGCAATCGGACACGCGCAGCGCGGGCGAGAAGGCCACCAGCCCGCGCACGCCCGGGACGTCAAGCGTGCCCAGCGCCAGCGTGGTCCAGCCGCCGAAGCTCTGGCCGCCGACCACGATCCGGTCCGGATCGATCTGCGGCATCCGGCGCAACTCGCCGATGACGGCACGCAGGTCGCGGGCGTTGGCCAGCCCGATGCCGTCGAGCGCGCAGCCGTCATGCACCATGTCGCCGCCGGAGTCGGCGAAGCCGCGCGCCATCGGCAGGGCGACCGCGTAGCCGCGGGACAGGAAGTAGTAGGCGGAGTAGGTGTAGCGGTAGCGCGTGCCGCGATCGACCGCGGAGGCGGCGGTGGCGCCGTGGTTGAGCACCGCGAGCGGGAACGGTCCGGTACCCGACGGGGTGAACAGCGTGACCTCCAGCTCGACCGGACGGTCCGGATCGCCGTCAAGCCGGAGCACCGTCTCGTGCAGCGGAGCGGGCGGCACCAGCGACGCGTCGGCGCTGATCCGGTCCGCCCGCGCGGGGCCGACGGCAAGCAGCGCCAGCGCCAGCATCCGGAATATGAACCTGGTCACGGCAACCCCCGCCCGGATGCGCCGCGTCCAGCGGCGTTCAATCCGGTAGCGCAACGCCTTCGGAACGTAAACAGGGCTGCAAGGGCGGGCTGGACGGTATGCGGCCCAGGCCGGTGCGCCACCGGTCCATGCGGCTCTTCGTCCGGCTTCCGACGTGCTCCGTCGGCGGTTCGCCGGCCGTCACGATCGATGGGTGGATGTGCCGGTCCGCTGCGTGGCCAGGGCGCCGGCGGCCAGGCCGATCGCCATCGCGGCATAGGCG
>CAXUDP010000229.1:0-2394 GCA_964249735.1 uncultured Acetobacteraceae bacterium | reverse complement strand
GCCGGCAGGCTGAGCAGGCTGGCGGCGGTGAAGGCGATGATCCTGCGCGGCATTGCGACCCGTTTCGTCGTGGCGTGTCCCTTCGTAGAGGGTTGCGTGGCGCCGCGAAACCCTCCCGGCGGCGGGCCGCCCCTCGGACCGGCCGATGTCGTTGCACTTTACGATTCCGTCCCGCGCTGCAACCCGGGCGGCACGCGGCCCGCCTTTATCAATACGTTACGATTGTGGCACGATCGTTGCAAATCCGCGGACGGCTATTCAGCAACAGGAGGGCAAAATGCAACATTCCGTCGGACTTCGGGCAAAGCAGGCTGCAGCGTCGCTATGCCTGGCCAGCGTCATGGGTCTCGCCACGCAGGAGGCCCAGGCGCAAACACCGCCGGCCGACCCGATCTTCGACCTCGCGGTCACGCATCCCACGCCGCTGGCGAGTTACCAGAACTTCTCCGTCTCGTTCACGGCGGCACAGGCGAACACCACCGTCTCGTTCGCGTTCCGGGAGGTTCCGGCGTTCTTCGCGTTCGACAACGCCTCCGTGACCGCCACCGGCAGCACAGCGAACCTGCTGCAGGACCCAGGCTTCGAGGACTCGACCGTGGGGTCGAACTTCCCGGTCGGGTGGCAGCGCTTCATCCAGCCGGTGGACATGACGGCCATCGGCGAGATCGCATCGTCCAGCGCCCGTTACGGCTGCAACGTGGGCACCAGCCAAGGCACCCAGTTCTGGTGCGACGGGTCGGTCGAGGGCTATGACGGCCTGGCACAGACAATCGCCACCACGGTTGGGCAGAGCTACACGATCAGCTTCGACCTGCAGGACGATTCCGGGTCGCCCATCACGTATCCAACCATCGACCTGCTGGTCTATGCCGAGGACAGCCTGCCCGGAGGCACCACGCCGGTCGGACCCAGCCCCAGCCCCACCTCCGTTCCGGAGCCGGCCTCGCTTGCGCTCCTGGCCGTGGGGTTGCTCGGGACGACGCTCATCCTGTGCCGCGACGCCTAGCCCATCAGTCGCTGCGGCTGCTTGTCCTGCGCGGGCCGGGAAGGTTACACCGGGGCAGCGCAGGACAGGTGGCCGAGTGGTTTAAGGCAGCGGTCTTGAAAACCGCCGAGGTGCAAGCCTCCGTGGGTTCGAATCCCACCCTGTCCGCCACGCCCGCGCTACCTGTCCACCGTCTGCATCCCGGCATCCGTGTAGCGCTCGCCGATGGCGGCCCCGGCCGGCAGCGCCTGCTCGATCGCCGCCAGGTCCGCCCCGCTGAGGTCGATGCCGGCCGCGGCGACGTTCTCCTCCAGGTAGCCCATCCTCTTGGTGCCCGGAATCGGGATGATGTCACGGCCCTGCGCCAGCACCCAGGCGAGCGCCAATTGGCCCGGCGTGCAGCCCTTCGCCGCGGCGAGGTCGCCCACCTTGCGGACCAGGCGCAGGTTCTGCTCCAGCGCCGCCGGCTGGAACCGCGGCGAGGTGCGGCGCCAATCATCCGGCGCCAAGGCCGCGGCCGAGGTGATCCGCCCGGTCAGGAAACCGCGGCCGAGCGGGCTGTACGGCACGAGGCCGATGCCCAGCTCGCGCAGCACGGGGATGATCTCGGCCTCCGGGTCGCGCGACCAGAGCGAATACTCGGTTTGCAGCGCCGTGATCGGGTGCGTCGCGTGAGCGCGGCGGATGGTCGCCGCGGAGGCTTCCGACAGGCCGAGCCAGCGCACCTTGCCCACCCGCACCAGCTCGCCCATCGCGCCCACCGTGTCCTCGATCGGCGTCTGCGGGTCCACCCGGTGCTGGTAGTAGAGGTCGATCACGTCCAGCCCGAGCCGCCGCAGGCTCGCCTCGCAGGCGGAGCGCACGTAGTCCGGCTTGCCGCTGATCCCGGTCCGCTCGCCGCCGGGCCCCCAGGTGTTGGCGAACTTGGTGGCGATCACCACCCGGTCCCGCACGGGGCGCAGCTCGCGGCCGACCAGCGCCTCGTTGGCGCCCTGCGCGTACATGTCCGCGGTGTCGAAGAAGCTGACGCCCAGCTCCACCGCCCGGTGCAGCGTGCGGGCGCTCTCGGCGGCGTCCCCGGCGCCGTAATAGGCGGACATGCCCATGCAGCCCAGCCCAAGCGCCGAGAGGTGCGGCCCGCTGCGGCCCAGCTGGCGCTGCCTCATCGCCGCTCGTGCCTCAAGCCGCGCCGCCGGGGGCCGGGGCGTCCTGCAGGCCGTAGCTGGCGAAGCCGCGGACCGCCTCGGCGACCTCCGCATCCGTCAGCACGACCGGGCCGCCGATGGACAGGCTCAGGCAATACTGCTTGGCCAGCGTTTCCAGCTCCACCGCCAGCCACATCGCCTTGGCCAGCGTCGGCCCCGCCACGATCATGCCGTGGTTGGCGAGCAGGCAGGCGTTGCGCCCCT
>CAXUDP010000228.1:0-2407 GCA_964249735.1 uncultured Acetobacteraceae bacterium | reverse complement strand
AGCCGCCATAGCCCGGGCCGGGATGCAGGAACTTGCGGCCGATCCGCCCGTCCAGTCCGATGCCGCGTGCCACGTCGTGCACGTCGGCGCCCACCTTCTCGCACAGGTCGGCCATCTCGTTGATGAACGTCACCTTCATCGCCAGGAACGAGTTGGCCGCGTACTTGGTCAGCTCCGCCGTCTCCAGCGCGGTGAACAGGATCGGCGCCTCGATCAGGTAGAGCGGACGGTACAGCCGGCGCAGCACCTCGCGCGCCCGCTCGCTGTCGGTGCCGATCACTACGCGGTCCGGCCGCATGAAGTCCCCGATGGCGCTGCCTTCGCGCAGGAACTCGGGGTTGCTGGCGACGTCGAACTCCGCGTGCGGCGCGGCCTGCGCCATGATGGCGGCGATGCTGCGGCCCGTGCCCACCGGCACCGTGCTCTTGGTGACGACCACCGCGTAGCCGGTCAGCGCGCGCGCCACCTGCTCCGCCGCCGCGTTGACGTAGCTGACATCCGCGTGGCCGTCGCCGCGCCGGGTCGGCGTGCCGACGGCGATGAACACCGCCTCCACGCCTGCCACCGCGGCCGCGAGGTCGCCGGTGAAGCTCAGCCGGCCGGCCGCCGTGTTCTCCTGCACCAGGCGGTCCAGCCCGGGCTCGTAGATCGGCATCTTGCCCTCGTGCAGCAGCGCGAGCTTGGCGGCGTCGCGCTCGACCACGCACACCTCCACGCCGAGGTCGGCGAAGCATGCCCCGGAGACGAGGCCAACATAGCCGCCGCCGATCATCGCGATCTTCATGGGACAATCCTATGCTGGGAAGCCGTCACGCCGCGGCGGATGTGGGCGCTTCGTCGCCGCGCTCGGCAAGCAGGCGGGCGAAGTACGCGACCGTGCGCTGCAGCCCGTCGTCCAGCGCCACCCGCGGCTCCCAGCCGAGCGTGCGCCGGGCGAGCGTGATGTCGGGGCAGCGCTGCGTCGGGTCGTCCTGCGGCAGGGGGCGGTACACGATGAGCGAATCCGAGCCGGTCAGCCGCACGATGCGCTCGGCCAGCTCGCGCACCGGGATTTCGTGCGGGTTGCCGAGGTTCACCGGGCCGGTCACCGCATCCGGCGTGCCCATCAGCCGCACGAAGCCTTCCACCAGGTCGCTCACGAAACAAAACGCGCGCGTCTGGCTGCCGTCGCCGTACAGCGTGATCGGCTCGCCGCGCAGCGCCTGCACGATGAAGTTCGACACCACCCGTCCGTCGTTCGGATGCATGCGCGGGCCGTAGGTGTTGAAGATGCGCGCCACCTTGATGCGCGTTTGGTGCTGGCGATGATAGT
Organism: uncultured Acetobacteraceae bacterium; assembly: GCA_964249735.1. Classification (GTDB taxonomy): domain Bacteria; phylum Pseudomonadota; class Alphaproteobacteria; order Acetobacterales; family Acetobacteraceae; genus Lichenicola. Next base: position 1,095 of record CAXUDP010000228.1, on the reverse strand, counting down.
CGAAGAACAGCGTCTCCGCCGCGCGCTTGCCTTCGTCGTAGCAGGCGCGCGGGCCGAGCGGGTTGACGTTGCCGCGATACTCCTCGGTCTGCGGATGCACCGTGGGATCGCCATACACCTCGCTGGTGCTGGCCTGGAACACCCGCGCGCCGGTCCGCTTGGCCAGCCCGAGCATGTTGATGGCGCCGATCACGCTGGTCTTGGTGGTCTGCACCGGGTCGAACTGGTAGTGGATCGGCGAGGCCGGGCAGGCCAGGTTGTAGATCTCGTCCACCTCCGCGTACAGCGGGAACGTCACGTCGTGGCGCATCGCCTCGAATTGCGGATGGCCCAGCAGGTGGGCAATGTTGTCCTTGCGGCCGGTAAAGTAGTTGTCCACGCATAGCACGTCGTGCCCCTCGCCGATCAGCCGCTCGCACAGATGCGAACCGAGGAAACCGGCGCCGCCCGTCACCAGCACGCGCTTACGGGTCAGGCTCATGCTTTGGCTCACTTGCTGCAAAGTTCATTGTCTTAGAAGAAGCTTACCACCGCATCAATGCCAACGCCCCGATGACAGACTCCGACCTTCCCGTGCGCGACGCGCTGCCGGCGCTCGAAGCGGCATTGACGCGCGGCAACGCCGTGCTGGTGGCGCCTCCCGGTGCGGGCAAGACCACGCTGGCGCCGCTGCACCTGCTGGGCCGCGCGCTCGGCCGGCCTGCTGGCAAGATCGTCATGCTGGAGCCGCGCCGCCTGGCCGCCCGCGCCGCCGCCGCCCGCATGGCGTTCCTGCTGGGCGAGGCGGTGGGGCAGACCGCCGGCTACCGCACCCGGCTCGACTCCGCCGTCTCGCCGGCCACCCGCATCGAGGTGGTGACGGAGGGCCTGCTGGTGCGCCGCCTGCTGTCGGACCCGGGGCTGGACGGCGTGGGCCTGGTCATCCTGGACGAGGTGCACGAGCGCGCCCTGGCCGCCGACCTCGCGCTTGCCTTGTGCCTGGACCTGCAACGCCAGCTGCGCCCCGAGCTGCGGCTGCTCGCCATGTCCGCCACCGCCGACGGCGCGCGCCTGTCCGCGCTGATGGACGCCCCCGTGATCGAGAGCGCCGGCCGC
>CAXUDP010000227.1:0-2410 GCA_964249735.1 uncultured Acetobacteraceae bacterium | reverse complement strand
GAGAGCGCCGAGTCCGCCGGCGCCCGCAAGGTCATGCTGATCGAGGAGCCGATGGCCGCCGCGATCGGCGCCGGGCTGCCGGTCACGGAGCCGTCCGGCTCCATGATCGTCGATGTCGGCGGCGGCACCACGGAGGTCGCGGTGATCTCCCTGGGCGGCATCGTCTACAGCCGCAGCGTGCGCGTCGGCGGCGACAAGATGGACGAGGCGATCATCAGCTACATCCGCCGCAACCATAACCTGCTGATCGGCGAAAGCTCGGCCGAGCGCATCAAGATCGACATCGGCGCCGCCTGCCCGCCCGACTATGGCGAGGAAGGCCCGTACCGCGAGGTGAAGGGCCGCGACCTGATGAACGGCGTGCCGCGCGAGGTGCACGTCAGCCAGCGGCAGATCTCCGAAAGCCTGGCCGAGCCGGTCAGCGCGATCCTGGAGGCGGTCAAGGTGGCGCTGGAGAACACCCCGCCGGAGCTGGCGGCCGACATCGTGGACAAGGGAATCGTGCTGACCGGCGGCGGCGCCCTGCTGTATCGTCTGGACCAGATTTTGCGGGATGCGACCGGGCTGCCGGTGGTGGTGGCCGAGGATCCGCTGTCCTGCGTGGCGCTCGGCACCGGCCGCGCGCTGGAGGAGATGAAGCGGCTGCGCAACGTGCTGACGTCCATGTACTGAGAGGGTCCGCCCCGCCTTGATCCGGCTTTCCATCCCCGTCCGCCAGGCGCTGTCCCGCCTGACGCTGCCCGTGCTGATCGCGGTGGCGTTCGGCGTGATGCTGCTCGGCAAGGCGGATGCCGGGCTGGCCGCACGCGCGCGCATGGCGCTGGCCGACGCCCTGGCGCCGCTGTTCGGCATCGTGTCCGAGCCGATCGCCACCGTCCACCATGCCCTGGCCAGCGCCGGGGACCTGCTGACCCTGAGCCGCGAGAACACCCGGCTGCGCGAGGAGAACGACCGGCTGCGCCAGTGGCAGGCGGTCGCCATGGCGTTGGACGCCGAGAACACGGCGCTCAAGGCCAACCTGAACTGGATTCCCGACCCGGCGCCCTCCTTCGTCACCGCCCGCGTCGTGGCGGACGCCGGCGGCATGTACGCCCGCGCGGTGCTGCTCTCCACCGGCCCCAACAAGGCGGTCGCCAAGGGGCAGATCGCGCTCGACGAGCGCGGCCTGGTGGGCCGGGTGACGGAGGTGGGGATGCGCAGCGCCCGGGTGCTGCTGATCACCGACATCAACAGCCGCATTCCCGTGACGCTCGAGACCAGCCGGGGCCGCGCCGTCCTGGTCGGCACCAACAACGCCCGCCCCCGCCTGATGTTCTGGCCGGAAGGCAGCATGCCGGCCGAGGGCGAGCGCGTGGTGACCAGCGCCGAGGCCAACGCGTTCCCCTCCGGGCTGCCGATCGGGGCGGTGCACTACACCGCCAGCAACGTGCCCGAGGTGGAGCCGTTCGCCCGGCTGGACCGGCTGGAGATGGTGCGCGTGTTCGACTACGGCCTGACCGGAATCCAGCCGCCGGAAAGCGCCACCCGGCTGGCGGCGGACCGCAAGCGGTGACGGCCCCAAGCTGATGAGCCACATCCGCTGATGGACAAGACCCCCGGCATCCGGCCGCGCCCGACCTTGTGGCGGCAGCTTGACGCCGCCTCCCGCGCGGCGTTCCCGGCGGCGTGCACGGCGCTGGTGCTGCTGGCGACCTCGTTCCCGGTCGGGTTGCCGGGCCAGGCCGAGTGGCAGCCGGCGGCGGCGCTGGCCTGCGTGTTCTTCTGGTCGTTGTTCCGCCCGGCCTCCATGCCGCCGGCGGTGGTGTTCGCCCTCGGGCTGCTGGCCGACCTGCTGGGGCTGTCGCCGCTCGGGGCCAACGTGCTGGTGCTGCTGATCGTGCACGGGCTGGCGGTGCGGTGGCGCCGGGTGCTGGTGCGGCAGGGCTTCCTGGTCGTGTGGCTGGCCTTCGTCGGCGTGGCGGCCGGGGCGGCGCTGCTGGAATGGGCGCTGGTGTGCGCGCTGGCCGTGCGGCTGTTCCCGCCCTCGCCGGCGCTGTTCCAATGGGGGCTGACGGCCGGGCTGTACCCGGTGCTGGCCCTCATGTTCACCCGCGCCCACCGCGGCCTCGCCGATCCGAACCAGGCCTGAGGCGGCGATGAAGAAAGAAAACAAGATCACCGGCGTGTTCACCCGCCGCGCCCTGCTGCTCGGCGCGGGGCAGGTGGGGGTGCTGGGGCTGCTGGCGGCCAAGCTCTACCAGGTGCAGGTGGAGGAAGGGGCCAAGTACACCACGCTGGCCGAGAGCAACCGCATCAGCGCCCGGCTGATCGCCCCGCCGCGCGGCCGCATCCTGGACCGCTTCGGCGTCGTGGTGGGCGGCAACAAGCTCAACTGGCGCGCCCTGCTGATGGTGGAGGAGACCGCCGACGT
>CAXUDP010000226.1:0-2425 GCA_964249735.1 uncultured Acetobacteraceae bacterium | reverse complement strand
GGCGGCACCTGCACGAACACCAGGCCGGTCAGCGCCACGCTGAGGAACACGCTGCCGAGCACGGTGCCCACCATGGACGCCCGCCCGCCGGCGATCGCCGTGCCGCCGATCAGCGCCACGGCGATGGATTGCAGCTCCAGGTGGTCGCCGGTGCCGGTGGTGACGGTGGCGGAGCCGGTGTAGCAGAGGAAGATCAGCCCGGAGAGCGCCGCGAACAGGCCGGAGAGCGCATAGACGCCCACCTGGGTCGCCATCACCGGGATACCCGCGTTGTAGGCGGCGGCGCTGTTGTTGCCGACCGCGAGGCAGGCGCGGCCGAACCGGGTGTGGCCGAGCATGAACCAGGTCAGCGCCAGCACCAGGCCCAGCAGCAGCACGGGGATCGGCACCGGCAGCAGCGGCGTCAGCACGCCGTTGCCCAGGGTGTCGTAGGCGGGCGGCACCGAGTTGACCTGCGCGCCGTTGGACACGATGAAGATCAGCCCGGTGTAAAGGCTGTACGTGCCGAGGGTGGTGATGATCGGCGGGATCGCCAGCCGCGCCACCAGCACGCCGTTGACGGCGCCCAGCACCAGCCCGATCAGCAGCGCGAGGCCGAAGGCGGCGGCCAGCGGCAGCCCGCCGCCCTGCGCGAGCAGCCCCGTCGCCATGGCGCTCAGCCCCAGCACCGGCGCCACGGACAAATCCACCCCGCGGGTGGCGATCACCAGGGTCTGCCCCAGGGCGACGATCGAGAGCACGACCGAGTTGAGCAGCATGAAGCGCAGGTTCGGCACCGAGACGAAATGCGGCCGGGCCACGCCCACCACCGCCACGGCGGCGAGGATCGCCACCAGCAAGGTCAGCTCGCGGCGCTCGCGCCGGGGCAGGCCGATCCTCATGCGGCCAGTCCTGCCGAGTGGGAGCCGGCGGCGACGCCCGCCGGGTTCAGGTAGGATTGCGCAACGGCGTCCGGCGTGATCTCCGCCCCGGACAGCTCGGCCACGATGCGGCCCTCGTACATCGACAGGATGCGGTCGCACAGCCGCACCAGCTCCTCCATCTCGGACGAGATCACCAGGATCGCCATGCCTTCGCGCGCCAGGCCCTCGATCAGCTCGTAGATCTCGTCCTTCGCGCCGACATCGACGCCGCGCGTCGGCTCGTCCAGGATCGCTACCTTCGGCGACAAGCCCATCCACTTGCCGAACACGACCTTCTGCTGGTTGCCGCCCGAGAGCTGCCGCAAGGCCTGCCCGATGCTGGCGCAGCGCACCCGGTAGCGCGACACGGTGGCGGCGGCGATCTGCCGCTCGTGCCCGCCGTCGATCAGCCCCCAGCGCTGCCGCACCCGGTCGAGCAGGCCGGAGGTGAGGTTCTCGGCGATGCTCATCGGCAGCACGGCGCCGTGCCGCGCGCGGTCCTCCGGGGCATACACCAGTCCCTTGCGGATCACCGCGTGGGCGGACAGCCCCGTGATGTCCTCGCCGTCGAGCCGCACCCGGCCGGCATCGCGCGCGCGCACGCCGAAGATGGTCTCGGCGACCTCGGTGCGCCCGGCGCCGACCAGCCCCGCCAGGCCGAGGATTTCCCCCCGGTGCAGCGTGAAGCCCACGTCGGCGAAGCGCGGCGCGTGGCCGAGCCCCTCCACCTGCAGCGCCGGCACCGTCGTCGCTGCGGACCACTGGCGCCGGGGGATCACCTTCATCTCGCGCCCGACCATCTGCGACATCAGCCGCACCCGGTCGAACCCGGCGCGGGGCACCGTGTCCACCAGGGCGCCATCGCGCAGCACGCTGATGTCGTCGCTGATCTCCAGCACCTCGTCCATGCGGTGGCTGATGAAGCCCAGCGTGCAGCCGTCGCCGCGCAGCCGGCGCATGATGGCGAACAGCCGCTCCACCTCGTGGGTGGTCAGCGGCGAAGTGGGCTCGTCGAACAGGATGATGCGGCAGCCCCGCAGCAGCGCCTTGGCGCACTCCACCTGCTGCTGCTGCGCGATCGAGAGGTGCAGGGCCTGCTGGTCCACGTCGATGTCCAGCCCGAGGGCCTCCAGGGCGGCGCGCGCCTGCTGGCGGATCGCCGGCCAGTCGATGCGGCGCAGCAGGCGTCCCCTGGCCGGCAACTGGCCCACGAACATGGTCTCCGCCACGCTCAGCTCCGGCATCAGCGCCGGCTCCTGCGGCACCAGGTAGATGCCCTGGCGGTGCGCGGCCTGCGGGTTGTCGAGCGTGACCGGCGCGCCGTCCAGGCGAAGCTGCCCCGCCGTAGGCTGCACCTGGCCGGACAGGATCTTGAACAGCGTCGATTTGCCGGCGCCGTTCTCGCCCATCATCGTGTGCACGCGGCCGGGATGCAGCGACAGGCTGACGCCGCGCAGCACGGACACGCTGGCGTAGCTCTTGGCGATGTCGGCGGCCTCGTAAAGCTGTCCCACGGCGTCGGT
>CAXUDP010000225.1:0-2426 GCA_964249735.1 uncultured Acetobacteraceae bacterium | reverse complement strand
CGGCGGAACTCGCGCGCGCTGATCGCCAGCAGGTGGCCGAAGCCCAGCGAGCGCACCGACACGCCCATCCGGCCCGTGCCCAGCAGGTCCTCGGCGCCCAGCACCGAGCCGGGGCCGAACCGGATGTCGTGCTCGGCGACGTGGCTTTCGAACTGGCCGGCGCTGACGAAATACACCGTGCGTACGCGCCGGGCACGCTTCAGCACCCGCTCGCCGGGCGCGGTGAAGTGGATCGCCAGCGTCATCGCCAGGTCGTGCAGCACCGCTTCGGGCACCCCGTCCAGCGCCGGCACCGCCTTGATCCGGCTCTCGATGCCGCTCTTGAGGTTGAAGCGCAGGCGACGCTCGAGCCGGTGCCGCCTCGCTTCCACCCCGCGATACAGCTCGGCGTGCAGCTCCTCGCCGATCAGGCTTTCGCCCAGCAGCTCGTCGTACTGCTCGCCCTCCAGGCGCAGCGCCACCTGGCGCAGCATCCGGCTTTCCAGCGCCTCCGTGTAGCCCTGGTAGTGCAGGCGCATGGTGCCGATCGCCTCCTCCAGCAGCCTGTGCTGCCGTTCCAGCACCTCGGACACGATGTCGGCCAGACGCACGCCGAGCGTCGGCTCCACCCGGCGGCGCATGTAGCGGGTCAGCGACAGCGCCACGAGATGCGCGATCATCAGCATCTCGAACCGTTCCATCATGCAGTACATCAGCGGCGCGTCGAGGCGCAGCCGGTGGTGCACGGCCTGCGCCACCCGGAAGCGCCAGCTCGGGCTCAGCCGGCGGCGCACGGCGCGCACGTAGCCGAACCGGCCTTCCGCCCGGGCGCCGTCGACCATCGCTTCCGCCGTGCGGAGCAACTGCTCCATCACCCGGCGCGAGATGCCGCGTATGCGGAACAGGTCGAGCAGGATGGAGCGCTCGTGGTTCGCTATGGTGATCAGCGCCAGCGTCACCCGCTGCCGCTCGCCGAGGGCGGTGTCGAAGGTGTTGGCCGTGCGCTCCTCGGCGATGCGACGCTCCAGCACCTCCATCACGTGGCGGGTGGCGTGGGACGGGAAGCCGAACTCGCCCGCGATGCGCCGGGTGCGGTCGCGCACCTCGCCAAGACCGATTTCCAGCACCTGGTGGCGTAACGCCTGGTCGATCGGGGACAGCTGGTCGAGCCGCAACCGTACCACCAGGGCCCGCAGCGTGGTGCCGTTCAGGAACAGGGTGAACAGCACGAAGCCGGTGGCGACGATGCCGACGAAGCGCGCCACCGGCGGGGACACGTGCGGGTTCTCCGTCACCGCCAGCGCCAACGCCAGGGTGATGGCGCCGCGCAGGCCGCCCCACACCATGGTCGCCTTGAACCGGGTCGGCACCGGCGGCGACAGCCGGGTCGCGGCCAGCACCGGCAGCAGCCCGAAGATCACGGCGGCGCGGGCGGCCATGCCGGCCGCGACGGTGATCGCGATCAGCACCAGGTCCCAGCGCGTCATGCCGACCAGAAGGCGCGGCACCAGCATGGAGGCGAGCAGGAACACGAGCGAGCCGGCGCAGAACACCAGCTGCTCCCAGAGCTGCTCCCCGAAGCGCCAGGTCTGCGGGCGCAGGGTGGAGGGGCCGTACACCGAGAAGGTCAGCCCGGCCGCGGCGGTGGCGACCACCCCGGAGAAGCCGAACACCTGGTCGCAGACGATGTAGGCGACGTAGGGCAGCGCCAGGGTCAGCGTGACCTCGCCCGCCGGGGTGCCGCCGATGACGGCGATGGTGGCGAGCGTCAGCCGGCCCAGCACCACGCCCACCGCCACCGCGCCTGCGAACGAGACCGCGAAGTCGAGTGCCGCGCGCCCGACCGAGATGTGCGCGTGGCTGGTCAGGGCCGGCAGCAGGATGCCGAAGATGGAGATCGCGGCCGCGTCGTTCAGCAGCGCCTCGCCTTCGACCAGGCGGGTGAGCCGGGTCGCGGCGCCGATCTCGCGGAAGATGGCGGCGACCGCACTCGGGTCGGTGTTGGCGACGATGGCGCCGAGCGTGAGGCAGACCACCAGCGGCTGGCCTGCCACCGGATACAGCGCGAAGCCGATCGCGGCCGTGCTGGCCACCACCGCCACCACCGCCAGCAGCAGCACGGTCGCGGCCTCGTGTGCCAGGCGCCGGACGTCGATCGCGAGCGCCCCCTGGAACACCAGGATCGGCAGGAAGATCAGCAGGAACGCCTCGCTGTCGACGGGGAAGTCGAGCAGCGTGCGGGCGGCGCCGTTGAACGCGTCGATCGCGGGGGAACGCAGCAGGAGGTCGGCGGCGCCGCCGAGCAGGATGCCTGCCAGCGCCAGCAGTACCGTTTCCGGCAGCTGCAGGCGACGGGCGATCGGCTGCACCGCGGTTCCCAGCACCAGGAGCAGGGCGATCGCAAGCAGCACCGCCGGCAGTCCCGTGACCATCATGCGCCTGCCTCC
>CAXUDP010000224.1:0-2458 GCA_964249735.1 uncultured Acetobacteraceae bacterium | reverse complement strand
TGTGCCAGTGGGGGCGGTAGTGCTTGAGCAGGGTGGCGCGCGCGGCCTCGACCAGATCGAGGTCGGCGTCGCCCAGGCCCGCCCGGCCGCCTGCCGCCGGGCTCACTCCGCGGCTTCGGCGTCCTCGCCTTCCTCGGGCGGGGTGATCATCGCCTGCTCGACCACGATGGACTGGTCGCGCACCCGCTTCTCGATGGTGACGGCGACGTCCGGATGGTCCTTGAGGAAAGCTTTGGCGTTCTCCCGGCCCTGGCCGATGCGCTGGCTGTCGAAGGAGAACCAGGCGCCGGACTTCTCCACCACGGCCGCCTTGACGCCGAGGTCGATCAGCTCGCCGCGCTTGCTGATGCCCTCGCCGTACATGATGTCGAACTCGACTTGGCGGAACGGCGGGGCGAGCTTGTTCTTGACCACCTTCACCCGGGTCTGGTTGCCGGTCACCTCGTCGCGGTCCTTGATCTGGCCGATGCGGCGGATTTCCATGCGGATGGAGGCGTAGAATTTCAGCGCATTGCCGCCGGTGGTGGTCTCGGGGTTGCCGAACATGACGCCGATCTTGAGGCGGATCTGGTTCAGGAAGATCAGCATGGTCTTGGACTTGGAGACGCTGCCGGTCAGCTTGCGCAGCGCCTGGCTCATCAGCCGGGCGTGCAGGCCGACATGGGTGTCGCCCATCTCGCCCTCCAGCTCGGCGCGCGGCACCAGGGCGGCGACGCTGTCGATCACCACGATGTCGATGGCGCCGGAGCGCACCAGGGTGTCGCAGATTTCCAGCGCCTGCTCGCCGCCGTCGGGCTGGGAGAGCAGCAGGTTGTCCACGTCCACGCCGAGCTTGCGGGCGTAGATCGGGTCGAGCGCGTGCTCAGCGTCGATGAAGGCGCAGGTGCCGCCGCGCTTCTGCGCCTCGGCGATGGCGTGCAGGGCGAGCGTGGTCTTGCCGGAGCTTTCCGGGCCGTAGATCTCGACGATGCGCCCGCGCGGCAGGCCGCCGATGCCGAGCGCCAGGTCCAGCCCGAGCGAGCCGGAGGAGATGACGTCGATCTGGTCGTCCGTGCGCGCGCCCATCCGCATGATCGAGCCTTTGCCGAATGCCCGCTCGATCTGGCTGAGTGCGGCGTCCAGCGCCTTGGTCCTGTCCATGTGCGTCCTTCTGCCCGCAAGGCTGCGGGACCCTATGCTATGGTGGCGCGGCGGGGGCCGCAACCAAGTGGCGGCCGGCTTTGCATTCTGGTTCGTTCAGCCCTCCGTTAATAATGCGTCCTCTCTTTGTTCTCAAGAACAAAGCGTGGATTTGAGGAAATTTAACCGTTGGCCCATCCAAACCGTTGGCCCGTGATGCGCGGCGCGAACGGGCCGTCGGCTCCGCTCAGGCCTTTGCCTGCGCCGCCACGGCCGCGAGCAGGGTCTTCAAGGAATACGGCTTCGGCAAGAACGCGACCTGCTCGGCGGCCAGGTCGTCCCGGACCGCCTCCTGCGCGTAGCCCGATGCCAGTATGGCCGGCAGGCCGGGGCGGACCTGCCGGATGGCCCGCACCAGGGCCAGGCCGTCCATGCCTGGCATCACCACGTCCGACACCACGACCCTGAGCGCCTCCGCCACGCCTTCCCCGGCCAGCAATCCAAGCGCCGCCTCCCCCGACCCGGCGCTCATCACCGTCCAGCCCTGCCTGCTGAGAGCCCGGGCGGCCACGCGGCGCACGCCATCCTCGTCGTCCACCAGCAGCAAGGCTCCGGCGCAGGGCTGCCCCGCAGCCTCGGCAGAAGGCGCTGCGGCTGGGATGGCCACGCTGTCGCCGTCGAGCCGCGGCAGGTACACCCGCACCTGCGTCCCCTGGCCCACCAGGCTGTCCACCGCGAGGAAGCCGTCGGACTGGCGCACGATGCCGTGCACCGTAGACAGGCCAAGGCCGGTGCCGCCCCGTTCCCGCCGGGTGGTGAAGAAAGGATCAAAGATGCGGGGCAGCACGTCGGCTGGGATTCCGACGCCGGTGTCCCCCACCTCCACCATGACGTAGCGCCCGGGCGGGATCGACTCCTCGCCCACGACCTGGGCGCGGTGGAAGTCGCGGTGCCCCGTGCGCAGGGTGAGCGTGCCGCCGCCGCCCATTGCGTCCCGGGCGTTGACCACAAGGTTGACCAGGACCTGGTCCAGCTGGGTCGGGTCCACCCGCACGGCGCAGCCGGGCTGCTCCAGGTCCAGCGCCAGCCGGATGCTGCTGTCCAGCAAGCGGCGGAACAGGCTGGACAGCCCCTTCACCGCGTCGTTGATCGACACGGCGCAGGGCTGAAGGGTCTGTTGCCGGCCGAACGCCAGCAACTGGCGCACCAGCCCCGCGCCGCGCTCGGCGCTGCTGCGGATTTGCCCCAAATCCTCCACCACCTCCGCGTCCGGCAGCCGCCGGGCCAGCAGCTCGTCCGCCGCGCCGATGATGGCGGTGAGCAGGTTGTTGAAATCGTG
>CAXUDP010000223.1:0-2471 GCA_964249735.1 uncultured Acetobacteraceae bacterium | reverse complement strand
CCGGTTCCAGGAACACCCCACCCATGAGCGGCACGAGCTACACGTTCACGACGTTCGATCCCGTGGTGGACGGCCTGGTCACGACTGATGCGATCGACGACGCTGGCGACGTGGTCGGGTCCTACTACGCCACCAACGGCTCGTTCTACTCGCTGAACGGCTTCACCGACCTCGGCAACGCCGTCGGCACGTTCGATGTCTCTGGCTCCTCCTCGACCGCCCTCACAGGGGTGAACGCCAGCGGCACGGTCGTCGGCTACTCCTTCACCAGCGACAACACGGTCGCCTTCGTCGGCCAGCCTGGCAGCCTCGCGACCATCGCGGTGGCGGGGACGGACGTGAGGGCGGCGGCGATCAACGCCTCCGGCGAGGTGGTGGGGACGGCAGGCGCCGACAGCTTCACCGACATCAACGGCGCGTACTCCACGGTGGCCATCGGCGGGGCGCAGGCCACGCAGGCGGTCGGCGTGACGGCGGCGGGCGTGGTGTTCGGCAACGAGACCGACGCCGCCGGGCTGAACCACGGCTTCCTGGACAAGGCGGGCGTGTTCCAGATCATCAACGCGCCGAATTCGCAGGGCACCACCTCCATCGCCGGGGTGAACGCCACCGGCGAGATCGTCGGGGAGTATGACGACCCGTCCGGCAACACCGAGGGCTATGCGGACATCGGCGGGACGTTCAGCAGCATCGCGGCGCCCGGCAGCCCCTACACCGTCGTCACCGGCGTGAACGATGCCGGCACGGTGGTCGGCTACTACCTAGGGGCTGACAGCAACCTCCACGGTTTCGTGGAGCAGGCAGGAACCGTCACCAGCGTCGACCCGGCGGGGTCGGTCTCCACGATCGTGCAAGGCATCAACAGCTCCGGCCAGATCGTCGGCAGCTACACCGACGCCGTCAGCGGGGCGCAACTGGCCTTCACCGCAACCCCGGCCTGCTACTGCCCCGGCACCCTGATCCGCACGGACCACGGCGACGTGGCGGTGGAGCACCTGGCGATCGGCGACCGGGTGCTGACGCTGGGCGGCACGGCGGAGCCGGTGCGCTGGATCGGCCGCCGGTCCTATGCCGGGCGCTTCCTGCGCGGCCGCCCGGCGCTGCACCCGGTGCGGGTGCGGGCCGGCGCGCTGGCCGAAGGCGTGCCAAGCCGGGACCTGCTGGTGTCCCCGGAGCACGCCCTGCTGCTGTCCGGCGTGCTGGTGCGGGCGGCCGACCTGGTGAACGGGGCCACGATCGTGCGGGAGGCCGGCTTGGAGCGGGTGGACTACCTGCACGTCGAGCTGGCGGCCCACGACGTGATCTGGGCCAACGACGCGGCGGCCGAGACGTTCGTGGACGACGACAGCCGCGGCCGGTTCAGCAACGCGGCGGAACATGCCGCGCTGTACCCGGACGCGGCGCGGGTGGAGGCGGCCTATTGCGCCCCGCGGGTCAGCCAAGGCTACGAGCTGGCGCGCATCAAGGCGGGCCTGGCCCGGCGGGCGATGGCCGCCTGAGCAGCGAGGCGTGAGCCTTTGCGCTCGCACTGTATTGCTGGATGAGCAAGTCGGCCGCGCGATAGAGGTCAACCCGGTTTATGGGAACCCACTATCTCCTGTCAGCAGTGCGCTCCGGGCTCGCCGGCAGGCCCATGGGGTGCCACCAGGCCCTAATTTCCGTGTCTAATCTGGCACCGCTCACCTGCGCGTGCGTAGCGCTATGCGCTTGCAAACCGTCGGCAACCTGCAAACCGAACTCCCGCAATCGCACCAACCGGCCCGATCGACTGCACCTGCCGACTCTGGAATGCCGGGCCAGTGACTAGGAGCAGCTCGCCCTCGCGCGTGGTCAGGCGGCGCACCCCACTTTCCACAAACCGGCCGGGGCTGGTGGCTCCACCCACGGCAAGTATCTGAGCTTCCGGGTCATGTCCGAGGGCAGTTCGGGCTGGATCGCGCCGGCACAGCCGGGCAAGTATCCGGCGAGCACGGTGGCCGAGACGCTGCAGCCGGTCGCCGAACGGCTGTTCCAGCAAGCCGTGCAGAAGGACGTCGCCAACCTGCTCGGCTCGACCTCCTAGCGGCGCGCCGGATGAAGCGAGCCAGATGCGTGACCGGCGGCGCGCAGGGGCTGCTCTGGCAGGAACAGAACGGTCAAGAAGCCCAGCGCGGCGATGACCGCGCCGGCGGCGAACGCGCTAGACAGCCCAGCTCGGTAGGCCCCGAGCACCGCCGCACGCTGCGCCTCTGGCAGGCTGCCGATCGCCCCCGCCCCGCTGCCCGCTGCACTTAGCCCAACCGGCAGTAAGTGCAGGTGGCTGGCGAGCACGGCGCCGGACAGCGCCACCCCCACTGCGGCGCCGAGCGAGCGGAAGAACGCCGCCGTGGCCGTAGCCGCGCCCATCTCGCTGCGCTCCACCCCGTTCTGGATCGCGGTGGTCAGGTTGGGCATCACGAAGCCGATGCCCAGGCCCATCACCACCAGCATCG
>CAXUDP010000222.1:0-2516 GCA_964249735.1 uncultured Acetobacteraceae bacterium | reverse complement strand
CTAGTGGTTGGTCCAGCCGACATAGCTGTTGACGTTGTCCCGCGTCACCAGCTTGGCCTGCATCAGCGTCACCTTCTCGGCCGGCGGGTGGCCGTCCATGATCTCCTTGCCCACCTTCACCGCCAGCTGCCCCATCCCGTACGGGTCCTGCGACGCCGACGCCACGATCAGCCCGTTCGACTTCAGCGCCGACACGATGTCCGGCGCGCCGTCCACCGAGGTGATGATGATGTTGTCGCGATGCTGCTGCTTCGCCGCCAGTTCCGAGCCGATCGCCTGCGGGTCGTTGATCGCGAACAGCCCGTTCATGTCGGGATAGCGGATCAGGTAGCCCTGCATCACTGCGAGCGCGCCGTCGCGCGACCCCTTGCCGTCCTGGTCCGAGGACAGGATCCTGATCCCCGGCGAGCCCGCCAGCGCCGCCTTGCAGCCCTTCACCCGGTCGATCACCGCCGACACCTGCGGCCCGTTCTCGATCACCACGTTGCCCTTGCCGCCGAGCTTCTGTCCCAGATACGCGCAGGACATGTTGCCGGCCGCGGTGTTGTCGGTTTCCACCGTGGCGTCGGCGCCGGCCGCGGATACGTCTGCCGCCACCACCACGATCCCGGCCGCCTGCGCGCGCTTGATCGCCGGCAGGATGGCGTTCGGATCGACCGCGTTCAGCACGATCATGTTCACGCCGGCGGCGATGAAGTTGTCGATCTGGGTGAACTGCTTGTTGAGGTCGTAGTCCGCCGACACCGCGATCACCTTGACGTGCCCGCCGCCGGCGTCCGCCGCGGCGGTGATGCCCTTGGTCAGCGCCACGAAGTACGGGTTGCCGAGCGACCCCATGGTCACGCCGATCGCCTCCAGCGGTTTGGCCTGGGCCACCACGGGCGCCGCCAGCAGCGCGGCGCTGGCCAGCAGCGTGCGGCCCAGGAACCTGCAGCGAAGGGACCACGTGCTGGTGTGGCCGGTCGTCTTGGTCATGTTCTTCCCCCGCGTCCCGTTTCCGATTGAAGCGCACTCGGCGGACGGGACGGGTCCCGCCGGGCGCCCGCTCCCGCTCAGGTGCGCACGCCGCTGCCCTGCCGGAAACGGTCCAGCGCCACCGCGCCGATGATCACCAGCCCCTTGACGATGAACTGCCAGATGTCCGAGACGCCGACCAGGATCAGCCCGTTGCTCAGCACCGCGATGATCAGCGCGCCGATCAGCGTGCCCCAGATCGAGCCGATGCCGCCCACGAACGAGGTCCCGCCCAGGATCACCGCGGCGATCGCGTCCAGCTCGTAGCTCTGCCCCAGCTGCAGCCCGTTCGCCGCATACAGACGCGCCGACGACAGCACGCCGCCCAGCCCCGCCAGCAGCCCGGACAGCCCGTACACGAACAGCAGGATGCGCGGCACGTTGATCCCGGCCAGACGCGCCGCCGACGCGTTGCCGCCCACCGCATAGATCCTGACCCCCAGCACGGTGCGACGCAGCACGTACCAGGAGGCCACGATCACCACCACGGCCACGATCGCCAGCCAAGGCACCACCACCCCCGGCAGCACCCGGATCCCGTCGTTGCCGAGCCAGGCATAGCTCAGCTGCGGGTTGAACACCGTGTTGTCGGCGCCCATCAGCCGCGCGAAGCCGCGCACCGCGGTCAGCGAACCCAGCGTGACGATGAACGGCGGCAGCCGCCCGAACGCGATCAGCATCCCGTTCAGCAGGCCGATCCCGGCACCCAGCGCCAGGCAGACCGGGATCGCCAGCCCGCTGAAGCCCGGCAGCAGCGACACGATCAGCGCGCCCATGGCGGACGCGGCCAGGATCGAGCCCACCGACAGGTCGATGCCCCCGGTCAGGATCACGAAGGTCATGCCGGCGCCCAGCACGCAGTTGATCGACGCCTGCTGCGCCACGATCGACAGGTTCTGCACCGTCAGGAAGCGGTGCCCACCGGCGAACTGGAAGCCGATCGCCAGCACGATCAGCACCGGCAGCATGCCGAGCGACTGCAGCGTGGCGCGGAACTGCGCCCGGTTGCTCGGCCGCGCGGCGGCGGGCGGCGTGCCCGCCTCCGCGGACGGCGGCGCCGGGCTCGGCTGGTCGTCTGGCATCGTGCGCGCTCCTCAGGCCGCCAGGCCGTGCGGCGCCAGGCCGGCGGCGTGCAGCATCACCGATTCCTGGCTGATCGGCACCCCGGTATCTCCCCCCACCTCGCCGACGATGGCGCCCTCGCGCATCACCAGCACCCGGTCGCAGATCCCCACGATCTCCGGCAGGTCCGACGAGATCAGCAGCACGCCGATCCCGCCCCGGGCCAGCTCGTCGATGATGCGGTAGATCTCCGACTTCGCGCCCACGTCCACGCCGCGCGTCGGCTCGTCCAGGATCAGCACCTTGGGCCCGGTTTCCAGCAGCCTGGCCAGCAGCACCTTCTGCTGGTTGCCGCCCGACAGCGATCCCACCTGCACCAGCGGACTCGACGCCCTGACCCGGAACGACCCGAACGCCCGCATCGCGCGCTCCTTCGCCCG
>CAXUDP010000221.1:0-2520 GCA_964249735.1 uncultured Acetobacteraceae bacterium | reverse complement strand
GCCATCGCCTTCATCGCCAGCACCGGGAACACGCAGGGCATCAGGTTCAGCACCATCCCGCCCGCCAGCGCCAGCAGCAGCATCCGGCCCAGCCCGAGTGCCGGGTGCCGGATCGCCGCTGCCTGCGGCAGCGCCGCCACTGCCGAGGCGCCTGGACCGCCCGGCGTCGCCTCGACCGACAGCGCGCGCTCCTGTCCGGTCGGATCGCGCAGCACCACCACCGCGTCGAACGGGCGGTCCGGCTTGAAGGAGGCGGTGGGGTTGAGCGGGATCGTCACCAGCCCGTCCCGGACCTGCGCCGCCTGCGGCGCCAACTGGTCGATCACGCCGGTCTCGGCCGGGAACAGGGAAGCGCTGGCGACGGTCTGCGGCGACAGCCCGTCGCCCTGCAGGGTGAAGGTGCCGTCTCCGGCGATATGGGCGGCAAACGGCGAGGGCACCGGCGTGGCGGCGCGCGCGGCGGCGAACAAGGGCGCCTGCGGCGAGGGCGCATCCCCCTGCGGCAGGGTCAGGGAAAGCGTGGCGTGCTCGGGCACGCACACGTTGGCGCAGGCCAGCCAGTCCGCGGTCGCCTTCAGCACCAGCGGGTCGGACCCCGAGCCCTGCGGCGTCAGGGTCATCGCCGCCTGCGGCGTCAGGGTCATCGGCAGCAGCACGTCGCCGGTATAGGCGTAGCTCATCAGCGGGCCTTCCGGCAGGCGCCTCGGCGTCGGCCAAAGGATCGTGCCGGTCTGGCCGGTGCCGCCGCCGGAGGCGGTCACCGCGACGCTCGGCGCCTCGCCCGCGTCGCCCGGGTTGGACCAGTAGGTGTGCCAGCCAGGCGCCAGGCGCAGGCGCAGGGCCACGCCGAGGGGCCGTCCCGCGGCCCAGCCGTCGCGGTCGGTCACCAGCGTCGCCCCGTCGTGCCCGGTCGCGACCGCAGCGCTTTCCGCAGCACGGGCCGGACCGGGAACCGGCACCGACCCGAGCAGGCACGACAGGATGGCCAGGCGTTGCAGTCGGAGGATCAACGGGGCGTCCTTGTTCCGTGGCAGCCTTCTTTTTGACACGATCCGCCCTGCCCTCATACAGGCGCCATGATCCTCCGCCCGATGCCCGACCTTCCGATCACCGACGCGCTGCCGGCGCTGCTGGACAGCCTGCGGACGATCCCCAACGCCGTGCTGGTGGCGCCGCCCGGTGCCGGCAAGACCACCCTGGTGCCGCTGGCCCTGCTGGACGAGCCGTGGCGCGGCGACCGGCGCATCGTGATGCTGGAGCCCAGGCGCCTCGCCGCCCGGGCGGCGGCGCAGCGCATGGCAAGCCTGCTCGGCGAGGAGGCCGGTGGCCTGGTCGGCTACCGCACCCGGATCGACGCCGCGGTGTCCGCACGCACCCGGATCGAGGTGGTCACCGAGGGCATCCTGCTGCGCCGGCTGCTGTCGGACCCGCTGCTGGACGGGATCGCGGGCGTGGTATTGGACGAGGTGCACGAGCGCAGCCTGGACGCCGACACCGTGCTCGCCTTCTGCCTGGACCTGCAACGGCAGCTGCGGCCGGAGCTGCGCCTGCTGGCGATGTCGGCGACCGCGGACGCCCGGACGCTGTCGGCGCGGCTGGACGGCCCGGTGGTCGAGAGCCAGGGCCGGATGTTCCCGGTGGCCGTCCAGCACGCGGCGCGCGACGTCGCAACGCTGCGCGACCTGCCGGACGCGGTCGCCCGCGCCGTGCGGGCCGCCCTCGATGCCCACAAGGAGGGGGACGTCCTGGCCTTCCTGCCCGGCGTCGGCGAGATCCGGCGCACCGCACAGGCGCTGGAAGCGCTCGGCGTGGATGCGGAGCTGCTGCCGCTGCACGGCGAACTGCCGCCGGCCGAGCAGGACCGGGTTCTGCAACCGCGGCCGCCGGCGGAGCGGCGCCGCCACGTGGTGCTGGCGACCTCCATTGCAGAAACCTCCCTGACCGTGCCCGGGGTGCGGATCGTGGTGGATGGCGGCTGGCGCCGGGTGCCGCGGCTCGACCCGGGCAGCGGCCTGACGCGGCTGGAAACGGTGCGGGTCAGCCGGGCCGCCGCGGCGCAGCGCACCGGACGCGCCGGTCGCGAGGGGCCGGGCTTTGCCCACCGGCTGTGGACCGAGGCCACCGGACGCGGCCTCGCCCTGCAGGACCGGCCGGAGATCCTCGACGCCGAGCTGTCCGGCTTCCGGTTGCAGTCGGCGGCCTGGGCCGCGTCGATGGGCACCGCCGTGGAAGCCCTGCCGCTGCCCAACCCGCCGCCGGCCGGCGCGTTCGAGGCAGCCGGCGGCCTGTTGCGCGCGTTGGGCGGGCTGGATGACGCCGGTGCCATCACTCCTGCCGGCACGCGCATGGCAGCGCTGGGGGCGCATCCCCGCCTGGCGGCGATGATGCTGGCGGCGGACAGGCCTGCGGAGCAGGCGCTGGCCGCCGACCTCGCGGCGCTGCTGGAGGAGCGCGATCCGCTGCGGCCGCGCCCGGCTGGCGGCGGCCGCGTCGCCGATCCGCCGGCCGACCTCGCGCTGC
>CAXUDP010000220.1:0-2541 GCA_964249735.1 uncultured Acetobacteraceae bacterium | reverse complement strand
GAAAGCTATGTAAGAGCGGAGACAACTCGCACCCGCGACAAGCGAGGCCAAGCGCCCACAAGGGTTTAGACCCCGAGGGCGCTGTCGTTCCAGAAATCCGAACTAACCCTAATGGGACGGACAAAGCGTTCCATGCGAGTGTGCCGATAGGGTCTACCCCAGCGGGGCGGTCAGCTGAGACAGTTTTCGCGTCTCAACAGGGTTGCTTTCGGCATTCTGGGACGGGCAGCGGGCAAGTTTAAACCCTACTGAGACGTTTTGCTTTACCCGTCGACGATCTCGCGTTCGTCTCATCGAATGTGCGTCCAGTCTCAACCAGCGTGCGCCGGACGTGCCCATCCGTCTCAGATAATGTGCGCCGGAAAAGGCGCATCATTGTGCGTCGGGCCGTTTATCATTGCGCGTCGCTACAGGTAGCCGTCCTCACCGCGCAGGATCAGGATGGTTCGGCCGTCCTCCGGGTGGCGGGCATAGCAGAGCGGCGGGAGCGTGCTCATCCGGCCGCCCTCAGTGAGCCTTGGGCGCGTCGCCGCGCTCCATGGCGCCGATCTCGGCGAGCAGGCGACGGCGCCGCGCTGCCAGCAGGTGCTCCTGGGCACGGGCTTCGGTGAGGTAGCGATGCCAGGTCGAGCGGTCCCAGCGGGCCGGATCTGGCGGCGGCAGCCGCCCCCGCCTGCCCTGGCCCGCGGCCCGCTCGCAGGCGGTGATCGCGTTGATGTCGAGGGTGGCCAACTCTGCGCGGCGCGCAGCAAGGCGCGCCGCGTGGGATGCGTGGTGCATGGTCCTTCTCCGGGGTGGGAAGCGCCCACCCGGCCGGGGTCCGGGCGGGTCAGGGGATGGTCAGGCGGCCTGGCGCTGCTCGCGCAGCTCGTCCGGGATGGAAGCCGGCAGGGGCAGGTCGCCCTCACCCGGCTCCGAGCCCTCGGCGAGCGAGGTGTCCTCGCCGTCGGCGGGCAGGTCATCGTCCCCGCCCGGCAGGTCCTCTTCGTCCGCGTCCTCGGGATCCGGCGGCTCGGCCGAGCCCGGGGCATCGTCGGCGATCCGCTCCTGCAGCTGCCCCAGCTCGGCCGTGGTCAGGCCGAAGCAGGCCGCCGGCAGGACGTAGCTGCCCTGGCCGACGTGGTGGATCAGCGCGGCGCGCATCTCCTTGCCGGTGTTGCGCGGCTGGATGCCGAGCGCCCGGTTCGCGTCCTCGATGCCGCCCTTGCTGAGGGTCTTGAGGAACTCGTCCTCGGCCATGTTGGCAATGAAGGCGTCGGCGCCGATCGCGTCGCCGGCGATGCGCGCCACCACGCCGCTCTGGCTCACGCCCTCGCGGCAGGACAGCACCTGCACCAGCATGTCGCGGGCGGCGCCCCGGAGCAGGTCGAGGTCGGAGGTCAGGTGCCCGCCCTCGATCAGCCGGCGGGCGATGCCGCCGCGCGCATCGGAACGGCGCCAGGGAGTCTCGCTTGCTCCCCCGGCCGCGCTCTGCACGGTGACGTTCTGGCCGGCCAGCGCCAGCACCAGCAGGCCGAGCAGGGCGGTGTCGTCGATCTCGGCCTCGCGCAGGCCCTGGTGCAGCGCGTCGGTGCGCAGGTCGCCGATGCGCTCGACGCCCTTGCGGCTGATCGGGGGCCGCGGCGCCCGTGGCGCCTCGTCCCCACCGTCACCTCCGCCGGCGCCGCCACCCACCGAGGTGGCGCGGACGATCTCCCGGAATGGAACCTCGCTGACCTTGCCGGTGCGCGGGTCGATGAAGAAGCCGATCTTGTCGCCCTCGCGCGGCTGGCCGTAGCAGCGTTCGCTGCGCGGCGGCAGCTTGGCGCCGCCGTAGCTCTCGGTCTTCAGGATCACGCCGTTCTTCGGCAGGCTGGTCTCCAGCCAATGCTGCTGGGCGGCAAAGAACTCCTCCACGTTGCTTGTGGTGCGGTTGTCCTCGTCGGCTGGGCTGAACAGGTCCTCCACCCACAGCACGCCGTAGGTGCGGGCGATCTCGTCGTCGAAGCGGGCGTTGGTGGCCGGGATGCTGTCCTTGTGCAGGGCACGAGACACCTCGAACCACTGCACGGTGTAGCCGCGCTTCGGCTTGAGCGTCTTCCAGGCCGCCTCCTGGTCCTCCAGCGAGGCGGCTGCGATCTTGCGCAGGTTCTCCTCGCTCGGGAGGTCGTAGGCCATCCGGTCCAGCATGGCAGGGTGGATGCTGGCCAGCAGGCGCAGCTTGCGGATGGTCCGCACCGGCATGGTGAAGGCGGTGCCGATCGCCTCCTCGGTCCAGCCGCTGCCGCACAGCGCCTCGATGGCGCGCCACTGGTCCACCGGCCCCATCTGGGCGCGCTGCACGTTCTCGGCGAGCGAGCGCAGCGGGTCGGCCTCATCCTCGCCGGACGCCACGATGACGTGGATCTCGGACAGACCGGCGGCGATCGACGCCTTGACCCGGCGCTCGCCTGCCTTGACCACCAGCTTGCCGTCGAGCTCGCGCACGAACGGCGGCTGGATCAGGCCGATCGCCTTGATGTTGGCGGCCAGCGCGGCGTCCGCCTCGGGCGACGCCTTGGT
>CAXUDP010000219.1:0-2567 GCA_964249735.1 uncultured Acetobacteraceae bacterium | reverse complement strand
AGCGTCGGTTGTCATGTAGACAACGCTAAGCCTAAGCGGATGCGAAAGTCCCTGACATCACTGGTCTGTCCAGCAATCGTCCACTTTCTGGACGGCTCCAGCACTCTCAGTTTAAAAGCCGTTTCCCCGTCCACAGAATATGTCCTACAACCGTCAGCCGTCTCACAATCTCCCACCACGTTCTGGGGGCTCTGAGTTTCTGGCCCGTTCACTCATCGCATTGTTTGCATGACACTTGACACTATGCCCTTTGCCTGCGTGCGTCGTGCAGGGCCGGGTCAGGCGGCGAGCGTGGCAGGCGGGCGGTGAAGACGGTGCCTTCCGTCTCCGAGGACGTCACTTCGATGGTGCCGCCATGCGCCACCACCACTTCCTTGGTGATGTAGAGCCCGAGTCCGAGGTTTCCGGCCGTCGGGGCGTCGCTGTCATCAGCCACCACCCGCTTCAGCGGGTCGAAGATCATTTTGATCTTGTCGGGAGGTATAGGGACGCCGTCGTTGCCGACCGTCACCGTCACCGCCTTGGAGTCTCCGGTGAGACTCATGCGGACCGGTGCGCTGTATGACCCGTACTGCATCGCGTTGCTGAGCAGGTTCGAGAACACCTGGCCGATGCGCGCCTTGTCCCATTCCCCGACCAGGGACCCCGACACGTTCAGTTCGATCGTCCGGCGTGGATGGGCTGCGCGGACCTCGTCGACGATCTGCTCGGCCACCGTCCCCATGTTCATCATGACCGGCACGATCGGAAGTCCCGCACCGAACCGCGCCCGTGTCACGTCCAGCAAATCGTTGATCAAGGCGCCCATGCGGCGGGTGCTTTCCAGCACCTTCGTGCTCAACATCGTCTGCCGTTCGTTGAGCTGCCCCATGTGCAGGGAAAGTTCCGTCGCCAAGGCAATGCCCTGCAAGGGGCTGCGCAGGTCATGGCTGAGCATTGCGACCACCAGCTCGCGGGAGCGAGCCACCCTGTCCGTGTAGAAGTTCACGGATTCGGCGAGTTCCTGATCGATGGACTCGTTGAACCGGATCATGTCGGCGATGTCCTCCGCATCGAAAGCGGGGCCCGTCCTGGTCCACAGCTTCAATACGCTCGCACGAAGGGCCCGGTACTCCGACGCCATCTGCCCGATGTCGAAACCGCCGGCGAAGCGCACGGCGGCATGCGTCTGGGCGGCCGTCACGGGCTCGGTCTGCTTCTTCTGGCCGTGGGCCTTCCGTGTCTGCTCCACGGGCGTCTGGTACGAAGCCATGTCGCCCTCCACGAACGACAGGATCTGATGGATGTGGTCCCGCAGCGCGTGCGGCGTCATGCCTTCGGACCAGGGGATCAGCGTGCGGGCGAACGCCTCCCACTCGCCGACGATGGCCGCCGTGTTGGCCCTTATGAAATTCGGCAGCCGCTTTCCTGCAGTCTCCGCGCCGGCATCCCGCAGCGCGACCACGTTGGCATGGGCGTTCGGGTCCTCCTGGTCGTCCGGCATGTCTGTTCCTTCGAAAATGGGCCGCCGTTCGCCAGCTTGCCGCAGGGTGGCCCGGGCGGCTCCGGCTTCCTGCAATCCGGCAGGATGGCCTGCCGGCGTTCGCCGCCCCTGTGGCCCGGCCGGCGATCAGCGGGGGGCCTGTCGCACGGCCTGGGGACCAGCCCCCGGCGGGTTAGGCTGCGCCGTCCCGGCCTTGGCCACCTGGAACCCGTCGGCACCTGCCGCCTCGTCCGTCGGATGCAGGACCACGCCCGCCGCAAGGCCGGCGAACAAGACCGTCAGCAGAGCAAGCACGCCGAGCCATTGCAGGTTGGTCAGCGCGATGCCCGCCTCCTGACCCGGGCCCCGACCCGGCCGGCCGGCCGTGGCTGGGCGAGGCGGACTCCCCCCGTGCACCGGGAAAGGGTGTGCGGCGGCATCGACGTGGCGCGGCAGCAGCCCCACCAGGCGGGTTGCGATCGGCACCGCCTCCGCGCGCGGCCAGGGGCTGGCCGGCATCGACCCGATCAATCCGGCCATCGCCTCGATCGACCCCGTCCGCGACAGATCGGCCAGCCGGCCCGCCTCCTGCCACGGGTCGAGGTCCAGACGCGCCAGCAGGGACAGCACGCTCAGCGCCATGCCGTTGGCCTCGGTCCCCACGGCGGCGAACAGGAAGGCGTTCAGGTTGGAGTGCGGCAAGGCCGCCATGTCGAGGCTCATGCGGCCGGCGGTGCAGCGGCGTCCTGTCGCAGCGGGCCAAGCACGTCCAGCAGCACCGTGTTCACCTCGCACAGCGACAGCTCCGCCTGCCGCTTGGCTGCGCCCTCGGTCACGGCAAGGCCGTAGCGCGGCAGCGCCTGGCAGCTGGCATCCCACACCATCCAGTCCCAGCCCCTACTTCCCAGGCTCTCGACCGAGAGATAGACGGTCCCGCCAACGTCCAGGCTGGCCTCGGCGGAGCGCATGTCCCGCCCGGTCGTTCTCCATTGCACCGTCATCGCGGTCCAGCCAGCCCAGGCGTAGAAAACTCCGCTTCAGCCCGAAGGTGGGCGACACGGACGATCAACCGATGGTTCGTCATGGCATTTCGATATCAGCCATG
>CAXUDP010000218.1:0-2576 GCA_964249735.1 uncultured Acetobacteraceae bacterium | reverse complement strand
CACCCCGGCTGTCCCCCGACAGCCGGGCCCGACGTGCTTCCAGCACGGGAACCCCAACATGCCGAAGAACCCCGCCGGCCAGCTGTCGCTGGACGCCCTGTTCCACACGACCGCCATCAGCAGCAGCCTGACCCTGGATGGGGCCTGCAGCCTCCTGCCGCCCGAAGAGCGTGACGATGTGTCCGTTGCCGACGCACCCGTCCTTGTCCGCGTGCCGGCGAGGAACTGGCACCTCGCCGATCGCCGCTCGCTTGCGCCGACCTGGAAAGGCCGGGCTACCGACAACCTCGCCGCCATCCGCCTGCTGCAGGAGCTGGAGGCGGACGACCGCGCCGCCACCGTCGACGAGCAGTCCAGACTGGCAAGGTTCACAGCCTTCGGGGCGACCGAGCTGTCCCAGACCATGTTCCGCCGCGCTGGCGAGCCGTTCCGGCCGGGCTGGGAGGATCTCGGCGGCGAGCTGGAGCGGCTGGTCAGCGTCGAGGAGATGGCAGGCCTCGCACGGGCGACCCAGTATGCCCACTACACGCCCGAGTTCATGATCCAGGCGGTCTGGACCATGCTGACCCGCATGGGCTTCAGCGGCGGCAACGTGCTGGAGCCGGGCTGCGGCACCGGCCTGTTCCTGGCGCTGATGCCGGAGAAGGCCGCGGCCAAGGCGGCGCTGACCGGGATCGAGGCCGACCCGATCACCGCCCGCATCGCGGCCAAGCTGTTCCCCGAGGCCTGGATCCGGGCAGAGGACTTCACCAAGGCGCGGCTGACCGAGCGCTACGACGTGGTGGTCGGCAACCCGCCGTTCAGCGACCGGACCGTGCGCAGTGAGGACTCCGCCGGGAAGCTCGGCCTGTCCCTGCATGACTACTTCATCGCCCGCTCGATCGAGCGCCTGAAGCCCGGCGGGATCGCCGTCTTCGTCACCAGCCGGTGGACGATGGACAAGACCCTGGCGAAGGCGCGCGAGCACATCGCTGGCATGGCGGAGCTCGTCGGCGCGGTGCGGATGCCGCAGGGCGCGATGAAGGCCGATGCCGGCACCGAGGTCGTGGTCGACGTGCTGGTGTTCCGCAGGCACCTCCCCGGCGAGGAGGGGTCGGGCGCTGCCTGGCTCGACGTGCGCGAGGTCGAGGGCACCGACGAGGGCGAGGGCCTGCTGTCGGTGAACGAGTACTTCCAGCAGCACCCGGAGATGGTGCTGGGCCGCCACGCCTGGACCAGCTCGCCGTTCGGCCCGACCTACACCTGCCGTCCCGAGGCTGGCCTGGACGTCGAGGCGGCGCTCGGCCGGGCGCTTGGCCTGCTGTCCGAGGGCGTACGACTGCCGGCACCCGACCTGCCAAAGGCCGACCGCCCGAAGGCGGCGCGCATCGTTGTCGGCACCGCGGCCGAGGGCGCCACGGTCAAGGAGGGCAGCTACGTCCTGATCGGCGACGTGCTGCACCAGGTGCTCGACGGCGAGCCGCAGCCGGTGCTGGTGAAGTCCGCCAGCCAGAAGGAGGGCATCTTCGCCAAGCACGCGCGGATCCTGCGCGGGCTGATCCCGGTCCGCGATGCCGTGCGCGCGGTGCTGCGGGCGCAGGAGGCGAACGAGCCGTGGGGCACACTGCAGACCCGGCTGCGCGTGGCCTACAACAGCTTCGTCCGTCAGTTCGGCCCCATCAACCACACCACGGTCAGCCACCGGACCGACGAGGCCACGGGCGAGGTGACGGACACCGTGCGCCGGCCGAACCTGCAGCCGTTCCTGGACGACCCGGACTGCTGGCTGGTGGCGTCGATCGAGGAGTATGACGTCGAGAGCGACACAGCCAAGCCGGGCCCGGTGTTCAGCCAGCGCGTGATCCATCCGCCGGTCGAGCCGGTCATCACCTCGGCAGCCGACGCCCTGGCCGTCACCCTGCACGAGGTCGGGCACGTGGATCTGGCCCGGGTGGCAGAGCTGATCGGCCGGTCCCGCGAGGAGACCCTGGCCGAGCTGGGCGAGGCGGTGTTCCTCAACCCGAGCCTGACCACCGAGGGGTTCGAGGTCTGGGAGACGGCGGACGCCTACCTGTCCGGTCCGGTGCGGACCAAGCTGGCGGCGGCCGAGGCCGCGGCGGCGCTCGATCCCGGCTATGCCCGCAACGCCGCGGCACTGCGCCGGGTGCAGCCGGAGGACCTGCGGCCGTCGGACATCACCGCCCGGCTGGGTGCGCCCTGGATCCCGGCCGAGGTGGTGGCCCGGTTCTCGGCCGAGGTGATCGGCATCGAGACAGTGGTGCGCCACACCGTCGAGGTGGCGGCCTGGTCGATCGACCTCCAGGTGTTCGCGGGGCAGGCCGCGGCCACGTCGGAATGGGGCACCCAGCGGCGCCACGCCGGCGAGCTGCTGCACGACGCGCTGAACGCGGTCATCCCGCAGATCTACGACACCTGGAAGGACGCCGACGGCGAGCACCGGGTGCTGAACGCGGCCGACACCGAGGCTGCTAAGGAGAAGCTGGCCAAGATCAAGACCAGCTTCGAGCGCTGGATCTGGACCGACGTGGAGCGCACCGAGCGGCTGGCGCGCATCTACAACGACCGGTTCAACAACC
>CAXUDP010000217.1:0-2599 GCA_964249735.1 uncultured Acetobacteraceae bacterium | reverse complement strand
CGGTTGGCCCAGCGGTTGCCGATGCCGAACACGAAGTCCGACTCCAGCAGCGTGGCGTTGCCGTAGCGGTGGCTGGTCTGCAACCCGACCATGCCGGCCATCAGGTCGTGGTCGTCCGGGATCGAGCCCCAGCCCATCAGCGTCGGGATCACCGGCACGCCGGTCAGCTCGGCGAACTCCACCAGCAGGTCGCTGGCGTCGGCGTTGATCACGCCGCCGCCGGAGACGATCAGCGGGCGCTCCGCCGCGTTCAGCATCCGCAGCGCGCGCTCGGCCTGCTTGCGCGATGCGGCCGGCTTGTAGGCGGCCAGCGGCTCGTAGCTGTCGATGTCGAACTCGATCTCCCCCATCTGCACGTCGATCGGCATGTCGATGTGCACCGGGCCGGGGCGGCCGGAGCGCATGACGTGGAACGCCTGCTGGAACACCATCGGCACCAGCGCCGGCTCGCGGATGCACACCGCCCACTTGGTGACCGCCTTGGCGATGGTCTCGATGTCGACGGCCTGGAAGTCCTCCTTGTGCAGCTTGGCCCGCGGCGCCTGGCCGGTGATGCACAGGATGGGGACCGAGTCGGCCTGCGCCGTGTACAGCCCGGTGACCATGTCCGTCCCGGCAGGCCCCGAGGTGCCGATGCAGACGCCGATGTTGCCGGGCTTGGCGCGGCTGTAGCCGTCCGCCATGTGGGACGCGCCCTCGACGTGGCGGGCCAGGATATGGCGGATGCCGCCATGCTTGCGCAGCGCCGCATAGAACGGGTTGATCGCCGCGCCCGGCACGCCGAACGCGACCGACACGCCCTCGCGCTCCAGCACGAGCACCGCCGCGTCCACCGCCTTCATCCTGGCCATCGTCTGCCCCCCATTGTCTCGTTGCGCGCATAGTGGCAGATCCGCCCGCCCGGCGCGCTTAATCCCGCATGGCGGAACCTAAGCGCCGACCGCGAGGCGAAACAGTGTGTTAGCTGTTTCCGGCAGGCCGGGCAGGAGGGAACATGGCGCAGGACACGACGAGGCCGCGGGCGAAGCCGGGAGCCAAGCCGGGGCGCGGCGGCAGCGATTCGGTGCAGTCGCTGGTGCGCGCGCTGGCGCTGCTCAATTGCATCGCCGAGGCGCCCGACGCCGGCGCCACGCTGACCGAGCTGGCGCAGCAGGTCGGGCTGCCGCCCTCGACGGCGCACCGGCTGCTGACCACCCTGGAGCAGGAACGCTACGTGCGGTTCGACCCGGACGGGCGGCTGTGGTCGGTCGGCGTGCAGGCCTTCGTCAGCGGCTGCGCCTTCACCCGCACGCGCAGCCTGGCCGGCGCCGCCCGGCCGCACATGCGCCGCCTGATGGAGGACGCCGGCGAGACGGTGAACCTCGCGGTCGAGGATGACGGCATGGCGGTGTACCTGGCCCAGGTGGAGTGCCGCCAGATGATGCGCGCTTTCGCCAGGCCCGGCTCGCGCGTGCCGCTGCACTGCTCGGCGGTCGGCAAGGCCATCCTGTCGGCGGTCAGCGACAAGGCGCTGTCCAAGCTCCTGCACCGGCGCGGCATGCCCCGCCTCACGGTCAAGACCATCACCTCGCCCGCCGCGCTGCGGGCCGACCTGGCGCGGGCGCGGGAGGCGGGCCACGTGATCGACGACGAGGAGCACGCGGTCGGGCTGCGCTGCATCGGCGCGCCGATCTTCGACGAAACCGGCGACGTGATCGGCGCGGTCTCCGCCTCCGGCCCGCTGGCCCGCATCGACGACGGCCGGGTCGGGCCGCTGGCCGCTCTGGTGCAGCAGGCGGCGCGCGCCATCTCGGCGGACATAGGCGGCCCACCGGAGCCACGCCGTTGACGGCCGCCGCGTTCGCCGAGCGGGTGCAGGGCCGGCTGGACCGGCTGGACCTCACCGCCGAGGCCGCCGCCCGGGCCGCCGGGCTGCCCGCCGGCTTCCTCGGCAAGCTGCTGGACGGCAGCCTGCCGCCGCCCCGCGGCCAGCGCCTGGTCAAGCTGGCGGACGCGCTGGCGACCTCCGTCTCCTACCTGGTGGGCCTGGAGCCGGACTCGCCGGTGCCGGAGGAGTGGCTCGCCGAGGACCAGGGCAGCCTGGGGCTGCTGGCCGGCGACGAGGAGGCGGTGCTGCGGGCCTACCGTCGGCTCGACGTGTCCTGCCGCGCGGCCCTGCTGCAGGTGGTGCTCAAGATGGCGCCGGAGCCGGAGGTGTTAGAGCGCAAGCCGCGCCGCTGACCCTTCAGCGCGGCAGCGGCGCGAGCAGCCCCCTGGCCGCCAGGCCCGAATCCAGCGTGGCGGCGTAGCTCGGCGCCGCGGGGCGGCCGGCGCGCCGCTCGAAGGCGTGGCCGTAGCCCAGCACCTGCGCGTCCGACCAGGCGGCGCCGATGAACGACAGCCCCACCGGCAGCCCGCCCACCGCGCCCATCGGCACGGTGAGGTGCGGGTATCCCGCCACCGCCGGCAGGGTGGAGGCCGCCCCCATGAAGTGGTCGCCGTTGACCGCGTCCAGCGTCCAGGCGGGGCCGTTGGTCGGCGCCACCAGCACGTCCAGCCGCTGGTCCGCCAGCAGCCGGTCGATGCCCTCGGCGCCGGCCAGCCGCAGCGAGGTGGCGCG
>CAXUDP010000216.1:0-2684 GCA_964249735.1 uncultured Acetobacteraceae bacterium | reverse complement strand
GCTCCTCCACCCGCACCAGGTGATGCACCTTGCGGATCATGCCCCGCACCGCCGGAGTATCCTCCAGCGTGCTGACCTTGCGAATCTTGTTCAGTCCAAGCCCGATCAGCGTCTCAATCTGGCCCGGCTTGCGGCCCAGCCCAGACGCCACTTGGACCACCCGCACCTGCTTCTTCACCTCATCCGACATCGGCCACGGCCTCCGTCTCGCCGGATTCGGGCGCGTCGCGCTTACCCAGGATGTCGCTCACCTTCTTGCCGCGGCGGCTCGCCACCGAGCGCGGGCTGGCCGCCCGGGTCAGGCCGGCGAAGGTGGCCTTGACCATGTTGTGCGGGTTGCGGCTGCCGAGCGACTTGGCGACGATGTCGCCGATGCCGAGCGCCTCGAACACCGCGCGCAACGGGCCGCCGGCGATGATGCCGGTGCCGGCCTCGGCGGCGCGCAGGATGACGTGCCCGGCGCCGTACTCGCCGTGCACGTCGTGGTGCAGGGTGCGGCCCTCCTTCATGGGGACGCGGATCATGGTCTTCTTGGCCCGCTCGGTCGCCTTGCGGATGGCTTCCGGCACCTCGCGCGCCTTGCCGGCGCCGTAGCCGACCCGGCCTTTCTGGTCACCCACCACCACCAGGGCAGCGAAGGCGAAGCGCCGCCCGCCCTTCACCACCTTGGCCACCCGGTTGATGGTCACCAGCTTGTCGATCAGGTCGTCGCCGCCATCGCGGTCGCGCTCGCGGCCGCCGCGGCCGCCGTCCCGGGAATCCCGTGCCATCGCTCAGCCCCTCAGAATGCCAGCCCGCTCTCGCGGGCGGCCTCGGCCAGCGCCTTGACGCGGCCGTGATACAGATACATGCCGCGGTCGAACACCACGGCCGTGACGCCGGCCGCCAGGGCGCGCTCCGCCACCAGCTTGCCCACCGCCGCCGCCGCCGCCTTGTCGGCGCCGGTGCGCAAATCCGCCCGCACCGCCGCTTCCAGGCTGCCCGCCGCGGCCAAGGTATGGCCCTGCTTGTCGTCGATGACCTGGGCATAGATGTGCTTGCCCGAGCGGAACACCGACAGGCGGGGCCGCCCGCCGGACTTCTTCTTGAGCTGGTAGCGCAGCCGCTCGCGGCGGCGCTCCCGCAGGTCGCGCTGTCCGCTCATTTCTTCTTGCCTTCCTTGCGGCGGATGACCTCGTTGTCATAGCGCACGCCCTTGCCCTTGTAGGGCTCCGGCGGACGGTATGCGCGGATTTCGGCCGCCACCTGCCCCACTTGCCTCTTGTCCACGCCCTCGACGGTGATCGCGGTCGGGCGCGGCGTGCTGATCTTGATGCCGCTGGGGACCGGATAGATCACGTCGTGGCTGAAGCCGAGGTTGATCACCAAGTTCGGCCCGTTCACCGCGGCGCGGAAGCCGGTGCCCTGGATCTCCATGGTCTTGGCATATCCGGTGGACACGCCGTGCACCATGTTCGCCACCAGCGCCCGGGTGGTGCCCCACATCATCTGGGCGGAGCGCTCCTTGCCGTTCGGCATGACGGAGAACTTGCCATCCTCCACCGTTGCCGTAACGCCATCCGTGAGCTGCAACGACAGCTCGCCGAGCTTGCCCTTCGCCGTGACCGTCTTGCCGACGACGGCCAGCTGCACTCCGGCGGGAATCGGCACCGGGTATTTGCCTACGCGTGACATGCCACTCTCCTCAGAACACGCGGCAGAGGACTTCGCCGCCGACGTTCGCGGCGCGGGCCTCCGCATCGCTGAGCACGCCGCGCGGCGTGGATAGGATGGAGACTCCCAAGCCGGCGTAGACGCGCGGCAACTCGGCGATCTTGGAATACACCCGGCGGCCCGGCTTGGACACACGGGTGATCTCCTTGATGACCGGCTCGCCCTCGTTGTATTTCAGCTCGATGCGGAATTGGCCCACGCCGGGGCGCAGCTCCTCGCTGGCGAAGCCGCGGATGAAGCCCTCGCGCTTCAAGGCGTCAAGCACGTTGGCCCGCAGCTTGGAAGCGGGCGCCACGCAAGCCGAGTGGCGGG
This sequence comes from uncultured Acetobacteraceae bacterium, assembly GCA_964249735.1. GTDB lineage: Bacteria > Pseudomonadota > Alphaproteobacteria > Acetobacterales > Acetobacteraceae > Lichenicola. Next base: position 659 of record CAXUDP010000216.1, on the reverse strand, counting down.
CGCGTTGGGCGTTGCGGATGCGGGTGATCATGTCACCCAACGGGTCGGACATCGACATCGCTCGTCTCCTACCAGCTCGCCTTGACCATGCCGGGGATTTGCCCGGCGCTGGCGAGGTCACGCAACACGATGCGGCACACCTTGAACTTGCGGTAGTTCGCCTTGGAGCGGCCGGTCAACGCGCAACGCAGCTTGATCCGCACCTTGGCGCCGTTGCGCGGCAACTGGGCGAGCTTGAGCGAGGCGTCGAACCGTTCCTCGACCGCCGCGTCTCGGTCCATGATGACGGATTTCAGCGCCGCCCGCTTCTTCTTGTCCCGCACCGCCATCTGCTCGCGCTTGATGTTGCGGTTGACTTGGGAAACCTTCGCCATGGGCTACTCACTCCTTGGAACCTGCCGGGATGACCCGGCCGTTTTCCGCAATCAGGTTAGGACGCCGACCGTCCAGGTCAGGCAGCCCAAGTCATGCAGCCTGGGCCTGCTGGCCCGCCTCACCCGCGAACGGGATGTCGAAATGCTTCATCAGCGCCTTAGCCTCGGCGTCGGTCTTGGCCGTGGTGACAAAGACGATGTCCATGCCGCGCACCGAGTCGATCTTGTCATAGGCGATCTCGGGGAAGATGATCTGCTCCTTGAGGCCCATGGCGAAGTTGCCGC
>CAXUDP010000215.1:0-2708 GCA_964249735.1 uncultured Acetobacteraceae bacterium | reverse complement strand
ACGATGCCGAGCGAGATCACCCCCACCGTCGAGCTGTCGAACAGCAGGTTGACCAAGTTGTTGCTCGACAGGAAGATCGGGTTGAGGCTCTCGAACACCGTCCAGATCACCACCAGCCCGACGACGACCGGCAGGGAGCCCAAGTCGCCCGAGCGCACCCGGTCGATCATGGAGCGGATCGCGCCGGCAACGCCGGTGTCATGGCGGACACGCACGTCGCTGCGGTCGAGCAGCGAGGTCACGGCCGGCTTGGTCTCGATCGTCATGCCCTGATCTCCGCCGCAGCGTCCCGCTGGGTCTGGCGCCGGCCGGAGCGCCGCGAGACCGAGTTGTCGGCCGCCCCGGTGATGGCGCTGACCAGCTCCTGGTTGGAGGCGTCGGGGTAGAACACCCCGTTGTTGCGCCCCAGCCGCAGCACGACGATGCGGTCCGCCACGGCGCGCACGTCCTCCATGTTGTGGCTGATCATGATGACTCCCAAGCCGCGGTCGCGCACCCGCTCGATCAGGTCGAGCACCTCGGCCGTCTGCGCCACGCCCAGCGCCGCGGTCGGCTCGTCCAGCAGGATGAGCTTGGGGTCGAGCAGCAAGGAACGCGCGATCGCCACGGTCTGCCGCTGCCCGCCGGAGAGCGAGGCGACCGGCTCGCGCACGCTGGGGATGCGGGCGGACAGCTCGTTCAGCAGCGTCCAGGCGCGAATTTCCATCGACACCTCGTCGAGCTGCATCGGGCGCAGCTCCTTGCCGAGGAAGATGTTGGCGACCACGTCGAGGTTCTCGCACAGCGCGAGGTCCTGGAAGACGGTCGCGATGCCGAGGGCCAACGAGTCGCTCGGACCCGAAAGCGTCACGGGCTTGCCCGCGAACGTCATGGTCCCGGCGGTGGGCTGGTGCACGCCGGAAAGGACCTTGATCAGCGTCGATTTCCCGGCGCCGTTGTCGCCCACCAGGGCCACGACCTCGCCGGCCTGCACGTCCAGGTCGATGTCGGTCAGCGCGGAGACGGCGCCGAAGTTCTTGGAAATGCCGCGAAGGCTGAGCACCGGCTCGCTTTGATGCGCGGGTGCCGCTTCGCTTCGGTGCGTCGGTTCAGTCCATGTGTCTGCCATACCGGCGAACCTTTCAGGAGTCGTGGCCGCAGCGCAAGGGCACGAGCGAAGGCGTGGGGGGCCGCCTGGCCGGTTGACGGCCAGCCAGGCGGCCCGGGTCGGCTTAGGGCGTGATGCCGAGCTTCTTGCAGCCTTCGGCATAGCGGCCGGTGCACAGTACCGCCGCCGTCTCGATCGGCTTGCCGTTGACCATCTTGTCAACGATCTCTGCCTTGAGGTTGGAAGCCGTGATGAGCGTCGGCGTGAACAGCTGCGTCGGCGTGTTAAACAGCTGGGCGTCGGCCTTGGGCGCCTGGCCGGACAGCAGCTGCACCGCGACGTTCGCGGCCGCGGCGGCCACGATCTCGCTCGGCTTGGAGATCGTGTTGTACTGGTCGCCGGAGATGATCAGCTGCAACCCGGCGATCGTGGCGTCGTTGCCGGTCACCGCCGGCGCCGGCTCGACGCCGGCCGCCTTGAAGGCCGCGATCGCGCCGCCGCCGGTGCCGTCGTTGGCGGCGACGACGCCCACGATCTTCTTGCCGAAGCGCGAGACCTGGCCGCTGACCCATTGCTGCGCCTTGGACGGCGCCCACTCCGGCGTGTCGTACTCGGCCAGCGTCTTGTAGCCGCCTTCGCCGATCCCCTCGTGGATGCCCTTCTTGATCAGCCCGGCCGCCGCGTCGGTGGGCGAGCCGTTGACCTCGAGCAGCCCGGCATCCCCGGACGCCACGTGCATCGCCTTCAGGTGCTCGACCAGGGATTCGGCGATCGACTTGCCGATCGCCTCGTTGTTGAACGACACGTAGTAGTCCGCCGGGGTGGACGGCACGGGCCGGTCGTAGGCGATGACCTTGATGCCCTGGCCCCGCGCCTGCTTCACCAGCGATGCCGCGGCGGCCGAGTCGACCGGGTCGATCACGATGGCCTTGGCGCCCTGGGAGATGACCGAGTTGAACTGCTGCTGCTGCCGCGAGGCGTCGCCGTCCGCGTTCTGGTAGAGCACCTTGCAGCTGGGGCAGAGCTTCGTCATCTCGGCCACGAAGCCGGGGTGGTCGTGCTCCTCATAGCGTGTCGAGCTCTGGTCCGGCATCAGGAACGCGACCGTCGTGTCCGAAATCCCGGCCGCGGAGGCGGCCGGCCCGGCGAGAACGGACAGAATGAGCGCCGCGGCGCCGGCCAGCGGCGTGATGGACGTTGACGCCTGATACTTCTTGGAGGTGGGCTTCTGAGGCATGGACGCTTCCTTCGTGGAATGATTACGGGCCGTTGCTGTTTGGTGGAGGCAGGACGCCTCGTCAGTTCAGGGTCGCTCGCATCCTCTGCTTCTGGTTGATGGATCGGGCGTCGCGGGGCGCCGCCGTGACACCGGACACCTGCGCCGCATGGTGGCTGCGGTAGGTGGACGGCGACATCGCCTTCTGCGCCAGGAACTGGCGGTTGAAGTTGGATACGTTGTTGAAGCCGACCTCGAAGCAGATGTCGGCGACGCGCTGGCGGCCGAGCGTCAGCAGGTCGCACGCGTGGTTGATCCGCAGGCTGTTGACGTAGCTGACGAAGCTCATTCCGGCATGGCGGCGGAAGGCGCGGCTGAACGCGCTGGGGCTGTAGCCGCACAGCG
>CAXUDP010000214.1:0-2720 GCA_964249735.1 uncultured Acetobacteraceae bacterium | reverse complement strand
TTAGTCGGCGGCGGGAACTGCGTATCAGAAGGGCCGTAGTTCAAACGTTCGCCGCCTGCCGCTATTTAACTGAATAGGCTGCGCCACCACCTTGGGCGGCAGGCCAGCGCCGGACTAACGCTCTAAATTATGTTCAGGCTCAACGGGCGCTTGCGAGACAGGACCTCGCTCAGTTCTCTCTCCGAGATCTCGGTGATGGAGCAGAGCTGCCGCCGGCTGATGTCCTTGTCAACCATACGGGCTTCGATCGTGTCGACTGGGTGCGGCGGCTCAATCGGGTAGACGCGCCTTCTAGACCTCCACCGGCGTCGCCAGCACGTCCAGCCGCCCAGTCCTCGCTGCCCTTGGGCGGATCGAGGTCCATAAACTTTGGAAGTTCGGCCGGTTCGGCGTCAGTCTGGATAGGTCGTTATGGCCCTGGTGGGTGTTCCTCCTGTCACGCCACCCGCCGCATGTTTGTCCGCGCGTCCTCCAGGTCATGCGCAACCTGAAGGTTCATCCAGAACTCGGGCGACGTGCCGAACCGCTCGCCGAGCAGGATCGCCGTCTCGGCCGACACATCGCGCTCGCCGTTTAGGATCTCGGTGATCCGGTTCGGAGGCACGTCGATCTCGCGAGCCAGCCCGCGTGCCGACAGGCCGAGCGGCTTCATGAACTCCTCGCCCAGGACCTCGCCAGGATGGACGTTGGACAGCCGGATCTCGGTTTCCACCGCGTCCAGCGCGGCCGCCATGTTTCGCCTGCTGATCGCCATGATCATCTCTCCTCAGGAATGGTAGTCCACGATCTCGACATGGTGAGCGCCGTCCTGCCAAACGAAGCAGACCCGCCACTGGTCGTTGATCCGGATCGAGTGCTGCCCCTCGCGATCCCCCGACAGCGCCTCCAGCCGGTTCGCCGGCGGCACAAGCAGGTCGGTCAGCGTCACTGCCGCGTCCAGCATCCGCAGCTTGCGGCGAGCCACGGTGGCGATGTCGGATGGAAACCCCTCGGGCATCCTGCCCTGGAACACCGCTGCCGCCCGCTTGTCGCTGAAGCTCTCAATCACGCCGTCATGTAACACATAACGGGTGTTATGTCAAGCATAACGCGTTGAACGCCAGCGGGTTCAGATGACCCGGCGCCCGGCGACCCAGACCTCGACCGGCCGCATCGCCGGATCGAGCACCACGAAGTCGGCACGCAGGCCGGGTTCGAGACGACCGCGGTCGGACAGGCCGAGATAGGCGCACGCATTGCTCGCCGTCAGCCGCGCTGCCTGCGGCAATGCCGTACCGGCGTCGAGCGCATGGCGCAGCGCTGCGTCCATGGTCAGCACGCTGCCGGCCAGCGTCCCGTCGGGGAGGCGGGCGACGCCGTCCCGGATCGCGACCGGCTGACCGCCCAGCGTGCTGGGCCCGTCGCCCAGGCCGGTGGCGCGGATCGCGTCGGTGATCAGCAGCAGGCGGTCGTCGAGCGTGTCCCGGGCCAGCGCGAACGAGGCCGGATGCACGTGGTGGGTGTCGAGGATCAGCTCGGCATGGGCAGCGCGATCGAGCAGGATCGCACCCACCATCCCCGGTGCCCGTCCGGCGATGCCGTCCATTGCGTTGAACAGGTGGGTGGCGCCGGCCACGCCGCCGGCGACGGCGATCCGCGCCAGGGCCCGTGCCGCGGCCTCGAAGCCGGCCTCGGTGTGGCCGAGGCTGATCCGCACGCCGGCGCGCGCGAAGGCGTCGATCGCGTCGTCAGCACCGTCGATCTCCGGCGCCAGCGTCGCCACGCGCACCACGTCCAGCGACAGCGCCTCCTCCAGCAGCGCCGGGATGGGCGCGATCGCGAAGGGCGGCTGCGCGCCGAGGCGGCGGGGGCTGAGGAACGGGCCTTCCAGATGCGCGCCCGGAACCTCGGGCCCTCCTCGCAGCCCCGTCCGACGCACCTCTGCCACCGCGCGCAGCATGTCCATCACCTCGGGCCAGGGCCGGGTGATGGTGGTGGGCAGCAGGGTGGTGGTGCCGTGGGCGAGATGGAACCGGGCCAGGGTCTCGATCCCGCCCGGCCCGTCGATCGCGTCGCCGCCGCCGCCGCCATGCACGTGCACGTCGACAAAGCCCGGCAGCACGTAGCGGTCCGGCACCGCCGCGGACGGGATGATCTCCCCGATGGCGTCGCTGAACCCGATCGTGCCCGGCACCACGCTGCCCGGCAGCACCAGGTGGCCGGCGAGGCGGGTCACGCGGCCTCCGCCCGGGCGTGAGGTGCGCTAGGCAACGGCGGCGCTCCGCGGCTAATAGGCATGATCATGTTCACGTCGCTCTCCGGGCGGCATGAGCCGCGCCCGATGACGCCGGAGGACGCGACGCAGGCTGGCGGGAACCGTGCATGGAGATCAGGCCACTTCTCGGGTTGCTCGGCGTGGTCATCGCCGCCCTGACGGCCGAGTTCAACGACGGCGTGTCGGGTGCCGCCCTGCCGGACATACGCGGCGGCCTTGGGATCGACCTCGACCAGGGCACCTGGCTGACCAGCCTCTACGCCACCGGCCAGGTCATCGGCATGTCGCTGTCGCCCTGGTGGGCGGTGACCCTGACCGTCCGCCGCTGGGTGCTGTTCGCGATCGGGCTGTGCTGCGTCGCGACGATCTTCATCCCGTTCACCACCAACCTGTCCCTGCTCTACATGCAGCGCTTCGTGCAGGGCTTCTCCGGCGGCCTCATCATCCCCTGCCTGCTGATCGTGGG
>CAXUDP010000213.1:0-2723 GCA_964249735.1 uncultured Acetobacteraceae bacterium | reverse complement strand
CCGCGCGACAGCCACGACCTTCGCCTGCTGGAAACCAAGCTGTCGGTCTCGCCCCCGGCCCGGCACACCCGATGGGCGCATGATGTGTTCGGCAATTCCGTCTGCTTCCTGGGCTTTGCGGACGCTCAGCTGACCGAGCGGCTAAGGATCGTCTCGACACTGCGGTTGCATCACTACCCGACCCGCGCCGAGCTTCCGCTCGACCCGCGGGCCGAGACTTTCCCATTCACTTACGGTTCCGCCGAGACACCCGACCTCGCGCGCTCCATCGAGCGCCACTATGCCGATCCAGACGGCCGAGTGGATGAGTGGGCCCATCGCTTCCTCGTGGCCAGCGCTCCCACCGGCACGCTGGCGATGCTGACCGCGATGACCCAGGCGATCCGGGCGGAGTTCCGCTACGAGGCCCGCCAGGCGGAAGGCACCAACGACCCGGTGATGACACTCGCCACCGGCGCCGGCGCGTGCCGGGACTTGACGCTGCTGATGATGGAGGCGGTTCGCTCCCTCGGCCTCGCCGCCCGGTTCGTCAGCGGATATCTGTACGACGAACGGATCACGATCGGCGCGCCGTCCATCGTGGGCGGTGGTGCGACCCATGCCTGGGTGGAAGTGTATCTGCCCGGTGCGGGCTGGGTGGAGTTCGACCCCACCAACGGCTCGGTGGCGGGACGCAACCTGATCCGGGTGAGCGTTGCCCGCACGCCGCAGCAGGCGGTGCCGGTGGCAGGCAGTTTCGTCGGGCCGCCGAACTCGTTCGGCAGCATGAGGGTGGATGTGCAAGTGGCCGTCGGTTGAGCCACGCCCTCTTGAGTTGAACAGACCAGCTGCCCAAATTCTCCACCGGCGTGTTGCCTGATGAGGGATGTGCCAAGCTGATCCTGTCGCCTGATCGAAAGGGACACCCATGAACATCGAGAAGTTCACCGAACGTGCCCGCGGCTTCCTGCAAGCCGCCCAGACCATCGCTGTGCGTGACTTTCACCAACGCCTGACGCCCGAGCACCTGCTCAAGGCGTTGCTGGACGACGAGGAAGGCGCCGCGGCTGGCCTGCTGCGCGCCGCCGGGGCCGACCCGAAGGCGGCCCAGGTCGCCGTCGATGCCGAGGTGGCGCGCAACCCCCGCGTCCAGGGGGGGGGCGCAGGCCAGCCGCAAGCCACCCCCGAGCTGGTCCGCCTGCTGGACGCCGCCGAGCGCGCCGCCGCCAAGGCCGGCGACGAGTACGTGGCGCAGGACCGGCTGCTGCTCGCCTTGGCCGCCTCCGACGGACCTGGCGCGCGTGCGTTGCGTCAGGCCGGCGCCACGCCGCAGGCCCTGGACAAGGCCGTTGCTGACATCCGCAAGGGCCGCAAGGTGACCAGCGCCAACGCGGAGCAGAACTTCGACGCGCTGAGCAAGTATGCACGCGACGTCACCGCCACCGCGCGCGACGGCAAGCTCGATCCGGTGATCGGCCGCGACGAGGAAATCCGTCGCGCCATCCAGGTGCTCGCCCGCCGCACCAAGAACAACCCCGTGCTGATCGGCGAACCCGGCGTTGGCAAGACCGCCATCGTCGAAGGCCTCGCCTTGCGCATCGTCAACGGCGACGTACCGGAATCGCTGCGCAACAAGCGGGTCATGGCGCTCGACCTCGGCGCGCTGGTGGCCGGCGCCAAGTACCGCGGCGAGTTCGAGGAGCGGCTGAAGGCGGTGCTCAAGGAAATCGAGAGCGCCAACGGCGAGGTGATCCTGTTCATCGACGAGATGCACACGCTGGTCGGCGCCGGAAAGGCCGACGGCGCGATGGACGCCTCCAACCTGTTGAAGCCGGAGCTGGCCCGCGGCGCGCTGCACTGCATCGGCGCCACCACGCTCGACGAGTACCGCAAGCACGTCGAGAAGGACGCGGCCCTGGCCCGGCGCTTCCAGCCGGTGTTCGTCGGCGAGCCGTCCATCGAGGACACGATCAGCATCCTGCGCGGCATCAAGGAGAAGTACGAGCTGCACCACGGCGTCCGCATCACGGACGGCGCGCTGGTGGCGGCCGCCACGCTGTCCAGCCGCTACATCGCCGACCGCTTCCTGCCGGACAAGGCGATCGACCTGATGGACGAGGCGGCCAGCCGGCTGCGGATGCAGGTGGACAGCAAGCCCGAGGCGCTGGACGAGCTGGACCGCCGCCTGCTGCAGCTCAAGATCGAGCGCGAGGCGCTCAAGCGCGAGGAGGACGCCGCCTCCCGCGAGCGGCTGGACAAGCTGCAGCACGAGTTGGTGGAGCTTGAGGAGCGCTCGGACGCCATGACGGCGGCCTGGCACGCCGAGAAGGACCAGCTCTTCGGGTCGCAGAAGCTGAAGGAGCAGCTGGACGCCGCCCGCAGCGAGGTGGAGGTGGCGCAGCGCCGGGGTGACCTGGGTCGGGCGTCCGAGCTGATGTACGGCGTGATCCCGCAGCTGGAGCAGCAGATCGCCGCCGGGCAGTCGGGCGGCCGGCTGGTCAATGAGGCGGTGACGGAAGACCAGATCGCCGGCGTGGTCAGCCGCTGGACCGGCGTGCCGGTGGATCGGATGCTGGAAGGCGAGCGGTCCAAGCTGCTGCGCATGGAGGACGAGCTGCGCCGCCGGGTCGTGGGGCAGGAGGACGCGCTCAAGGCGGTGGCCTACGCCGTGCGCCGGGCGCGGGCCGGCTTGCAGGACCCGAACCGGCCGATCGGCTCCTTCCTGTTCCTGGGTCCCACGGGGG
>CAXUDP010000212.1:0-2744 GCA_964249735.1 uncultured Acetobacteraceae bacterium | reverse complement strand
TCGTCAACTACCGCCGCGACGGCACGATGTTCTGGAACCTGCTGTTCATCTCGCCGGTGCACGACCTGGACGGCTCGCTGCTGTTCTTCTTCGGCAACCAGTGCGACATCAGCCAGGGCTTCCCGGAATGGCTGCCGGAGGTGAGCTTTGGCCGCGCCCACGTGGTGCCGGCGCTGGAGCGGGAGTTCCACGCCCTGCTGCATGAGGTCGACCTCGCCGGGCAGGTGCAGGCGCTGGGGCGGGTGATCACGGCGGCGCATCGCCTGGCGGAGATCTCCACCAGGCTGGCGCCTGGTGCATCGGAGCCGGCGCCGTGATACGGGGACGGTAGTTCCTGAGGAGCCACTCATGACCGACGCCAACCACCGGCACTCCGATCACCCGATCGACAAGTTGTTCCTGGAACGCTGGTCGCCGCGCGCGTTCACCGACGAGCAGATGGACGAGGCCGACCTGATGACCTTGTTCGAGGCCGCGCGCTGGGCGCCGTCCTCCTACAACTCGCAGCCCTGGCGCTTCATCTACGCCCGCCGCGGCACGCCGCACTTCGACAAGATGCTAAGCCTGCTGGTCGAGTTCAACCAGGGCTGGGCCAAGAGCGCCGCCGTGCTGGTGACGCTGGTGTCGAACTCGACCATGCTGCCCCCCGGCAAGGACACGCCCGTGCCGTCCTACAGCCACTCGATGGACGCCGGGTCCGCCTGGGCCAGCGTCGCCTTCCAGGCGACGCTGATGGGGTGGCAGGCCCATGGCATGGTCGGCTTCGACAAGGAGCGCGCCTTCGCCGAGCTGGGCGTGCCCGTGGGCTACAGGGTGGAACAGATGATCGCGATCGGCCGGCCCGGCGACAAGACCACGCTGGGCGAGGCGATGGCTGCCCGCGAGCACCCGAGCGAGCGCATTCCGCTGGCGCAGATCGTCATGGAGGGCAGCTTCAAGGCGTAAGGCGGAGGTGGGAGCGCGCACCCGCCGGCCGCTTGACACGGGGCTGGTTGCTCCGGCCCCGCTGCGTGGCTACGAAGGCGGGCGGGCGGGGACATCGCCGGTGGACCGTGGGGGTTAAGGCAGCTCGATGAACGCCATCGTCCTGATCGCGCTCCGGCGGCGGCTGACCTTCGTGGTGCTGGCGATCGTCATCCTGATCTTCGGCGGCCAGGCCGCCTGGAAGACGCCGACCGACATCTTCCCCGCCATCGACATCCCCGTCGTCGCCGTCGTCTGGACCTACAACGGCCTGACGCCGCAGGACATGTCCGGCCGGGTGGTCTATTACTTCGAGCGCACGCTGACCACCACGGTCAGCAACATCGAGCACATCGAGAGCCAGTCGCTCTACGGCCGCGGCGTGATCAAGATCTTCTTCCAGCCGAACACCAACATCTCGGCGGCGCAGGCGCAGATCGCCGCCAGCGCGCAGACCGTGCTCAAGCAGATGCCGCCCGGCATCACTCCGCCGCAGATCCTGGTGTACAACGCCTCCAGCGTCCCCGTGCTGGACCTGCAGGTCTCCGGCACCGACCAGACCGTCCAGCAGCTCTACGACCTCGCGTCGAACTTCATCCGCCCGAGCCTGATCAGCGTGCCCGGCGTGGCGATCCCCACGCCCTACGGCGGCACCTCCCGCGTGGTGCAGGTCGACCTCAACCAGCGCGGGCTGCTGGAGCACGGGCTGTCCGCGGAGGACGTGTCCAAGGCGCTCGCCCGCCAGAACCTGGTGCTGCCGGCGGGCGACGAGAAGATCGGCAAGCTGGACTATCTCGTCTCCACCAACGCCGCTCCAATCAACCTCGACACGTTCAACAACCTGCCGATCAAGCAGGTCGGCAACGCCATCATCACCATGCGCGACGTGGCCTACGTGCACCGCGGCGGGCCGCCGCAGACCAACATGGTGCTCGTGCACGGGCAGCAGAGCGTCCTGATGCAGGTGCTGAAGACCGGCAACGCCTCCACCCTCGCGGTGGTCGAGGGCGTGAAGAAGATGCTGCCGGGCATCGAGAAGACGCTGCCCCCCGGCGTCAAGATCACCCTGCTGAACGACGCCTCCACCTTTGTGCGGGATTCGGTCGAGGACGTGGTGCGCGAGATGGCCATCGCCGCCGTGCTGACGGGGGCGATGGTGCTGCTGTTCCTCGGCTCCTGGCGCTCGACGCTGATCGTGGCGACCTCCATCCCGCTCTGCATCCTGACCTCCATCCTGGTGCTGTCCTGGCTCGGCGAGACCATCAACGTGATGACGCTGGGCGGCCTGGCGCTCGCCGTCGGCATCCTGGTGGACGACGCCACGGTGATGATCGAGAACATCTCCTCCCACCTGGAGCACGGCCAGGACCTCGAGGAAGCGATCATCGACGCCGCCAACGAGATCGTCGTGCCCACCTTCGTGTCCACCTTGTGTATCTGCATCGTCTGGCTGCCGCTGTTCACGCTCAGCGGCATCGGCGGCTACCTGTTCAAGCCGCTCGCCATGGCGATCGTGTTCGCCATGATCACCTCCTTCGTCCTGTCCCGCACCCTGGTGCCGACCATGGCCGTCTGGCTGCTGGCCGGCCAGCGGCAGGCGCATGGCCAGCACGGCAGCGGGGGCGGGCCGTTCACGCGTTTCCAGCGCGGCTTCGAGCACCGGTTCGAGCGGTTCAGGAGCCGCTACCGCGACCTGCTGACGGACGTGATGGGCCGCACCGGGCGGTTCATCGGCGTCTTCCTCGCCCTCTCGCTCGCCTCGCTGCTGCTGATCCCGTTCC
>CAXUDP010000211.1:0-2844 GCA_964249735.1 uncultured Acetobacteraceae bacterium | reverse complement strand
GGACTGGACCGACCAGGTCATCTCGACCCTGCGCATCCTCTGGACCGAGGGCCACTCGACCGCCGAGATCGGCCGACGGATGGGCACCAGCAAGAACGCGATCGTGGGCAAGGCTCACCGTCTGTGCCTGCCGCCGCGGCCGTCGCCGATCCGCAGCGTGCCGTAGGCTCGCGCGACACCGACCCCACGCGTTGGACCGCCCATCCCGGTGCCATCCAGCCTGCTCCCGGACCGCCAGGTAGCTCCATCGTCGCCCGTCGCCACGGCTCACCCGGTCAAGACGGCGCCACCGATCGCCCCAACCCGGCCTGCCCAGACGCCGGCACCCGAGCCGCTTCCCGTTCGCCCCATGCCCCCGCCGGTTCCCCGGCAGTCGAACGGCTGCCAGTGGCCGATCGGAGAGCCGGGCAAGGCCGGCTTCCACCTATGCGGCGACGAGCCTGCTCCGGGCAAGCCGTACTGCACCACCCACTGCGGCCGCGCCTACGTGCGCCCGCGCGACGGCGTTCCCGCCACCGCGGCGCCCTGACCTCCATCGGGAGACACATCATGAGCACAGGCCATAGGCGCGCCTGGCAGCGCGCGGCGCGCGCGCGTCGGCGCATGCGCGCGCACCCGATGGAGGCGCACGTCTTCACCTTCGTGTTCTTCGGCCCGGACGACCGGCGCACCGGCCGGCTCGGTGCCGTCGTGGTGCGCGGCAAGATGGGCCAGACCGGGGCGATCCCGGCCGCCTACGACAAGGCCAGGGCCATCGCGGCCGGGCCGTTCTGCATCGACATCCGGACCCACCCGTCCCGGGCCCTTCCGGAACGCACGCCGCACCTCGACCGGATCTGCGTCGCGCACACCGGCTTCCGGTGCTTCGTGGACCTGCTGATCGCGGTCGCGGGCTACTGCCCGTCGATCCGGCTCGACGTGATGGGCCGGGATGGCGTCGTGCTGGCCGCCGCTTATGACAGGGTGCAGGCGCGGCTGGGAGACAACCGTCGAGCCTTTGTCACCGGCGTGCTGGCCAGCAACAGAACAGGGACGGAGAAACGGGACGAGGGAGAACGACGAGCGGCGTAGAGCTGCCGCATGCCGGAGCACCGGCGCAAAGGGTGGGTCTCCGCCGGCCGCTGCGCTGGTCCGGCCTCGATCCCGGCGCGTAGCGCGCCGCCTTTGCCCCGGCACACCGAATGCGACTGCTGGAGAGGTGTTCAGAGCCAGGAAAGGGCCGAGCACCATGAGCTTCAGCCGCCGTCGGTCGCAGAGCGATCAACCCTTCACCCCACGCGACAACTACCAGGAGGTCACCGACCGCATCATCACCGCCCTTGAGGCGGGCGTGGTGCCATGGCGGCGAGCCTGGGACCCGGCCCTGGCCGGCCAGAATACGATGCCGTCCAACGCCACGACCGGCCGGTTCTATCGCGGCATCAACGTGCTGATGCTGGCCCTGTCGCCCTTCGCGTGGACGACCGGCGACAACAGGTGGTGCTCGTACAAGCAGGCGGCCGAGCGCGGTTGGCAGGTGCACAAGGGCGAGCGCGGCACCACGGTGTTCTTCTTCAAGAAGCTCGAGTGCCGGGATGGCGAGGGTGCGCCCGAGACGGCCGGCGATGGGACGCAGCGCTTCATCCCGATGCTGCGCGCGTCCACCGTGTTTCACGCCACCCAGATGGACGGCATCCCCAGCGCGGCGACGGCTGGACTACGGGCGGTCGACTGGCATCGCCCGGAAGCAGTCGACACCATCCTGCGCAACAGCGGGGTGATGATCCGGACCGGTGGCAGCCAGGCGTTCTACAGCCCGTCCAGCGATCACATCCAGCTGCCGCGACACGAGGCGTTCGAGTCAGCCGAGGCGTGGGGTGCCACGGCGCTGCATGAGCTGGCCCACGCGACCGGCCATGAGTCGCGTCTTGCTCGCGATATGACTGCGAAGTTCGGGACGTCGCTTTACGCGGAGGAGGAGCTCCGGGCCGAGCTGGCGAGCTGCTTTCTGGGCAATACGCTCGGGCTGCCGACCGACATCCCGAACCACGCCAACTACATCGCGGACTGGCTGGGCAAGCTGCGCGACGACAAGCGCGAGATCTTCCGCGCGGCCGCTGCAGCACAGCGTATCGCCGACTACTGCCTTGCCTTTCATCCGGACCACCGGCGCGACGCCGATGCCAGCGACGCAGCAACGAACGATGAGGAGGCGGACCTGAAGCAGGCGGCATGAAGCGCTGCCGCATGCCGGGCCGTTGCGGCAAAGGGTGGGTCTGCGCCGGCCGCTGCGCTGGTCCGGCTGCGATCCCGGCGCGTGCCGCGCCGCCTTTGCCCCGCCGGGCCGGACACGGCCGCGGGAGGGGGTCTTCGAGGAGAAGACGGAGGAAGGAGATCCCCCATGAACGCCGCCTCGACCGCGACCGCCGCACCAGCGCCGAGAGTGCAGCACGCACTTGGTTCCACCACTACCGCCAGCTTCGACTTCACCGCCGCGCACCGCGAGGGCTGGACCGTGTCCGAGGTCGAACCGAACACCGACGGAACGCCCGGCGTGCAGCTGCAGCGCCTGGACGACCCGGAAGACGGTGAGCCCCGCTTCCCGGGCGACAAGGAGGTCTGGCGACACGTAGTCGCCCACGCCCGTGCGGGCTCCGACTTGCACCGCCAGGCCCTCGTCTTGGTCGACCCCTACGAGCTGTTCCTGATCGAAGCGACCTGCGGCCCCGTCTAGCGCCGCCGAACTAGCCGCTCAGCTCCCAGCACAACCGACCCTTTCCGGCCGCCCACCGCGGCCCATCAGCACCCGGCACCCCGGCTGTCCCCCGACAGCCGGGCCCGACGTGCTTCCAGCACGGGAACCCC
>CAXUDP010000210.1:0-2894 GCA_964249735.1 uncultured Acetobacteraceae bacterium | reverse complement strand
CCGTCTCCGCCCGCCCCCAGCAGCAGCTCGAGCCAGCACTAGGATCCCGCCATGATCTCCGGCGTCTTTATCGACCGGCCCCGGCTGGCGATCGTGATCGCGATCGTCATCACGCTGGCCGGCATCGTCGGGCTGACCCGCATCCCGGTCGCGCAGTTCCCCGACGTGGTGCCGCCGCAGGTGCAGGTGACGGCGACCTACCCCGGCGCGTCGGCGTCGGTGGTCGAGCAGTCGGTGGCGCAGCCGATCGAGGCTCAGGTCGTGGGCGTCGACAAGATGATCTACATGCGCTCGGCCAGCGGCAACGACGGATCGTACGGCCTGACCGTCAGCTTCCAGCTCGGCACCAACCCGGACGTCAACACCGTCAACGTGCTGAACCGGGTGCAGACGGCCAATGCCGAGCTGCCGGCGACGGTGCAGGCGGAAGGGCTGACGGTGCAGAAGCGCTCGTCGGCGATCCTGATGTTCATCAACTTCTACAGCCCGACCAACGTGTTCAAGCCGCTGTTCATCGCCAACTACATGACGATCAACGTCATCGACGGCGTGTCGCGCACGCCGGGCGTGGGGCAGGCGTCGCTGCTGTCGCGCCAGAACTACTCGATGCGCATCTGGTTCGACACCAACCGCCTGACCAACCTCGGCCTGTCGCCATCCGACATCACCAGCGCGATCGCGCAGCAGAACACGGTGGCGGCGGTTGGCCGCATCGGCGCCCGCCCGACCGGGCCGGACCAGCAGTACCAGTTCAACGTGCAGACCCAGGGGCGCCTGGTGACGCCGGCGCAGTTCGGCGCGATCGTGATCCGTGCGCAGCCGGACGGCTCGGTGCTTCGCCTGAGCGACGTGGCGCGGGTTGAGCTCGGCGCGCAGACGCTGGACTCGGAGTCGCGCTTCGACGGCAACCCGTCGGTGGCGCTGGCGATCTACCTGTCGCCCGGCGCCAACGCGCTCGACACCGCGACCGCGATCAAGGGCCTGGTGGCGCGGCTGTCGCACCGCTTCCCGCCCGGCCTGACCTACAACATCACCTACGACAGCACCGACTTCGTGCGCGACACCGTGCACGAGGTGATCAAGACCATCATCGAGGCGTTCGTGCTGGTGGTGATCGTGGTGTTCCTGTTCCTGGGCAGCCTGCGCGCCACCATCATCCCCACCATCGCCATCCCGGTCAGCCTGATCGGCGCGTTCGCCGGCATGACCGCGGTCGGCATCTCGGCCAACACGGTGTCGCTGCTGGCGATGGTCCTGGCGATCGGCATCGTGGTCGACGACGCGATCGTGGTGGTCGAGAACGTCGAGCGGGTGATGGAGGAGGAGCCCGAGCTGTCGCCAGCGGACGCGACGAAAAAGGCGATGGTGCAGATCACCGGGCCGATCATCGCCATCACCCTGGTGCTGCTGTCGGTGTTCGTGCCGATCGCCTTCATCCCCGGCCTGTCCGGCGTGCTGTTCCGCCAGTTCGCGCTGACCATCTGCACCGCCATGCTGATCTCGGCGCTGAACGCGCTGACCCTGTCGCCGGCGCTGTGCGGGGTGTTCCTGCGTCATTCCGGTCCCAGGCGCGGCATCATGGGCGGGGTGTCGCGGGTGATCGACGCGGTGCGCAACGGCTACTCCCGCGTGGTAGGGCGTCTGCTCGGCTTCGCCATCGGCGGCATCCTGGTGGTGGTGGGCGCCGGCGTGCTGATCGCGCTGATGCAGCGCACCCTGCCGGCCGGATTCCTGCCGGAGGAGGACCAGGGCGGCTTCTTCATCAACGTGCAGCTGCCGGACGCTGCCGCGGTGGGACGCACCAGCGGCGTGGTGGCGCAGGTGGAAAAGCTCGCGCGCAACCTGCCGGGGGCGGCGCACACCTTCGGGGTGATCGGCTACTCGTTCCTGGACGGGGTGCAGGAGCCGAACGCCGGCTTCGTGTTCGTGCGGCTCAAGGCGTTCCAGGACCGCACGAAGGCGGCCGAGGGCGCCACCGCGCTGATCGGCCGCGTGTTCGGCCAGGCCCAGGGCATACGCCAGGCCACCGTGTTCCCGTTCAACCTGCCACCGATCATCGGCCTGTCGCCCGGCGGCGGCTTCGAGTACGAGCTGGAAGCGCTGGAAGGGCAGGACACCGACCAGCTCGCGGCCCAGCTGCGCGGGCTGGTGGCGGCGGCGAACCAGAGCCCGGATCTGGCGCGCGTGTTCACCACCTTCACCGCCAACACCCCGTCGCTCTACCTCGACATCGACCGCGCCAAGGCGCAGGCGCTGGGCGTCAACGTCAACGACATCTTCACCGCCTTGCAGACCACGCTGGGCGGCTCCTACGTCAACGACTTCAACCTGTTCGGCCGGGTGTGGCAGGTCAACGTGGAGGGCGAGGCGCGCGACCGCTCGAAGATCGACGACCTGTGGCGGCTCTACCTGCGCAACAGCAGCGGCGGCACCGTGCCGCTGCGGGCGTTGGCGACCCTGCGCATCATCACCGGCCCGCAGGCGATCACGCGCTACAACAACTTCCGGGCGATCACCGTCAACGGCACGCCCGCACCCGGCGTATCGTCGGGTACGGCCCTGGCGTCCATGGCGCGGATCTCCGCCGGCACCCTGCAGTCCGGCTACGACTACGAATGGACCAGCACCGCGTACCAGGAGGTGGCGGCGTCGGGCAAGACCGGGATCATCCTGGCCATGGCGCTGTTGTTCGCGTTCCTGTTCCTGGTGGCGCTTTACGAGAGCTGGATCATCCCGATCCCGGTGCTGTTGTCGGTGTCGGTGGGCGTGCTCGGCGCCTTTGTCGGCATCAAGCTCGGCGGGCTGTCACTCGACCTGTACGCGCAGA
This sequence comes from uncultured Acetobacteraceae bacterium, assembly GCA_964249735.1. Classification (GTDB taxonomy): domain Bacteria; phylum Pseudomonadota; class Alphaproteobacteria; order Acetobacterales; family Acetobacteraceae; genus Lichenicola. The sequence continues at coordinate 67 of CAXUDP010000210.1, read as the reverse complement.
TCGGGCTGGTGGTGCTGATCGCGCTGGCGGCCAAGAACGGCATCCTGATCGTCGAGTTCGCCAAGGA
>CAXUDP010000209.1:0-2930 GCA_964249735.1 uncultured Acetobacteraceae bacterium | reverse complement strand
GGATCGGCGTGTGCCGCGAACCGGAGCCGGCACCACCCGTTGTCCGGCCATCCCGAGTCATCAAGGAGTGGTCTGCATGGACGGCGATTCACAGGGCGATCTAGCCCACGAGACCTACCATGTCGGCCTGCGCAACCAGCATGCGGTCGAGATGAGCGCGATCGAGCTGTGCCGCCGTCAGATCGAGCGGCTCGAGCACTACCCGGAGATGAAGGCGCGGCTGCAGCAGCACGTGACGGAGTCGGAGGCGCAGGTGCAGCGGCTGGAACTGATCCTCGAGCGGCACGGCAGCAGCCCGTCGGCGCTCAAGGCGGGCTGGATGTCGCTGACCGGCAACCTGGCGGCGGCGCTGCACGTGCCGGCCTCGGACGAGATCCTGAAGAACACGTTCGCCAACTATGCGTTCGAGCACTTCGAGATCGCCGCCTACACCAGCCTGATCGCCATGGCGCAGGCGGTCGGCGACGTCGAATCGGTGGCGCCGCTGCAGCAGTCGCTCGCCGAGGAGAAGGCGATGGGCGAGTTCATCGGGTCGCAGACGATCCCGACCACCGAACGCTACCTGGCGCTGACGCGCGGCGGCACGAAGGCCGGCGTCTGACCCGGCGAACGAACCGGGACCGGCGCCGCCACCCTCAGCGTTCGTTCTCGTCGCTGTCCACCTCGACCTCGATGTCCGTGCCGATGACGTCTGCATCGTCGTCGAGGTCGTCCGCGTCCTCCGCGACCTCGTCCGTTTCCGCCTCGTCCTCCGCCGGCTCGACCTCGGTGTCGGCATCGTCCGGATCCACCACCGGCGCCTTCTTCGGCCGGCGATCCTCAGGCGGCAGGTTGCCCGACGCGCGGCGCACCCGCGGCTGGTCGAGCGGCTGTTCGGTTCCGCATTTCGGGCACGTCGCCGGCACCTTGGTCAGGTCGTAGAAGCGGGTGCTGCACGAGACGCATACCCGCTTGTTACCGAGTTCTGGCTTGGCCATTGTGACCCTGTCATTGGAGGACGATGCGCGGCAAGGGCGGGCCCCATGCCAGCTGGATGTCGTGCTGTCAAACCGGTGGCGGTTGGGCCGGAAGCCCGATCGGGTGGACGTCCGGCCCAGGCGACCGGCAAGGAAACAGTTCATGACTCCGCACCCGGACGCACCACCCAGGCCCCTTGTCGTCCGCAGGCCGGACGCGCCGCTCGCAGGCAACGCCCGGGTGCCGGGCGACAAGTCGATCAGCCATCGCGCCCTGATGTTCGCCGCCCTTGCCGAGGGCGACACCCGGATCGAGGGCCTGTGGGAGAGCGAGGACGTGCTGCGCACCGTGGCCGCGATGCGGGCGCCCGGTGCCGAGGCGGCGCGCGACGCGGAGGCGGGCTGGCGGGTGAGGCGACGCGGCCTCGGCCGGCTGTCGGAGCCGGAGGACGTGCTCGACATGGACAATTCCGGCACCGGGGCACGGCTGCCGGCCGGCCTTCTCGCCAGCCATCCGATCGTCTCGGTGACGACCGGCGACGCGAGCCTGAGGCGCCGGCCGATGCAGCAGGTGATGGGCCTCGCCGCCCGCCATCCGGTGACGGTGGACGACATGGGATTCGTCGGCACCAGCTTGCCCGGCTTCGCCGCCCTGATGAACCGGCTCGGCGCCGGGCCCGCGGATCCCGCGTCGTGAGCCGCCGCCTGGTGGTCGCGGTGGACGGTCCGGCCGCGGCCGGCAAGGGGACGCTGGCGCGTGCGCTGGCGGGGGCGCTCGACCTGCCCTACCTCGACACCGGGCTGCTCTACCGCGCGGTCGGCCGTCGCATGCTCGATGCCGCGCTGGCGCCGTCGGGCGACGCCGCGGCGCAGGCCGCAGCGTTGCGCCCAACGGACCTCGAACGCCCGGACCTGCGCACGCCAGAGGTGGACCGCGCCGCCAGCCTGGTGGCGGCGCAGCCGGCGGTGCGCGCGGCGCTGCTGGCGTTCCAGCGCGGCTTCGGCGCCGAGCACGGCGCGGTGCTGGACGGCCGCGACATCGGCACGGTGGTGTTCCCCGACGCCCCGGTGAAGCTGTTCGTCACCGCCTCGCTCCAGGCCCGCGCGGAGCGCCGCTGGCGCCAGATGCACGGCGGGACCGCCCTCGCCGACGACGCGGCGGCGATCGAGGAGGTGCAGGCCGAGCTGGCGGCACGCGACGCCGCCGACGCCGCCCGGCAGACGGCGCCCCTGCGTGCCGCACCGGACGCGGTTTGGATCGACAGCGACCGGATGGACGCCGCCGCGGTGTTGCGCGAGGCGCTGCGGATCGTGGCGGCACGGGTTCCGGAAACCGCTTGACGTCGCCCCGGGGGCGGGTGCATCACGCGACCCTCAGGCCCTGTTCTCCGGACAGGGCCCGTTTCCCGTAGCCGGTCCGTCACGGCGCAGCGGTTTCTCCGCTCCTGCCGGCCCCGGACAAGACGTGCTGCCATCCGGTCGACCCCGGGCGCAGGGCGCATGAACCGTCCACGGAGCCTCAGGCTCCGGATCCGACGCAGGAACCATCCGCCACATGGCATCAGCCACGCTTGTTCGCCCGCCCGCCGATCATTTCGGCGGCGAAGACTTTGCCTCCCTGCTCGACGAGAGCCTCGGCCGCGAGGTCAGCTTCGACGGCTCGGTCGTCACCGGCACCGTGATCCGCCTCACCGACGAGTTCGCGATCGTCGATGTCGGCCTCAAGAGCGAGGGCCGCGTCCTGCTCAAGGAGTTCGGCCTCCCCGGCATGGACCACGAGGTCAAGCCGGGCGACGTGATCGAGCTCTACGTCGAGCGCTACGAGGACCGCGACGGTGCCATCGTGCTGTCGCGCGAGAAGGCGCGTCGCGAGGAGGCCTGGACCAACCTGGAAAAGGCGTTCGAGGGCCAGCAGCGGGTCCAGGGCACCATCTACGGCCGGGTCAAGGGCGGCTTCACCGTCGACCTCGGCGG
>CAXUDP010000208.1:0-2947 GCA_964249735.1 uncultured Acetobacteraceae bacterium | reverse complement strand
TCCTCGTTCGGCGACAGCTCGTGCTTGGCGTGGCCGTAGAGGTACCAGGTGCTGCCGAGCACGAACAGACCAACCAGCAGCACCACCGGCTGCACCCGCAGGCTCGCCCGCAACAGGGCGCTGTAGCCGCGCTGCACCGCGTCCAGCGCGTGCTCGCTTCCCCGTTCCATCCGCTCGGCGAGCGGCATGCGCACGCCCGCGGGGCTTCGGGCGCGCAGCAGGCGCGAGCTCATCATCGGCGACAGCGTCAACGCCAGCAGCGCCGACACGGTGACCGCGCCGGCCAGCGTGAACGCGAACTCGATGAACAGCGCGCCCGTCAGCCCGCCCTGCAGGCCGAGCGGCACGTAGGCCGCGATCAGCACAACCGTCATCGCCAGGATCGGCTGCACCAGCTCGCGCGCCGCCGCCACCGCGGCCGCCACCGGCGTCAGCCCGCGGGCGAGGTAGCGGTTGACGTTCTCCACCACGATGATGGCGTCGTCGACCACCAGCCCGATCGCCAGCACCAGCGCCAGCAGGGTCAGCAGGTTGATGGAGAAGCCCATCGCCGCCATCATCGCGAAGGTGCCGACCAGCGACAGCGGGATGGTCACCAGCGGCACCAGCACCGAGCGCGGCGAGCCGAGAAACACGAACACCACCAGCGCCACGATCGCCAGCGACTCCGCCAGCGTCACCACCACCTCATGGATCGAAGCGCGGATGTACTCGCCATTGTCGTTTAGCACTGTGATGTGGATGGCAGGCGGCATCTGCCGGCGCAGCGCCGCGATCTGCACCTGGAGGTCGTGCGACACTGCCAGCGCGTTCGCCGACGGCGACGGCTTGATGTAGATGTACACGCCGTTGTGGTCGTTGGCGATCGCCTGGAAGTTGTCCGGATCGCCGCCGAACTCGACCCGTGCCACGTCGCCCAGGCGAATGATGTGCAGGTCAGTCTGCCGGATGACGAGGTCGCGGAACTGCGCGGCGTCGTGCAGGCTGGACGTGATGTCGAGGTTGACGCTGACGGCGCCCCCGAGCGTGTTGCCGACCCCTTCGACGAAGTTGTTGTTGCCGAGTGCGGCGTAAACGTCGGCGGGCGTCAGGCCATAGGCGGCCAGACGCTCAGGGTTGAGCCAGACGCGCATGACCACGTTCGGCGCGCCGTTGATGTACACACTCTGCACACCGGGAACTGCCTGCAGCCGCGGCGCTACCACGCGCTGCACGTAGTCGCCGACCTTTGCCGGCCCCAGCACGTCGCTGTCGACGTAGAGGCCCATGATGGAGCCGCCGTGCGAATACATGCTGATTGAGGAGGCCTGCACGCCGGGCGGGAACTGCGAGCTCGCGGCGGTGACGTAGGACTGGATCTCGGCCAAGGCGCGCGCCGGATCGTAGTTCAGCTTGAGGTTCACCACGATGTCGGACATGCCGATCGACGAGGTCGAGGTCATGGTGTCGATGCCCTGGGCCTGGCTGATCTTGCCCTCCAGCGGCGTGGTCACGAAGCCGGCGACGGTGGCAGGATCCGCTCCGTAGTAGCTGGTCTGGATCTCAACCGTGCCGGTGACGGTGTGCGGGAACTTCTCCACTGGCATGGCCTGCTCGGCGCGCAGTCCGAACACCAGCACCAGGATGGAGACCACGCAGGACAGCACGATCCGGTGGATGAACAGGTCGGTCAGGCGCATCGGGGGCTCGCTTCTCATGTGCTCAGTTGTTCCGACGCCCGGCTGTTGGCGGTATGTCTTTAGACCCTCAGCTGAATGGGTTGGCGACTGTCTTCGGTGCCGCGGCCGCCGGTACCGCCTCGGGCAGGTCCGGCTGCGCCTCCAGCACCTGCACCGCCTGGTCGAGGATCGCCCTCAGAGTACGGGCGTGCTCCAGGCCCTGCCGGTCCCGGGTCAGGTCGAGGCTGCCATACAGGGCGATCCGCTCGGTGCCGTTCTCGATCGTCAGCTTGCCGATCGACACCGAGGCCGCGTCGTCGGCAAAGGGGCTGAACCTGGTCATGGTGATCTCCTACTCGCCCAGCAGCTGCCCGAGCACGCCGCGGTCCTTGTGGTGGTGCCGCCCGTGCCCGCCGCGGGCATAGGGGCTGGTCTCCGGCGGCGGCAGCGCCATCGCCTGGCGCTTCAGCCGGTCGGGCAGGGCGGGGAACGGGTCGATGCCGACCACCAGGATCAGCGTGGCGACCGGGACCGTCTCGCACGTCGGCTGCTGGCTGTTCCTGCACACGTAGACGCCGGTGCCGTCCGCCTGCGGGTCATAGACCGCCTTCCAGGTCGAGGTCGGCACCAGCACCCCGTCCGGCCCGATCGAGGACAGCTGCCGGCCGTGGAAGGCCGGGCCGGTGACGACGTAGAGCGCGCCCTCCCGCTCTGCCAGGCGCCGCACCGCGCTCTCCACGCCCTCCCAGATGCCGCGGTTCAGCTGGGCGGTCTGCGGCACCATGTTGGCCAGGCTGAAGGTCTGCCCCTGCGCCTGCTCGTCCGGCATGTCGCCCGACGGCGTCATGTGGCCGCGGTCGTAGCCGCTGCGGCGATAGTCGGCGAGCTGCGCCTGGTCGGCAGGCGGCAGCCGATCCTCGGCGTGGAACTGGCCCTCGCGCCGGACGTGCCGCGCCTGCTCCAGCGACGCCGCGGTCGGATGCTCGGCCGACCAGATCGCCCCATGGGTCACCCCGGAGGCGAGGGCGGCATAGGCGTCGTTGCACAGCAGCGTCGTGTGCTGGCCGAGCTTCGGGTTGATCAGCACCGGCGGCTGGCCGCCGGGGAAGAACTGCCGGCAGCCGGCGTCCTGTGCGGCCGCGGCGGCAGGCGTCAGCAGGACGACGAGGGCAAGCGGAAGAAGAGGGCGGCTCATGCAGGCATCCTGATCCACCTCATGATAAGCCCGGAAGATCTTCCGCCTCCAGGATCGCCGGCTTTATCTGGAAGAAGCCGCGGCCGGCTTGTGG
>CAXUDP010000207.1:0-2962 GCA_964249735.1 uncultured Acetobacteraceae bacterium | reverse complement strand
ACCATGAGGTTGAGCCCCTCGTGGTCGTGCAGCGTCGCCTCCACCGGGCAGCCCACCTCGCAGGGCGCGTCCTCGCAGTGCATGCACGGCACCGGCATGAACCGCGTGTCCGGCGCGTCCAGCCCACCCGCGTAGTAGCGGTCGATGCGCAGCCAGTGCATCTCGCGGCCACGCATCACCTCCTCGCGGCCGACCACGGCGACGTTGTTCTCCGACTGGCACGCCACCACGCAGGCGTTGCAGCCGATGCAGCTGTCCAGGTCGATCACCATGCCCCAGGCGCGTCCGTCGCCGTGCCCGCCGCCGCGTCCGTCCCCGGGGGTGGCGAGGTTGTCGGCATACAGCGTGGCCGGACGCTCCGACGCCTCGTCGCGCTGCCGCTCGCCCGGATGCTGCGTACGGACGAAATCGTGCCCGTCCATGGCGGAATGGTCCTGGGTGCACGCGACCGTCACCCGACGGCTGGTGCGGCGCATCGTCGCCCCGTCGACCCGCCACGGCGTCGCATCCTGCCGCAGCGCATAGGCATCGTAGCCGAGCCCGTAGGACAGCATCCCCGGCGCCCGCCGCCCGTAGCCCAGCGTCACCGTCAGGCTGTTCTCGGCCTGGCCCGGCGTGATCCAGGCCGGCGCCTCCAGTCGCCGCCCCCCGGCCTCGATCTCCAGCACGTCGCCGTTCCTGATCCCCTCGCGCCCGGCCAGCAGCGGCGACACCGCCACCACGTTCTCCCACACGATCCTGGTCAGCGGCCTGGGGCATTCCTGCAGCCAGGCGTTATCGGCCAGCATGCCGTCCCGAATCGACGGGTCCGGCCGGAACAGCAGCTCCAGCCCGCCCGGCGCGGCAGGGGAGGGCGCCGCTGCCACTGCCGCCGCGAGCGTCACCGAGACGGGGGCAAGCGCGCTCCCCGCCACGAAGCCGTGGCGCAGCGAGTCCCGCCAGCGCGCGTCCGCCTCGCCGCCCCACTGGCCCGACCAGTAGCTCCGCAGCAGCGTCATCCCGTCCCGCGGCTGCGGCTCGAACAACAAGGACAAAATCTCCGGCACCGAGCGCCCGTCATAGAACGGCGCGATCGTCGGCTGCAGCAGCGACACCGTGCCGTCGAAGGCGCGCGCGTCGCCCCAGCTCTCCAGCGGGTGCACCAGCGGCAGGTGCCAGTCGCAATGGGTGGCGGTCTCGTCCGCGGTGATGCCGGCATGGATCTTGAGCGGCACCCTGCCCAGCGCGTCAACGAAGCCGAGATCCGCCGGGGCGTCATAGGCCGGGTTGCAGCCCAGCATCACCAGGGCCCGCACCTCCCCCCCTCGCATCGCCCCCACCAGCGACCGCAGGTCCTCGCTCTCGACCTCCGCCGGCACGGTCTGGAACACCGGCCCGCCGAGGTTGCCCAGACGCGCGTTGGCCCGGTGCACCGCCTCGTGCACCTCGGCCGGCTGCGTGCCGCCCGCCAGCAGGATGCCGGCGCCGCGCGCCCCTTCCAGCGCCGCCATCGCCCGACGCACCGCAGGCGCCTGCGCGCCCTCCCAGTCGCGCCCGTCCGCCAGGCAACCCGCCAGCGCGAGGAGCTCCGCCCCCGACAGTGGCGCGTGATGGTCCGCCTTGGCACTGGTCAGGCAGGGCGTCGGCCCGAGCGCGTGCAGCGTCAGCAGAGGCCCATTTGCCGCAGACGCGCGCCGTGCCGTGATCCAGTCGCGCGACACCCCCACCTGCTGCGGTCCCGGATCGAGGAAGTCCCCGTCCAGCGCCACCACCACCCGGGCCCGGTCGAAGCGCCAGCGCGTGTCCAGCACCTGCCCGAACGCCCGCCGGCTGCCCTCGCGCTGTCCCGCCCGCGACACCGTCTCGTGCCGATGCCAGCGCAGCTGCGGCATCGCCGCCTGCAAGGATGCGACCTGCGCCGCCAGCGACGGCGAGGTGACCGGGCCGGTCAGCAGGTGCACGCCGCCGCCGCCTTCGGCACGCAACGCCGCCATCGGCCCGAGCAGGGCCGCGCGCAGCGTGTCCCAGTCGGTGGCCCGGCCGTCCTGCAGCACCGCCTGCGAGCGGAACGGGTCGTACAGCCCCAGGATCGAGGCCTGCCCCTGCAGGTCGGTGCCGCCGCGCGTCCACGGATGCGCGTCGTTGCTCTCGATCTTCATCGGCCGGCCGTAGCGGGTCAGCACGTGCACCCCGTTGGCATGGCCGTCGGTGAGCGTGGCGGTGGCGTAGCGCAGCACCGAAGCGGCGTGCGCATGCACCGGGTCGCGCACCGGCGGCACCTCCTCCGTGCGGCCGTCCGAATCCGGATCGTCGCAGCCGCCCAGCCCCGCCAGCGCCAGCGACGCCGCCATCACCCGGAAGAACCGGCGCCGGTCGATCCCGCCACCCGGGCCGGCGAGGTCGGCCACCGACGGATATTCCGCCTTCAGGAAGCGGCGGAACGCCGGCGTGCCGGCCACCTCCTCCAGGCTGCGCCAGTCCAGGCGGCCCTGCGCGTTTCGGGCACGCAGCGCGGTGCGGATCGCCTGCAGGTCGTCCGGATCCGCCGTCATCGCGCGCCCCTCACCTGTGGCATGTCGAGCAATCGCTGAGCTGCGCGCCCGGCCGGATATGCGCCTGCGCCACCAGCGCCCGGCCGACCCGCTCCTGGTCGGCGACCGGCTGCCACTGCATGTTCCAGATCTGGTCCGGGGTGCGGATGAACCGCTCGGGGTTGCGGTGGCAATTCAGGCAGAACGCCATGGAAAAGGCGTGGGCACGATAGGTGAGCTGCATGGTGTTGATCGCCCCGTGGCAGGAGGAGCAGCCGATGCCCTTGGTCACGTGCACCGAATGGTTGAAGTACACGTAGTCCGGCAGCCGGTTCACCCGCGTCCAGTGCAGCGGCTTGTCGTCGGCGAGGCTTTCGCGCACCGGCGCCAGCATCGGCGAGCCGGTCCAGATCTGCGAATGGCAGGTCATGCAGGTCCAGGTCGGCGGGATG
>CAXUDP010000206.1:0-3077 GCA_964249735.1 uncultured Acetobacteraceae bacterium | reverse complement strand
CAACTACTTCACGGGCCGCAAGGACAATATCAGCCATTTGCTAGGGCAGCCGCATTTCGAGGCGTTGCGCCACGACGTGACGTTTCCGCTCTACGTCGAGGTGGACGAGATATACAACCTGGCCTGCCCCGCGTCCCCCATCCATTATCAGTTCGACCCGGTGCAAACCACCAAAACCAGCGTGCTCGGCGCCATCAACATGCTGGGCCTGGCCAAGCGGGTGAAGGCGCGGGTGTTCCAAGCCAGCACCAGCGAGGTGTATGGCGACCCCACGGTGCACCCGCAAACCGAGGACTACCGCGGCAACGTCAACCCGCTCGGCCCGCGCGCCTGCTACGACGAGGGCAAGCGGGCGGCGGAGACGCTGTTCTTCGACTACCACCGCCAGCATCAAACACGCATCAAGGTGGCGCGCATCTTCAACACCTACGGCCCGCGCATGCATCCGAATGACGGGCGCGTGGTGTCCAACTTCATCGTGCAGGCGCTGCGCGGCGAGCCGATCACGCTGTATGGCGACGGCAGCCAAACGCGCGCGTTCTGTTTCGTGAGCGACCTGGTGGAAGGTTTCGTGCGGCTGATGGGCACGCCGGATGCGGTGACCGGCCCGGTGAACCTCGGCAACCCGCACGAAATCCCGGTGCGCGAGCTGGCCGAACGGGTCGTGCGGCTGACCGGCTCGGATTCGCCCATCGTGTACCGCCCCCTGCCGCAGGACGACCCGACGCAGCGCTGTCCCGACATCGCCCTCGCCCGGCGCACGCTCGGTTGGGAGCCGAAGGTGGCGCTGGATGACGGGCTGCAACGCACCGTCGCGTACTTTGCCCGCCTGCTCGCCGAACGGGGGGATGAAGTGCCGAAATCCGCCGCGGCATGACGGCCTTCCAGCATAGGATTATCCCATGAAGATCGCGATGATCGGCGGCGGCTACGTTGGCCTCGTGTCCGGGGCGTGCTTCGCCGACCTCGGCGTGGAGGTGTGCGTGGTGGAGCGCGACGCCGCCAAGCTCGCTCTGCTGCTTGACGGCGTCATGCCGATCTATGAGCCCGGGCTGGACCGCCTGGTGCACGAGAACACCGCGGCCGGCCGGCTGAGCTTCACCGGCGATCTCGCGGCCGCGGTGGCGGGCGTGGAGGCGGTGTTCATCGCCGTCGGCACGCCGACCCGGCGCGGCGACGGCCACGCGGATGTCAGCTACGTCAACGCGGCGGCGGAGCAGGTGGCGCGCGCGCTGACCGGCTACGCGGTGGTCGTCACCAAGAGCACGGTGCCGGTGGGCACGGGCCGCAGCATCGCCGCCATCATGGCGCAGGCCGCGCCGCACGCGGAGTTCGACGTCGCCAGCAACCCCGAGTTCCTGCGCGAAGGCAGCGCCATCGGGGACTTCATGCGGCCGGACCGCGTGGTGATCGGCACCGACAGCGAGCGGGCGCGCGAGGTGCTGCGGCGGCTATACCGTCCGCTGTACCTGATCGAGGCGCCGATCCTGTTCACCGCGCTGGAAACGGCGGAACTCACCAAGTACGCAGCCAACTCGTTCCTGGCGATGAAGGTGACGTTCATCAACGAGATGGCCGACCTCTGCGAGAAGGTCGGCGCGGACGTGCACGACGTGGCGCGCGGCATCGGGCTGGACGGGCGGATCGGCCGCAAGTTCCTGCATCCCGGCCCGGGCTATGGCGGCTCGTGCTTTCCCAAGGACACGCTGGCGCTGATGCGGATCGCGCAGGACTGGGGCGCGCCGTCCCGCCTGGTGGAAGCGACGGTGGCGGTGAACGAGGCGCGCAAGGCGGCGATGGCGGCAAGGGTGATCGCCGCGTGCGGCGGCAGCGTGCGCGGCAAGACAATCGCGGTGCTGGGGCTGACGTTCAAGCCCGAGACGGACGACATGCGCGATGCGCCCAGCCTGCCGATCGTGCACCGCCTGATGGAAAAAGGTGCGACCATCCGCGCGTTCGATCCCGAAGGCATGGAGCAGGCGCGCCCGTTGCTGCCGGACGCGGTGGTGTTCTGCCGCGATGCCGCCGACGCGCTCAACGGCGCACACGCCATGGTGCTGGTGACGGAGTGGAACGAGTTCCGCGCCATCGCGCCCGAGCGGCTTGCGGCCTTGCTGAAGGATGGCGTGGTGGTGGACTTGCGCAACGTCTTCGACCCGGCGGCAATGCGCGAAGCCGGGCTGCGCTACAGCGGGATCGGCCGCAGCAACGCCGCGACGGAAAGTGCCGCCAGCGCCTGACGGGATGACGGGCGCCGGCGGCGATACGGCGTCAGCTAGCGGGGGCCGCGGACGATTTGCGCCCGCGGCGCTTCGGCTCAGGCTCCGACGTCTCTTCGGCCATTTCCGGCGCGGCGACTTCGGCGGGGCGCTTCGGAGCGGCGCGCTTCTTGGCCGCAGGCTTGGCGGGGGACGCCTTCGAGGCGGCCGGCTTCGCGGCCGTCGCCTTCGCCGCGACCGGCTGGCGGGCTTTCTCCTTGGCCGCGGCAATCTTCAGCTTCTCGCGCCGGGTCTTGAGTTCGTCCCGGATCATCACTTGCGCCGCCTTCGCCACGGCGGAGCGCGAGGCTTCGGGAATGGATTCCAGCGCGGTGAAGAAGGCCTGGCTGACGGGCTTCGTGCCGCGGGGCGCGCGGACTGCCGTAGTTTCTGCTTTGAGCATGTGGTTTCCGATTCCGGTAAGTCGTTGGTCGAGTCGCATATATAGTGCTTGTGCTGCAACGAAGAACTAATTTTTGTTGATAGGAGGCGACTGCTCGCGGCGGTATCGGAACAATTAGGGGCAGCCTGCATGCGCCGAGCGAACTCAGGCGGGGAGGAGCAGGCGCCCAACGTTCATGCGGTCCTTCGCGCCCCAGGCGTATTTGTAGCTTTCGCGCCCGCGCAGGAAATGCAACTCGCGCACGCCGTCGCGTGCGGCCTGCTCCACGATGTGGCCGAGCAGCAAAGTTCCGGGACTGACGAACGATTCTGCCGCTGCAAATCCGCTGAGGTAGAACAGCAGGCGGCCGGGTGCTGTCATGGTGTGATAGACGGCGCAGAGGCGTCCGCCGACATGCAGCACCTGCAAGCGCAGGA
>CAXUDP010000205.1:0-3110 GCA_964249735.1 uncultured Acetobacteraceae bacterium | reverse complement strand
CATCGCGAGCCCGTCCATGACCGCCCTGCCGATCAGCACCCCGCACCCGATCGAGGATCACGGCCTGGTCGGCGACCTGCGCACCGCGGCCCTGGTCGCCCGGGACGGCGCGGTGACGTTCCTGTGCCTGCCCGAGTTCGACAGCCCCACAGTGTTCGCCTCCCTGCTCGACCCGGCCGGCGGCACCTTCCGCATCCTTCCCCGGAACGAGGCCTTGCGTACCTCGCAGATGTACCTGCCGGACACCAACATCCTCCTCACCCGCTTCATGTCGGAGGACGGCATCGCCGAGCTGACCGACCTGATGCCGGTGCACGGGTCCGGCAGGCCGCAACGGCTGCAGCGACGGGTCCGGGTGATCCGCGGCATGTTCGACTTCGACATGGTCTGCGCGCCGCGCTTCGACTACGGGCGCTGCGGGCACACGCTGGATGCCGACGGAACCTTCGTGCCGCAGGATGGCAGCCTCCGGCTGCGCCTGCGCGCCACCGTGCCGTTGCGTGCCGAGGACGGGAACCTTCACGCCGAGTTCCACCTCGACCGCGACGGCGAGGCCTGCTTCTTCCTGGAGGTGAACCCGGAGAACTTCCCGCCGGCGGCAAGCTGTGTCGAGGCGGATGCCGCCTTTGCGGACACGCTGGCCTTCTGGCACCGCTGGGTCGAGCGGTCGCACTATTCCGGCCGCTGGCGCGAGGTGGTGACGCGCTCGGCGCTGGCCCTCAAGCTGCTCACCTCGGCCGTGCACGGGGCACCCGTCGCCGCCGCGACCTTCGGCCTGCCCGAGGAGTTCGGCGGTGAGCGCAACTGGGACTACCGATACGTCTGGATACGCGATGCGTCGTTCGCGATGTATGCGTTCATCCGTCTCGGCCTGGTCGACGAGGCGGAAGCGTTCGTCGACTGGATCGGCGCCCGCGCCAGGCAATGCGGCAAGGACGAGCGGCTGCACGTCGCCTACGCGCTCGACGGCAGAAGCGAGCTGCCGGAACAAACGCTTGGCCACTGGGAAGGACACCGGCAGTCCCGTCCGGTGCTGATCGGCAACGCGGCGGCGCGGCAGTTCCAGCTCGACATCTACGGCGAGCTGATGGACTCCGTGTATCTCGCCAACAAGTATGGCCGGTCGTCCTCCTACGAGGACTGGCGCGGCATCGTCGACATGGTCGCGTGGCTCGGGGCCAACTGGCGGCGGCCGGATGCCGGGATCTGGGAAGGGCGCGGCGAGATGCGGCCGTTCCTGCATTCCCGGGTGATGTGCTGGGTGGCGGTGGACCGGGCGATCCGGCTGGCGCAGAAGCGCTCGCTTCCGGCGCCGCTTCCCGACTGGAACGCGCTGCGCCTGGAGATCCACGCCTCCATCCACGAGGAGTTCTGGCGCGAGGATCTGGAAAGTTTCGTGTCCTATCCCGGTGCGGATGGGCCGGACGGCTCCATGCTGCTGATGCCGCTGGTCCGGTTCATCTCGCCCTGCGACCCGCGCTGGATCGGCACCATGGCGCTGGTGCAGCGCACGCTGGTGGAGGACGCGCTGGTGTTCCGCCGCACTGCCGCCGACCGGGTGCTGGACGGGCTCCGGGGCGAGGAAGGCTCGTTCCTGGCCTGCTCGTTCTGGTACGTCGAGTGCCTGGCGCGCATGGGGCGGGTGATCGAGGCGCGGCTGCTGTTCGAGAAGCTGCTGGGCTACGCCAACCCGCTCGGGCTGTATGCCGAGGAGCTGTCGCCGACCGGGCAGCACCAGGGCAACTACCCGCAGGCGCTCACCCACCTGGCCCTGATCAGCGCCGCCAGCTACCTCGACCGCGCCCTGGGCCGGGACCGGGCCACGCCCTGGTCTTGACCCCGCTTCCGGGCAGGCCGACCTGGAGTTCGATCGTCCGCCCGTTGCGGAATAAAGCCTTTCTTCACTTGTCGCAGTCATCGTTGTTCCCGGTCCGTAGCGCCGGAGATCAGCATGCTTTCGAACGTCGCCATCCGTACAAAGATCGTCGGCAACTTCGCGGCCGTGCTGGTCTGCACGGTCGGCCTCGGCCTGTTCGCCCTGCAGCGGCTTGGCGCCATGGACCATACCTCGGCCGTTATCCGCAGCGTCGCCCTGCCGAGGACCCGGGGCCTGGACGACATCGCCTACCAGACGATGCGCTACCGGCAGCTGGAAGCCGACGCGGCGCTGGCCCCCGATCCGGACGCACGGCACAGCGACGAGGCGACGCTGGCTCGGGTCGGCGACGCGGCGAACAAGGCGTTCGCCGTCTATGACGGGCTGCTCCACCAGGACGAGGGCCAGCATGCGGCCGGGATGCGGAAGGCCTGGACCAGCTACGTGGAGCAGGACGGGAAGTATTTCAGCGCCCTGCACGCGAGCGACATGGACGGCGCCGTCGGCCTTTATCTTGGCGACATGCGAAGCGGCTTCATGCTGTTCCAGAACCGGCTCCACGTCGAGATGGCGCAGAACACCGCTGCCGCCGCCGCCGCGTCGCGGCATGGGAGCAAGGTGCATGCCGCCGCGCGCTGCTGGATCCTGGTCGCGATCGGCCTGGCGGCGCTCCTTTGCGTTGTCGCTGGCTGGGGCTTGGTCCGCGGCATCGCGATCCCGCTGGTGGTGATGACCTCGGCCATGCGCCGCCTTGCCGGCCATGACTTGGGGACGGTCATTCCCTTTGCCGGACGCGGCGACGAGATTGGCGGGATGGCGGCGGCGCTGCAGGTGTTCAAGGACAACATGGAGAAGGCCGACCGGCTCGGGGTCGAGAAGGACGCCGAGCATGCCGCGCGCGAGCAGCGCAACGCGCGGATCGAGAGCCTTGTCGGCGCCTTCGAGCAGCAGATCGGCCGCACCGTCTCGGTGCTTGCCGCCGCCTCGACCGAGATGGAGGCCACCGCCTCCTCCATGACCGAGAATGCCACCCACACCGATACCCAGGCGGTCGCCGTGGCGCAGGCCGCGGCCGAGTCCAGCAGCGGCGTGCAGACGGTCGCTGCCGCGTCCAGCCAGCTCGCCGCCTCGATCGCCGAGATCAACCGCCAGGTGACGAGCTCGGCCGGCCTGACCAACCAGGCGGTGGGCAGCGTGCGACGCACCGACGACACGGTGCGGGCGCTGTCGGAGA
>CAXUDP010000204.1:0-3136 GCA_964249735.1 uncultured Acetobacteraceae bacterium | reverse complement strand
GCTGTCTGGCCGGCGGCTCACGGCGGGGAACCGCCTACGATGTCACGCCTAGAGCAGGCTGTTGCAACACGCGTTGCATACACCAGCCGGCCCCTTGCACACACCGTGGCATCGCTGCCAGCGCCGGCACCAGGCCTGATGTGGACGGCCATCCAGGGACCGGCCGGACCTTGCGCGACGCCCCCGTAGCCCCGACCATGCCTCATGCCCTTGCGTCCTTCCCTCCTGCTGCCGGTCCTGTGCCTGGCGGCCGTCACCCGTGCCCATGCAGCACCGCCCACCGGCGAGCCGCCGCACCACGGCAGCGTCACCGAGCCTTCCGGGGCGCCGCCGCCGCCGCCCGGCACGCCCGATCCCAGCGTGATCTTCGCCCCGCTCGACATGGGCAACCGGCCGGACGCGTTCCGCGACGGCAGCGGCAGGCCCGGCCCGGCGTTCTGGCAGAACCGCACCGACTACGTCATCCAGGCGACGATACACCCCGACTCCCACGTCCTGTCGGGTACCGAAACGATCACCTACACCAACAACAGCCCGGATCCGCTCGACGTGCTGTGGGTGCAGCTCGACCAGAACATCTACCGCGCCGACAGCCGGGCCCGGTTCGCCGACAACTACCTGAGCAGCAACAGCACCCAGGGCGACGTGATCGAAAGCGTGTCGGTGGGGGACGACACGCACATCGCGTCCGTGCCGTACTTCATCTCGGACACGCGCATGCAGGTCAGGCTGCCCACCGTCCTGGCGGCGCATGGCGGCCGGCTGCGGCTGCAGATCGCTTGGCACCACACCGTGCCGGGTCCCTGGGGCGGACGCACCGCGGTCACGCCGACGCGGAACGGCGACATTTACGAGATGGGTCAATGGTTCCCGCGCATGGCGGTGTACGACGACCTGCGCGGCTGGGACACCGCCCCCTATCTCGGCCAGGAGTTCTACCTCGACTACGGCGACATCGACTACAGCGTGACGGTGCCGTGGAACTTCCTGGTGGAGGGATCGGGCGCGCTGCTCAACCCGGACGAGGTGCTGACCGCGACCGAGCGCGACCGGCTGGCGGAGGCGGCCCGGAGCGACCGGACGGTGATGATCCGCGCCCCCTCCGAGGTGACCGATCCGTCGACCCGGCCGACACGGTCCGGCACCCAGACCTGGCATTTCCGGATGCGGAACACCCGCGACGTCGCCTTTGCCGCCTCAGCTGCCTTTGCCTGGGACGCGGCCAGGCTCGACCTGCCGCCGCTCGAGCCTGTTTCCCGCACGCCCTCCTGGCTGCCCTGGGCACCCGCACCGACGTCGCGCCTGGCGATGTCGATCTACCCGGTGGAGGCGGCGGCGAACTGGACCCGCTCGACCGAGTACGTGAAGCACGCGATCGAGTACTTCTCCGCCCGCTGGTATCCCTTCCCCTACCCGAACGCGGTCAACCTGGCCGGGCACGGCGCCGGCATGGAATATCCGGCGATGGCGTTCGACGGCATCGACGACGCCGGCAAGGAGTTGTTCTGGATCACCACCCACGAGCTCGGCCACGGCTGGTTCCCGATGATCGTCGGCACCAACGAGCGGCGCAACGCGTTCATGGACGAGGGCTTCAACACCTTTATCGACGTCTACGCCTCCGACCACTTCAACCACGGCGAGTACGCGCCCAAGCGCGATCCTGAATACGCGCCCGGCGGCGGCAACCCGGTGGACGAGATCATCCCCTGGCTCGAGGACCCGAACGCGCCCGCCATGCTGTCGCCGTCGGACGAGGTCAGCGAGCGCTACCGCCACCCGATCACCTACTTCAAGTCGGCGCTCGGCCTGGTGCTGCTGCGCGAGCAGATCCTGGGCCCGGAGCGCTTCGATCCGGCGTTCCGTCGCTACATCGCCACCTGGGCCTACCACCACCCGACGCCGTACGACTTCTTCCGGTTCATGGACAGCGAGACGGGCGAGGACCTGTCCTGGTGGTGGCGCGGCTGGTACGCCCACAACTGGACCCTCGACATGGGCATCGCCGGCGCCGCCTATCCGGACGGGGATCCCTCCAAGGGCGTGACGATCAGCCTGGTCAACCACGGCTGGCTCCTGATGCCGGCGACGCTGGAGGTTCGGCTCGCCAACGGCAGCCGGACCCGCCTGACCGTGCCGGTCGAGGCCTGGATGAAGGGGAACCGCGTCCAGGTCACGCTGCCGACGCACGACGCGGTGCGCTCCGTCCTGCTCGATCCCGACCACGGGCTTCCCGACACCAGCCGGAGCGACAACCGGTTCGACCTGCCGCCGTGAGGCTTCGAGCGGGTCGCCTCCCGTCCCGGCACGTTCTGCCGTCCGCAGCCTCGATCGTCGCGACCGCCGGCACGGCTGCGACAGGCGTCGGATCCGCCGGCCAGGCCGGTCATGATGCCTCCGACGGCACTGGACGCCGATCCGCAATTCTGGACGTCGGCGCACATGGCGCAGGGCACGGCTTCTTTGCGGCTGGCCGGACGATCCGCTAGCCTGATCCACGACTGCGACGAGGATCCGACATGAGGTTCTTTACCTGGAACACGCAGGGCGACTTCATGAACCCGCCAAAGCTGCAGGTCATCAACGACCTGTTCAACGCCCGGAACTGTGACGTCGGATTCATCCAGGAAGGCGGAACGGACCACGGCAATGCCCGGCTGGCCGGCTACAACGTCTTCCCCGGATCGCAGGCCGGTTCGCTCAACGAGCGCTGCACGAACTACGTGCTCGTGAGGCAGGCGTCGTTCCCGGCGGTCGTCGCCAGTCCGGTGTTCATCCAGGCTGCAGGTGGAGGCGTCGCCGGTCGCTATCCGGCAGCCGTCAGCGTCGGAAACTACCTTCTCGTTTCCTGGCACTCGACCGCCTCGGCGGCGAGCGAGGATACGGCGAAGCTGTTCAAGGAGATCCTGGGCAACCACCGGAATGCTGTCACCGTGATCGGAGGCGACTTCAACGCCGAACCCGACGACGTCCAGGCCATGGTCGCGCGACATGTCGGTAGCCGTGCCTCGAGGGGCGCATCGCTGGACGCCAAGCCGGCGCCGCAAGTCACGCACCCGCACAGCGCAGGCACGCTCGACCACTTCGTCGTGATCGGCGCCGGAGCGGAGAACGGGGCGACGGTGACCGTGAGGCA
>CAXUDP010000203.1:0-3202 GCA_964249735.1 uncultured Acetobacteraceae bacterium | reverse complement strand
CGGGCCTCGACGTCCACCTCGATCACGTCCCCGGTCCGCACGAAGGCCAGCGGGCCGCCGATCGCGGATTCTGGCGAGACGTGCAGCACGCAGGCGCCGAAGCTGGTCCCGCTCATCCGGGCATCGGAAACCCGCATCATGTCGCGCACGCCCTGGCGCAGCAGCTTGGTCGGCACCGGCAGCATCCCCCACTCCGGCATGCCCGCGCCGACCGGCCCGGCGTTCTTGAGCACCAGGACATGGTCGGCCGTCACGTCCAGGTCGTCGCGGTCGATCAGGGACGCCATGTGGCCGTAATCCTCGAACACGAGCGCGGGCCCGCGATGCTTCAGCAGGTGGGCCGAGGCGGCGGAAGGCTTGATCACCGCGCCGTCGGGCGCGAGGTTGCCGTACAGGATCGCCGTCGCCTCCTTGGCCACCGGGTCGTCCAGCGCGTGGATGACCTCCGGGTTGTGCACCTCGGCGCCGGCGATGTTCTCGCCCAGCGTGCGGCCGTTGACGGTCAGGCAGTCGAGGTCGAGCAGCGGGCGCAGCGCCTCCAGCAAGGCCAGGATGCCGCCGGCGTAGAAGAAGTCCTCCATCAGGAAGGCGCCGGACGGGCGCACGTTGGCGAGCACCGGCACCCGGCGCGCCAGGCTGTCGAACCGCTGCAGGGTGAGCGGGATGCCGGCGCGGCGCGCCATGGCGACGACGTGGATCATGGCGTTGGTCGATCCGCCCATGGCGAGGTGGCAGCGTATGGCGTTGTCCACCGCGGGCGGCGAGATGATGTCGGACGGCTTCAGGTCCTGCCAGACCATCTCCACGATGCGCCGCCCGGAGGACGCGCACATCCGCGGGTGGTTGGAGTCGGGCGCCGGGATGGAGGAGGCGCCCGGCAGCGACAGCCCCATCGCCTCGGCCACCGCCGTCATGGTGGCCGCCGTCCCCATCGTCATGCACAGCCCGTCGGAGCGGGCGATGCCGCTCTCGATCTCGTCCCACGCCGCGTCGGACAGGGTGCCGGCCTTGCGCTCCGCCCAGTACTTCCAGGTGTCGGAGCCGGAACCCAGGGTCTTGCCGCGCCAGTTGCCGCGCAGCATCGGCCCGGCCGGCACGAAGAGGGCGGGCAGGTCCATCGAGATCGCGCCCAGGATCAGGCCCGGCGTCGTCTTGTCGCAGCCGCCCATCAGCACCGCGCCGTCGATCGGATGCGACCGCAGCGCCTCCTCCGTCTCCATCGCCAGCAGGTTGCGGTACAGCATGGTGGTGGGCTTGACGAAGGGCTCCGACAGCGAGATCGCCGGCAGCTCGAGCGGGAAGCCGCCCGCCTGCAGCACGCCGCGCTTGACGTCCTGCACGCGCTGCTTGAAGTGCGCGTGGCACTGGTTGATGTCCGACCAGGTGTTGATGATGGCGATGACCGGGCGGCCGGCGTACTCCTCCGGGCCATACCCCATCTGCTTGAGGCGGGAGCGGTGGCCGAAGCCCCGCAGGTCATCGACCCCGAACCAGCGGTGCGACCGCAGCTGCTCCGGGCGGCGGCGGCCCGGGCTGTCCTGGTGCATGCTTGCCCCTTCACGCCTCGCACCGGCCACCCGGCGCCGGCCGTCAGCCCATGGGTGGCACGGCGACGCGTCAGCCGTCCAGTTCGGGATAGCGCCGGAACACGCCCTGCTCGTTGAACGGGATGCGGCGGTCGGAGGCCAGGTAGGCCGCGACCGCGGGCAGCGCCGCCACCCGGCCGCACAGCGCGGCCAGCCGCGGGAACCCGGCGTCGAACCCCGCCATGGCTTTCGGGAACGCGTAGCGCAGGCCCGCCGCCACCTGGAACACGGACAGGTCCGCCGCGCTCAGCCCGTTGCCGACCAGCCATCCCGCATCCGCCGGGTTGCGGGCGGCGACCGTTTCCAGCCAGCCCAGGTACTTGGGCAGCCGCTCCGCCGTGAACTGCCCGGCGCGGCGCAGCGCCTCGGGCTTCTGGTCCTCGTAGTAGAGCATGGGGCCGATCGGGTGGTGCGTGTCGTGCGCCTCCGCCACCAGGTCGGTGATGGTGAGCTGCACCTGGTGGCACCACAGCCGGCCCCGCTCGTCCTGCGGCCCGAGCCCGAGCGCCGGGCCGAGATGGTGCAGGATGGCGGCCACCTGCGCCACCACCACGGGGCCCTCGACCAGGAACGGCGGCGCGAAAGGCGGGAAGGGGCCTTCCGCCATGCGCCGGGTCATGGCGGCCACCCCGTCTTCCCGCGCCACGTCCCGGTATGGCGTCCCGGTCGCTTCCAGGGCCAGGCGCACGAACTCGCCACGGCCCTGGATCGCAGGCCAGTAGTGGAGCTCGTAGCGCGCCATCGCCTTAGATGTAGTGCTCCGCCAGCGGCGCGAAGCCGTTGAATCGCTGGCTGGCGTAGGTGGTCACGTAAGCGCCGGCCGCCATCAGGTCGACCGTCTCGCCATGCGCGAGCGAGAGCGGCAGGCGGTAGTTGCTGCGCTCGTAGAGGATGTCGGCGCCGTCGCAAGTGGGTCCTGCGATGCAGACGGGCCCGGTCGCCTCGCCGTCATGCGCCGTCTGGATGCGGTACTTGATCGACTCGCCCTCCGTCTCGGCCAGCCCGCCGAAGCGGCCGATGTCGAGGTAAACCCAGCGGGTCGGGTCGCCGGGCACGCGGCGGCTGACCAGCACCACCTCCGAGCGCACCACGCCCGCGTCGCCGACCATGCTGCGCCCCGGCTCGACCAGGATCTCCGGCAAGTGGTTGCCGAAATGCTCGGTCATGGCGTGCATGATCGCCTGGGCGAACCGGTCCACCGTCGGCACCTCGTCGCGGTAGCGCACGGGGAAGCCGCCGCCGAGGTTGACCATGCGCAGGTTCACCCCGGCGTCTGCCAGGTCGGTGAACAGCATCGCCACCCGGCCGATCGCAACCTCGTAGGCAGCCGTGTCCATCTGCTGGCTGCCGACGTGGAACGACAGGCCATACGGGTCGAGGCCCATCTGGCCGGCGCGGACCATCAGCTCCCGCGCGCGCTCGACCGTGGTGCCGAACTTGCGGGACAGCGGCCAGTCGGCGCCCTTGTTCTCCACCAGCAGGCGGCAATACACCCGGCTGCCCGGCGCGTGCTCCGCCAGCTTCTCCAGCTCCTCGCTCGAGTCGAAGGCGAACATGCTCACCCCGGCGGCGTGGGCGCGCTGGATGGCGGACACCTTCTTGATCGTGTTGCCGAA
>CAXUDP010000202.1:0-3236 GCA_964249735.1 uncultured Acetobacteraceae bacterium | reverse complement strand
GGCACCATCATCCACAACATCGAGATGAAGGTCGGCGCTGGCGGCAAGATGGCGCGCGCGGCCGGCACCTTCGCGCAGCTGGTCGGCAAGGATGCCGGCTATGCGCAGATCAAGTTGACCTCCGGCGAGCTCCGCATCGTGCGAGCCGAGTGCATGGCGACGGTGGGCGCGGTGTCCAACCCGGACAACCAGAACCAGTCGCTCGGCAAGGCTGGCCGCAACCGCTGGCTGGGCCGACGCCCGCACAACCGCGGCGTGACGATGAACCCGATCGACCATCCGCACGGCGGCGGCGAGGGCCGCACCTCCGGCGGCGGCCATCCGCGCACCCCGTGGGGCAAGCCGACCAAGGGCTACAAGACCCGCGTGAACAAGCGGACCGATCGCCTCATCATCCGGCGCCGTCCGAAGGGGAAGCACTGACATGGCACGTTCCGTCTGGAAAGGCCCGTTCGTGGACGGCTACCTCCTGGGCAAGGCCGAGACCTCCAAGGCATCGGGCCGCAACGAGATCATCAAGATTTGGTCGCGTCGCTCGACCATCCTGCCGCAGTTCGTCGGCTTGACCTTCGGCGTCTACAACGGCCACCGATTCCTGCCGGTGCAGGTGAACGAGAACATGGTGGGCCACAAGTTCGGCGAGTTCTCGCCGACCCGCACCTTCACCAGTCATTCGGCCGACAAGAAGGCGAAACGGGGATGAGCAAGCCGAAGCGCCCGCGCGACTTGGCCGAGACCGAGGCCCAGGCCGTGCTCAGCAATGTCCGTGTCAGCCCGCGCAAGCTGAACCTGGTCGCCGGCATGATCCGCAACCTGCCGGCCGGCCAGGCGGTGGCGACGCTGACCTTCAGCAAGCGCCGCATCGCCCAGCAGGTCCGCAAGACGCTGGAGAGCGCCATCGCCAACGCCGAGAACAACCACCAGCTGGACGTGGACCAGTTGATCGTGACCCGGGCGGAGGTCGGCAAGTCCATCGTCATGAAGCGTTTCATGGCCAAGGGCCGCGGTCGGTCGTCCCGCATCGAGAAGTGGTTCAGCCACATCAAGATCGTCGTCGCTGAGCGGCAGGTTGCGGCGCCCGCCGCTCCTCGGAAGGAAGCTGCGTAATGGGTCACAAGGTCAACCCGATCGGCCTGCGTCTCGGCATCAACCGCACCTGGGACAGCCGCTGGTATGCCGGCACCGACTACGCGCGGCTGTTGCTGGACGATGTCAACCTGCGCGCCTACCTCCGCAAGCGCCTGTCCGGTGCCGGCGTGTCCCGCGTGGTGATCGAGCGCCCGGCCAAGAAGCCGCGCGTGACCATCTACGCCGCCCGCCCCGGCGTCGTGATCGGCAAGAAGGGCCAGGACATCGAGGGGCTGCGCAAGGAGCTGCAGAAGATGTCCAAGGTTGAGGTCACCCTCAACCTGGTCGAAATCCGCAAGCCCGAGATCGATGCCGTGCTGGTGGCTGAGAACATCGCCCAGCAGCTCGAGCGCCGGGTGGCGTTCCGCCGCGCGATGAAGCGGGCGGTGCAATCCGCCATGCGCCTCGGCGCCCAGGGCATCCGCATCGACTGCGGTGGCCGTCTCGGCGGTGCCGAGATCGCCCGCACCGAGTCCTACCGCGAGGGTCGGGTGCCGAGGCACACCTTGCGGGCTGACATCGATTACGGCACCGCGACCGCCAAGACCACCTATGGCACGTGCGGCGTCAAGGTCTGGATATTCAAGGGCGAGGTTTTGGCGCACGACCCGGCGTCGCAGGATCGCCGCGCGGCCGAGCAAGCGCCGCAACGCTAAGGACGGACGAAGATGCTTTCTCCCAAGCGGACCAAGTACCGCAAGGCCCACAAGGGCCGCATCCACGGCCTGGCCAAGGGCGGCACGGCGCTGAACTTCGGCGCCTTCGGCCTCAAGGCGCTGGAGCCGGACCGCGTGACGGCGCGGCAGATCGAGGCGGCACGGCGCGCCATCACGCGTTCCATGAAGCGTGCCGGGCGCGTGTGGATTCGGATCTTCCCGGACGTGCCGGTGTCCACCAAGCCGGCCGAGGTTCGCATGGGCTCCGGCAAGGGCAGTCCGGAGTTCTGGGTCTGCCGGGTCAAGCCAGGCCGCATCATGTTCGAGATCGACGGCGTGTCCAACGAGCTAGCGCGCGCCTCCCTGGCGCTGGGGGCGGCCAAGCTGCCGATCAAGACCAAGTTCATCGCCCGGCTCGGGGAGGGCTGACCATGGCCAAGGCCGCCGACATCCGCGCCAAGACCGTCGACGAACTCGGCACCTTGCTGCTCGACCTGCGCAAGGAGCAGTTCAACCTGCGGTTTCAGCGTGCGACCGGGCAGAACGAGGGCATCGGTCAGGTCAAGAAGGTGCGCCGCGACATCGCGCGCGTGAAAACCATCATGGCGGAGCACAAGCGTTCCGCCTCGGCAGGGTCCAAGACCCTCGCCGCTACCAAGTAAGGAGGGGGCGATGCCAAGGCGCGTCCTGACGGGCCGGGTGACGAGCGACAAGATGGACAAGACCATCACCGTCCTGGTCAACCGGCGGATCATGCATCCGCTCTACAAGAAGTTCATCCGGCGCTCGAAGAAGTACGCCGCCCACGACGAGGCCAACGCCTGCGTCGAAGGCGACACCGTGCGCATCATCGAGTGCCCGCCGATCAGCAAGCGCAAGACTTGGACGCTGCTGGAGCGCAACGGCGAGCTGATCGGCGGGCTGTCGCCCGACGCGGCCGCGGTGGCCGAGGTGCACCACGACGCGCCTGTGCAGGTTTGAGGAGCGAATAGATGATCCAAGTCGAATCGAACCTCGACGTTGCCGACAACTCCGGCGCACGCCGGGTGCAGTGCATCAAGGTGCTGGGCGGCTCCAAGCGCAAGACCGCTTCCGTGGGGGACGTGATCGTCGTCTCCATCAAGGAAGCTATTCCGCGCGGCAAGGTGAAGAAGGGCGACGTGCACCAGGCGGTGATCGTGCGCACCGCGTTTCCGGTGCGTCGCCAGGACGGCAGCGCCATCCGGTTCGACCGCAATGCCGCCGTGCTGATCAACAAGGCGCAGGAGCCGATCGGCACCCGCATCTTCGGGCCCGTCGTGCGCGAGCTGCGCGGGCGCAAGTTCATGAAGATCATCTCCCTCGCGCCCGAGGTGCTCTGAGCCATGGCCGCACGCATCAAGAAGGGCGACCAGGTTCTGGTCATCACGGGGTCCGACAAGGGCCGCCGCGGCGAGGTGTTGCAGGTGATGC
>CAXUDP010000201.1:0-3264 GCA_964249735.1 uncultured Acetobacteraceae bacterium | reverse complement strand
GCTCGCGCGCCAGCTGCAGCGTCAGGCGCAGCCGGCGGTCGCCGAGGTTGAGGTTGAGCTCCTCGGCATGCTCGGGCTGCACGCCCTCGTCGGACCAGCCCCAGACCTGGCTGGCCAGCATGCCGGTCACGTCCTCGGTCAGCCCCATGACCTTGCCGACGTCGCGGATGGCGCCGCGGGCACGGAATCGCATCACGGTGCAGCACAGCGCCGCCCGGTCGCGGCCGTAGCGCTCGTAGACCCACTGGATCACCTCCTCACGCCGCTCGCTCTCGAAGTCGACGTCGATGTTGGGCGGCTCCCGGCGCTCGGCCGAGACGAACCGCTCGAACAGCAGCCCGGAGCGCACCGGGTCGATCGAGGTGACACCCAGCACGTAGCAGACCGCGGAGTTGGCCGCCGAGCCACGGCCCTGGCACAGGATGTCCTTCGAGCGCGCATGGCGGACGATGCTGTTCACGGTCAGGAAGTAGGGGGCGTACTCGAGGCTCTCGATCAGCTTGAGCTCGTGGCGCAGCTGCTTGGCCACGTCGGGTGGCAGGCCGTTCGGGTAGCGCAGCGGGATGCTGTCGCGAACCGCCCGCACCAGTGCCTGCTGCGGCGCCTCGCCCGGAACGTCCGCCTCGTCCGGATACTGGTAGCGCAGCTCCGACAGGCTGAAGCGGCAGCGGTCGGCGATCTCCACCGTCCGCGCCAGCGCTTCGGGGTAGGCAGCGAACAACCGCCACATCTCGTCCGGCGCCTTAAGGTGGCGGTCAGCGAACCGCTCGCGCCGATGGCCGGCCGCGTCGATGGTGCAGCCTTCGCGGATGCAGGTCACCACGTCCTGCAGGATGCGGCGGCCGGGCTCGTGGTAGAGCACGTCGCCCGTCACGACCGTCGGCACCCCGGCCACCTGCGCCAGGTCGTGCAGCTGCCTCAGCCTCACCGGATCTCCCGGCCGGCGGCGCAGGGTCAACGACAGGTAGCAGCGGCCGCCGAAGTCGGCGCGCATACGACGGAGCTCCACGGCAAGACGATCGTCAGGGACATCCGGGAGCAGGACCAGCAGCAGCCCCTCGCCCAACTCGACCAGGTCCTTCCAGGATAGGTCGCAGCCACCCTTTCCCGTCCGCCCCTTGCCCAGCGTCAGCAGTCGGCACAGCCGGGCGTAGGCCGCCCGGTCGGTCGGATAGATCAGCAGCGGCAGGCCATCGCGCAGCGCGACGCGGCAGCCGACGATCAGCCGGATGCCAACTTCCTCCGCGCGGGCATGGCCGCGCGCGATGCCGGCCAGCGTGTTGTGGTCGGTGATGGCGATCGCAGGTAGGTCCAGCGCCTTCGCCTGCAGGAACAGCTCCTCGACATGGCTAGCGCCGCGCAGGAAGGAGTAGTTCGACGTGACCTGCAGTTCGACGTAGTCCGGCATGACCGGCGCCTAGTCGGCGTTGGGGTGCCTGTGCCCGCTTGTTGACGGAGCCGTAGCCCCGGGTTTCTTGAGGATGACGTAGCCCGAGCGCTCGAGGTGGGCCACCAGCCGTTCGGCGGTGATGCGCGCCATGGCGTCATCGGCATGGCGCACGCGCTTGCGCCCATCGTAGCGCAGCGCGAACGACAGGCTTTGCTCGATCTCCTCCGCGCTGGCTGGACGCAGTTCTCGTTTGTCGTCGTCGGTCATGATGGGGTGCCGCTGTCAGAAGAAGCCGTGGAGGAACCAGGCAAAGCCGCCGGTGGTCGGATCGACGCCGTCGCCCTGGCGGAACAGCCAGAAGCGCCGGCCCTCCTGGTTCTCGACGATCCAGTAGTCGCGAACCGCGACCAGCTCAGCGGAGCGCGTCCACCATTCACCCGTGATGCGTTCGGGGCCGTCGGCATGAACGACCCGATGCCGGACCCGGCGCCACGTGAAGGCCTTGGGTGGGTGGTCCGGCATCATGGCCAGCGCCTCGACCGGTTCCGGCCTGCGCAGCAGCCGCACCGGCCGCGGCCAAGGCGACGTCCATGGCGCGGCGCCGGCCGATCCCTGGATCGGCACCGCCTGCTGCGACCGCTCCGGCACGTCGCTCTCGATCGGCTGCAGCCGGTAGACCTATCCCGGGCCGAGCCGGTTCACCAGCCGGTCGATCAGCTCCGACAGGTCGGCGTCCCCCGCCTCATCGCCCACCAGGCCGCTCGCCTGCTGCCCGTAGCTCAGCGGATCGACCAGCGGCAGCACCAGCCGCATGGCCTCGACGCCCAAGCCGGGATCGACCTCCTCGACCCGCTCGTCCAGCAGTCGCGCCAGGTGGCGCACGTCGCGCGACGGCCGCGCCGTCCCGATCCGCACTACCTGCACCGACGCATCCACGCGCTCGAACACCAGGTCGAGCCGGCGCGCGCCTTCCCCGCGCTGCTCCAGCAGCGCGCAGGCCTCGCCGACCAGGGTCAGGATGACGGACACGAACGCCTCGGCCGTCGACAGCGGCTCCACGAAGGTGCGCCGCACGCTGATAGTCTCCGGCGGCAGCACCGGCTGGATCGGCTCGCTGACGCGGCCGAGCGCCTGGTCCAGGCGCGACAAGAGTCCACCGCCGAAGCGGCGCGCCAGCGGCCCGCGCGGCGTCGTCACCAGCTGCCCGATCAGGTCCAGCCCGAGGCGGCGCAAGCCGTCCATCGTTCGGCCGTCGATGCGCAACGCCGCCACCGGCAGCAGCGCCAGCGCGTCCGCCGCGCCGCCGGTCGCCACGATCTCGACCGGCTTGCCGCAGAACCGGGCCAGCGCGTGCGCGGCCCCCGGCGTGTCGGCGATCGCCACCTGGCTGCGCAGTCCCTGCCGTTCGAGATGCTCGACCAGCAGGCCAAGCATTGGCGCCTCGCCCCCGTGCAGGTGCGCGCAGCCGGTGACGTCGATCCACACACCGTCCGGCGGGTCGGCCGCCGTCAGCGGCGACAGCCGCAGACACCACGCCGCCAGCCGCTCCAGCGCCTGGGCGTCTTCAGCAAGAGCCGCGTCCGCCACCACCAGCTCCGGCACCATGGCCTGCGCATGCGCCACCGGCATCCCGGCGCGCAGCCCGAGCTCGCGCGACTTCGAGCAGGCCGCGGCGATCACCATGCGATGCCCGTCATGGGCACGGGTGACCAGCGGCGCATCAGCCGGCGGCGCGGCGTTGTGCCGGCGCAGCCGGTCGATTGGCCAGAACGGCAGCCACAGCGAGACGACCCTGCGCATCCGCACCCTCCACGATCCAGGATGCGCCCTCGCCGCCGCGGCAGCGCAGCAGCTCGAGCCGCCACAGCGGCCGG
>CAXUDP010000200.1:0-3297 GCA_964249735.1 uncultured Acetobacteraceae bacterium | reverse complement strand
GCGCGGCGCAGCGCGCCGTCGGCCACGGCGACCTCGCCGCGTCGGCGCGCCACCAGCCGGTGCGGGTCGACCATCCGCCGTTCCGCGGCGACCAGCGCCGTGCGTCGCACCGCCACCAGCGCCGGCAGCGCGCGGCGCAGCTCGCCGGACTGCAGCACGACCCGTCCGCGACGAACCGCGATCAGCCGGTGCGGGTCCGGCATGTGCCGCTCCGCCGCCACCAGCGCGGTGCGACGCAACGCCAGCAGCGTCGGCAGCGCCCGTTGCAGCCGATGCCCGAGTTCGCGCAGCGCTTCCCTGCGCGCCGCCACCTGTCCCGGGCCTGCCAGGTCCAGCCGGTGCAGCCGGTCGTCGAGGCGCTGGCGCATGTGGCCCAGCAGCGAGGGCAGGTCGGGCAGCAGCCCGGCAGCGCGGTCGTAGCGCAGGCGGAGGCCCTGCGAGAGCCGCCCCAGCCCGGCCTCGAGACGGGCGGCGCGATGCAGGAGGTCCGCCAGCAGCTCCGCCCGCGCCGGCACCGCGATCTCGGCGGCGGCGGTGGGGGTGGGCGCACGGCGGTCCGACACGAAGTCGATCAGGGTGGTGTCGGTCTCGTGCCCGACCGCCGAGATCAGCGGGATGCGGCAGGCGGCGACCGCGCGCAGCACCGCCTCGTCGCTGAAGGCCATGAGGTCCTCCAGGCTGCCGCCGCCGCGCGCCACGATCAGCAGGTCCGGGCGCGGGATGGGGGTGCCCGGCCCGGTGCGCCGGTCGAAGCCGGTGATCGCGGCGGCGATCCGGGCCGCCGCCCCCTCGCCCTGCACCGGCACCGGCCACAGCAGCAGGGAGCGGGGGAAGCGGCGGGCGACCGTGGTGCGGATGTCGTGCAGCACCGCCCCCTGCGGCGAGGTCACCAGCCCGATCAGCCGCGGCAGGAACGGCAGCGGGCGCTTGGTGTCGGCGTCGAACAGCCCTTCCGCCGCGAGCTTCGCGCGCAGCCGCTCGATCCGCGCCAACAGCGCGCCCTCGCCGGCATACTCCATCCGCTCGACGATGAGCTGGTAGGACGAGCGCTCGCCGTAGGAGGAGATCCGGCCGGTGGCGATCACCTCCAGCCCGTTCTCCGGCTGCAGCCCGAGGCGGGGGACGGCGTTGCGCCACACCACGCCGGCGATCTTGCCGCCCTCGTCCTTGAGCGAGAAGTACAGGTGCCCGGACGGGTAGCGCTTGAACTCGGTGACCTCGCCGCGCACCCGCACGCGGCTGAAGCTGCCTTCCAGCACCCGCTTCACCGCGCCGGAGATCTCCGACACGCTGTATTCGGGCACGTTGGAGGCGGCAGCCGGTTCGTCCATCGCCCCAGGGTATGATAGGAGCGGGCGCGTCGCGAGGGGGCCGGTGTGATGCGTGTTCTGCTGGTGGGTGGGGGCGGGCGGGAACACGCGCTGGCGGCGACGCTGACGCGCTCGCCGCTGCTGGACGCGCTGTTCATCGCCCCCGGCAATCCCGGTACCGCCGGGCTCGGCAGCAACGTTCCGGTCGCCGCCGACGACGTCGCGGGGCTGGTGGCGTTCGCCCGGAGGGAGCGGATCGACCTGGTGGTGCCGGGACCGGAAGCGCCGCTGGTGGCGGGACTTGCCGATGCCTGCGCCGCCGCCGGCATCGCCTGTGCCGGCCCGAGCGCCGCGGCGGCCCGGCTCGAAGGCAGCAAGAGCTTCGCCAAGGCGGTGTGCGACGCCGCCGGCATCCCGACCGCGCGCTGGGAGCAGTTCGAGGACGCAGCCCTGGCGCATGATTTCGTGCGTCGGCGCGGCGCTCCGGTCGTGGTCAAGGCGGACGGGCTGGCGGCGGGCAAGGGCGTGGTGGTGGCGCAGACGGTGGCGGAAGCGGAAGCCGCGATCACGGCGATGATGCAGGAGGGGAGCCTCGGCGGCGCGGGTGCTGCGGTGGTGATCGAGGAATACCTCGAGGGCGACGAGGTGTCGCTGTTCGCGTTCTGCGACGGCGAGACCGCGCTGCTGATCGGCGCCGCCCAGGACCACAAGCGGATCGGCGAGGACGACACCGGCGCCAACACCGGCGGCATGGGTGCGGTGTCGCCGCCCGCCTTCTTCGACCGCAACACCCAGGAGCAGGCGCTCGACCTGCTGGTGCGGCCGATGCTGCGCGAGATGGTTCGGCGCGGCACGCCGTTCCGGGGCGTGATCTTCGCAGGCCTGATGCTGACCCCGACGGGACCGGAACTGATCGAGTACAACGTGCGGCTTGGCGATCCGGAAGCGCAGGCGCTGCTGCCGCGGCTGCGCTCCGACCTGCTGCCGGTGCTGGCGGCGCTGGCGGCGGGACGGCTGGGCGAGGCCCGGCTGCATTTCGCCGACGAGGCGGCGGTCGCGGTGGTGCTGGCCGGGCGCGGTTATCCCGGCACGCCCGCCACCGGGGCGCCGATCGACGGCATCGCGCGTGCCGAGGCGATGCACGGCGTGCACGTGTTCCAGGCTGCCACCGCGCTGGATGCGGGCGGCACCCTGGTCGGCGCCGGCGGGCGGGTGCTGACGGTGGTCGGCGTGGCCCCCGAGTTGGGCGACGCGCGCGACGCCGCCTATGCCGGGGTGGCGGCGATCGAGTGGCCGGACGCGGTGTGGCGACGCGACATCGGCGTGCGCGCGCTGGTGCGGGCGCTGGCGGCGAGGCACGCGCTGTAGCGCCAACTCCATCAGAACGCGGCATGGTGCCCGATTGACTGCAGACGAAGGAGATACTCAACAGCAACGGCCGCTAAGCGCTCCGGAGCGGTCACTTGATGGGCAAGCTCACGTCTCGAAAGCGGACGCCGGTCAGGGGCCACGATACGCAGCACTCGTTAAACGACCGGTCCAGCACCCTTAAGCAGGCGCTCGTGAACGCCCGTCCTGGTGAGGCGACGCCACTTAGCGGACGGTCGGCTCCCGCCCGAGCGGGCTGAACTTCAGCGCATTATGGTTGAGGGCGGAACGAGTTCGATGCTTGCGAGCAGACATATGCTATCTCGCGCAGCCCTTTCCGGAGAAGAAGCATGTTCACTCACGTCATGATCGGCAGCAACGACCTGGAGCGGGCTAGGAACTTCTACGACGCCACATTCGCCGCGTTAGGAGGCAGGCCCGGCGAGGTGGATGCCAGAGGTAGGCTGATCTATACCCACGAGGGTGGTCGGCTGATGATCACGAAACCGATCAACAGTAATCCGGCGACTGCAGCCAACGGTGGGACTATTGGTATCGCCGCTGCGAGTCGTGACCATGTTCTCGCGTGGCACAAGGCCGGCACCACACATGGTGGTAC
>CAXUDP010000199.1:1849-3331 GCA_964249735.1 uncultured Acetobacteraceae bacterium | reverse complement strand
AGGATGTCGCCGAACAGGTTGGTGGTGACGATCACGTCGAACTGCCACGGGTTCAGCACCAGCTGCATCGCGCACGCGTCCACGATGCGGTCGTCCAGCGCCACCCGGCCGGCGTACTCCGGCGCCATAGCCCGCGCCTCGTCCAGGAACAGCCCGGTCAGCGCCTTCAGCACGTTGGCCTTGTGCACCACGGTGAGCTTCTTGCGGCCGTTGCGGACGGCGTATTCGAACGCGTAGCGCAGGATGCGCTGCGCCCCGCCGCGGGTGGTGATGCCGGACGAGATCGCCACGCCGTGGCTGTCGTCGCCGATCGGGATGTAGTGCTCGAAGGCCACGTAGTAGCCTTCCAGGTTCTCCCGGATGATCACCAGGTCGATGTCCTCGTAGCGCCCGCCGGGGATCAGCGTGCGGGCGGGGCGGACGTTGGCGTAGAGGTGGAATTCCTCGCGCAGCCGCACGTTGACGGAGCGGAAGCCGCCGCCGACCGGGGTGGTGAGCGGCCCTTTCAGCGCGAGCCGGGTGCGGCGGATGCTGTCCAGCGTCGCGTCCGGCAGCGGGTCCCCGGCCTGCGCCACGGCGGCCATGCCGCCGAGCTGGCGGTCCCATTGGAAGGGCGCGCCCAGCGCGTCCAGCACGGCGACGGTCGCGTCCACCACCTCCGGGCCGATGCCGTCGCCTGCGATCAGGGTTGCTTCGATCATGCGTGCGTCCACCATGGGGTTCGATGAGGAGTATGATCCGAGCGGGGCCGGCGGCAAACCGGATGGACGCGGCGCGCCGTCCGCCCCACACTGCGGCGCACCATCGCACAGGGGACTTCGCCATGGCACTCAAGCCCGTCGATCCGTTCGACTGCATCGTCTTCGGCGCCACCGGGGACCTGACGCTGCGCAAGCTGCTGCCGGCGCTCTACAACCGCTACCGTGACGGCCAGATCCCGGACGGCGCGCGGATCATCGGCGCGGCGCGGTCGGACTACGACGACGCCGGGTTCCGCGCCCACGCGCTGGACGCGCTGGGCCGGTTCGTGGCCAAGCCGGACCAGGACAAGGCGGTGGCCGACCGGTTCGCCAAAATGGTGCACTACGCGCGCGGGGACGCCGCCAAGCCGGGTGGGCTGGAATCGCTGACGGCGGTGCTGGCCGACCAGCCGGACCGCATCCGCGTGTTCTACCTGGCCACCTCGCCCGAGCTGTACGGCCCGATCTGCCGCAACCTGCAGGCGGCCGGCCTGGTCACGCCGCTCAGCCGCGTGGTGCTGGAGAAGCCGATCGGGCACGACCTCGCCTCGGCGCAACAGATCAACGACCTGGTGGGCGAGGTGTTCACCGAGGCGCAGACCTTCCGCATCGACCACTACCTCGGCAAGGAGACGGTGCAGAACCTGCTGGCGCTGCGCTTCGCCAACGTGGTGTTCGAACGGCTGTGGAACGCCGACGTGATCGACCACGTGCAGATCACGGTGGGCGAGACGGTGGGGGT
>CAXUDP010000199.1:0-1749 GCA_964249735.1 uncultured Acetobacteraceae bacterium | reverse complement strand
GTCGCCATCAAGGCGGAGATCCAGAACTGGCGCTGGAGCAACGTGCCGTTCTACCTGCGCAGCGGCAAGCGCCTGCCGCAAAAGGTCAGCGAGATCGTGGTGCAGTTCCGCGCCGCCCCGTTCAACGTGTTCCAGCGCGAGGCGACCGCCCTCTCGCCCAACAAGCTCATCATCCGCTTGCAGCCGCACGAGGGCATGAAGCTTGAGCTGATGACCAAGAGCCCCGAACCCGGCGGCCTGCACCTCAGCCCCACCGAACTCGATATCAGCTTCGAGCAGGCGTTCGGCACGCGCTACCCGGACGCCTACGAGCGGCTGCTGATGGACAGCGTGCGCGGCAACCCGACGCTGTTCATGCGGCGCGACGAGGTGGAAACCGCCTGGAGCTGGGTCGAGCCGATCATCGAGTCGTGGGACGACACGCGCGAGCCGCCGCGGCTGTATCCTGCCGGCAGCTGGGGGCCGACCTCCGCCATCGCGCTGATCGAGCGGGACGGGCGGACCTGGCACGAGGAGATTTCCTGAGCTAGGGGCGCTACTCCCCCGCCAGCGCCGCCTCCGTCCGCCCCGCCTCCGCCAACACGGGGGCGGGCGGCTTTGACTGGCTGAACAGGAAGCCCTCGAACACCAGCAGCAGCCACAGCACGCCGCTGTGGTCGAACCGACCCTCCTCGTGCTGGTCGATCAGCCGGGCGAGCGCCGCCCCGTCGAACAGGCCGGACCCGGCCATGACGTGGCCAAGCAGGCGGTCGCGCAGCCGGTCCGCGCCGGTGCGGAACTGCCCGGCCAGGGAGGTCGCGAAGCCCTGCTTGGCGCGATACAGGATGTCGTGCGGCAGGTACGGCTCCATGCACCGCTTCAGCAGGTGCTTGCCGCCGCCGCCGCGGATCTTGAGCGCGGTCGGCAGGCTCAGGCCCCACTCGACCAAGTGGTGATCCAGCAGCGGCGCGCGGACCTCGAGCGAGGCGGCCATGCTGGCGCGGTCCACCTTGGTCAGGATGTCGCCGGGCAGGTATGTCTCCAGATCGACCATCTGCGCCTGCTGCAGCGGCTCCGCCCCATGGCAGCGGTCCATGATGGCCGCGACGCGGTCCGCCGGGTCATGCCCGTCCAGCTGGGCGGCGAGCGTGCGGGAGAACAGCGCCCGGCGCTGGTCGTGGTGCACCTTGCAGACGGTGCGGTAGTAGCCGAGCGCCGAGTCGAGGCTGATCTCGGTCAGTGTGTGCTTGGCCCGCAGCCAGCGCGGCGCGCGGTCCAGCTTGGGATACGCCCGCGCCAGCTGGCCGATGACCCGGCGGCGCAACCCGGCGGGAATGTACGAGCGCACCCCCTCGGCGATCAGGTGCCATTGGTGGCGCCGGTAGCCGCCCAGCACCTCGTCCCCGCCATCGCCGGAGAGGGCGACGGTGGCGTGCCGCCGGGCCAGCTGGCAGACGGCGTGGGTGGGCACGGAGGAGCTGTCGCCGAACGGCTCGCCGTACAGTGCGGCCTGCTGGCGGGCGGCGGCGATGTGGTCGAACGATGCCGGCTCGGCGTGGTGGTCCGTGCCGTAGCGGGCGGCGACGGCGGCGGCGAACGGCCGCTCGTCGCCTGCGCCCTCGAAGCCGATGGTGAAGGTGGTGAGCGGCGCATCCCGCATGGGGGCGGCCATCGCCACCACGGCGCTCGAATCCACGCCGCCGGAGAGGAACGCGCCGAGCGGCACGTCCGCCAGCAGCCGGTCCGCCACGCTGCGGCGCAGGTGGGCGA
>CAXUDP010000198.1:0-3334 GCA_964249735.1 uncultured Acetobacteraceae bacterium | reverse complement strand
CGCCGCGGGCCAGCTCCAGCGCCATGGTGCCGCCGAAGCAGAAGCCGATCGCGGCGGTGCGGCTGCCATCCACCTCCGGACGGGCCAGCAGCGCGTCCAGCCCGCCGCCGGCGCGGGCCCGTGTCTTCGAGGGGTCCGCGAACAGCGGCTTCAACAGCCCAAGCGCCTCGTCCAGCCCGTCGATCAGCCGGCCGTCGCCGTGCAGGTCGCAGGCCAGCGCCGTATAGCCGAGCCCGGCCAGGCGCTCGGCGCGGCCGATCGCATGCGCACTGAGGCCGAACGCCTCGGGGAACACCAGCACCCCCGGGCGCGGGCCGGCGCCCGGCTCGAAGAACAGCCGGCTCTGCATGGTCAGGCCGTCGGCCTGGTAGGTCAGGGTTTCTGTCTGCATGGTCGGTGGTCCTCGGAGGCGAGCCATGGAGGATATCCTGCAACGGTCGGATGCCAAACCGGGCACCGGGGCTTGCCCGCGGCGGGCAGGTGCCGCCTTATCGCCAACCGTTCCGGCGGCAGCGCCGGGCGCGTCATCGACGCTTCGGCACCGGAACCTTTAGGCGCCAAGGCGTTGCTGTCCATCACGAACCGGAGGAAGAAACCAATGAACCATGCCGATCTCGTATCAAAGGTGGCGGCGGATGCGGACCTGTCCAAGGACGTCGCCGCCCAGGCCGTCGAAGCCATCGCCAAGGCGATCGCCGAGTCGCTGAAGAGCGGCGAGGAGGTGCGCTATTCCGGCCTCGGCATCTTCGACGTGTCCGAGCGCGCCGCCCGCCAGGGCCGCAACCCGCAGACCGGCGAGGCGATCGCCATCTCCGCCAGCAAGGCCGCCCGCTTCCGCGCCGCCAAGGCGTTGAAGGACACGCTGAACCCGGCCGAGCCCAAGCCGGCGGCGAAGAAGGAGCCGGCCAAGGCCGCTCCCGCCCCGAAGGCCGCCGCCAAGGCCGCGCCCAAGAAGAAGTAGGCCGGTCGCCCCTTCCCGGGCCGAGGCGCATCGGGCGCGGCCGCTTCGTGCGCCGCGCCCGGCTGCGATCCGACCGGCATCCCCGCCGTTGCGGTACGCCCGCCCCGTGCCCACACTCGTCGGGCAACGAGGAGGGCAGCCATGGACATCCAGACCGCAGGCAACCACAGCGGGGGCACCGGCTCCACGGCCACCGCCGTCCGGATCGACCGTCTGGCCGAGATCGCGGTCCGGGTCGGGCTGAACCTTCACCGCGGCCAGGAGCTGGTGATCACCGCTCCGCTGGACGCGGTGCCGCTGGTGCGACGCATCACCGAGCACGCCTACCGTGCCGGTTCCTCGCTGGTGACCACCTTCTACACCGACGACGAGAGCCGGCTCGCCCGGTTCCGCCATGCCCCCGACGATGCGTTCGACGTCGCTTCCGGCTGGCTGTCGGACGGCATCGCCAACGCCTTCCGCGGCAACGCCGCCCGCATGGCGATCAGCGGCGACGACCCCTCGCTGCTCAGCGCCGAGGACCCGGACAAGGTGTCGCGCGCCAGCCGCGCCGCCTCGCGCGCCAACCGGCCGTCGCTTGAGCTGATCACCACCTTCGCCATCAACTGGAACATCGTCGCCTGCGCCACCCCGGCCTGGGCCCGCACGGTGTTCCCCGACCTTCCGGAGGCCGAGGCGGTGGAGCGGCTATGGGACGCGATCTTCGCCGCCTCCCGAATCGACGGCGCCGACCCGCTGGCCGACTGGGCTGCGCACAACGCCGCCCTCGCGTCGCGCGGCCGGTCCTTGAACGAGCGGAACTTCGCCTCGCTGCACTTCCAGGGACCTGGCACCGACCTCACCGTCGGGCTGGCGGACGGCCACCTCTGGGCCGGCGGCGCCGAGCGCGCGGCCAACGGCATCGTGTGCAACCCGAACATCCCGACCGAGGAGGTGTTCACCACCCCGCACCGCGCGCGGGTGGACGGCACCGTGCGCTCCACCAAGCCCTTGTCCTACCAGGGCACCCTGATCGAGGACATCGCGGTGCGCTTCGAGGGCGGCCGCATCGTCGACGCCCACGCCGCGCGCGGCGAGCACGTGCTGACCCGCGTGCTGGGCACCGACGAGGGTGCGTCGCGTCTCGGCGAGGTGGCGCTGGTGCCGCATTCCTCGCCGATCTCGCAGAGCGGCGTGCTGTTCCAGAACACCCTGTTCGACGAGAACGCCGCCAGCCACATCGCGCTCGGCCAGGCCTACACCAAGTGCCTGCGCGACGCCGCCGGCCAGGAGCCCGACGCGCTCGCCGCACGCGGCGCCAACACCAGCCTGATCCACATCGACTGGATGATCGGCTCCGGCGCCATCGACGTCGACGGCGTCGCGCGGGACGGCGCGCGCACGCCGCTGATGCGCGCCGGCGAATGGTGCTGACGGTTCCGGACCCGTAGCGGGACGCGCCGCGCAAGCGATCAAGGCTTGCGAAACCGCCTCACCTGATCGACATCACCGCGCATGGCCTACGCGGTGAAGGAGATGTTCGCGACCCTCCAGGGCGAGGGGGCGCAGACGGGACGCGCCTCGGTGTTCTGCCGGTTCGCGGGCTGCAACCTGTGGTCCGGCCGCGAGGCCGACCGTGCGGAGGCGACCTGCCGGTTCTGCGACACCGACTTCGTCGGCACCGACGGCGAGGGCGGCGGCCGGTTCGCCACCGCGCAATCCCTGGCCGACGCCATCGCCGCCTGCTGGACCGGAGGTGCGGCGCATCGCTACGTGGTGTTCACCGGCGGCGAGCCGCTGCTGCAGCTCGACCGGGCGCTGCTCGACGCGGTGCGGGCGCTGGGCTTCGAGGTGGCGGTGGAAACCAACGGCACCCTGGAGGCGCCGGCCGGGATCGACTGGATCTGCGTCAGCCCCAAGGCCGGCGCCTCCCTGGTGCAACGCACCGGCGCCGAGCTGAAGCTGGTGTTCCCCCAACCGGCACTCGATCCGGACACCGTGGCCGGTCTCGCCTTCCGGCATTTCTGGCTGCAGCCGATGGACGGTCCTGAGCGTGCCGCCAACACCGCGGCGGCGGTGGCGTACTGCCTGGCGCACCCGCGCTGGCGCTTAAGCCTGCAGACCCACAAGATGATCGGGATCCCCTGAGATGGCCGGACCGGACACGCAGCCGGGCGGTGCGCTGGTGCTGTTCTCCGGCGGCCAGGACTCCGCCACCTGCCTCGCCTGGGCGCTCGACCGCTTCGAGCGGGTGGAAACGCTCGGCTTCGCCTATGGCCAGCGCCACGCGATCGAGCTGTCCTGCCGCGACGCCCTGCGCACCGGCATGACCGCCGCCCGCCCTGACTGGGCCGCGCGTCTCGGACCCGACCACACCCTGTCGATCGACGCGCT
>CAXUDP010000197.1:1856-3378 GCA_964249735.1 uncultured Acetobacteraceae bacterium | reverse complement strand
GTGCCCTTGACGCAGAGCCGGCCGAAATTGGCCGGGTGCAGCGGGTCGCCGGCGATGCTGGCGCTCTCCGGGCTGGTGGGCGTGGCCAGCACGCCGCAACCGACCCCGCAGTACGGGCAGGTGGTGCGGACGGCGGCGTCGGTGTCTATCGCGGCACCCGCTTAATAGACGTCACGCAGGTAGCGGCCCTGCTTGGCCATGCCGGCGGTCCACTCCTTGGCGCCGGCCTCGTCCATGCCGCCCTGGGTCATGGCGACCTCGCGCAGGGCGGCGTCCACGTCCTTGGCCATGCGCATTGCGTCGCCGCAGACATAGAAGTGCGCGCCCTCCTGCATCCACCGCCACAGCTCCGCGCCGTGCTCGCGCATCTTGTCCTGCACATAGACCTTCTGCGCCTGGTCGCGGGACCATGCGGTGTCCAGGCGGGACAGCGTGCCCGACGCCACCCAGGCCTTCAGCTGGTCGGCGAACAGGAAGTCCGTGGCTTCGTGCTGG
Source organism: uncultured Acetobacteraceae bacterium (assembly GCA_964249735.1). GTDB lineage: Bacteria > Pseudomonadota > Alphaproteobacteria > Acetobacterales > Acetobacteraceae > Lichenicola. The sequence continues at coordinate 2,883 of CAXUDP010000197.1, read as the reverse complement.
TCCCCGAAGAACAGCCAGGAGCGACCCTTGTGCTCGCGCGCCGCGCGCTCCTGCAGGAAGGCGCGGAACGGGGCGATGCCGGTGCCGGGGCCGACCATGATGACGGGCACCGCCGGGTCGGCGGGCAGGCGGAAATGGCTGACCTGGATGTTGGCCAGAATCTGCCCGTGCACCGCCGCCCGGTGCGCCAGGAACGAGGACGCGATGCCGTGGCGCACCCGGCCGCGCCGCTCCGCCCGCACCACGCCGACGCAGAGGTGCACCTGGCCCGGCTCGGCCTGGATGCTGGACGCGATGGAGTAGAGCCGCGGCTTCAGCGCCGGCAGGGACCTCACCACGTCCCACAGCCGGGGCCGGGCGGAGGGGAAGGCTTCCAGCAGGTCCAGCAGGTCGGCGTGCTCCGGCTCCGCGCCGTCCTCGCCGTCGGCCAGGCGGCGCAGCCCGGCCTTGTCCTCGGGGTCGGTGGCGGAGGCGGCGAGCAGGTCGAGCGTGCGGTCCATCGGGCGGGCGATGTCGACCTGCCAGGCCAGCGCGTCGCGGGCGGTGCGCATGGTGTTGTCGGGGCAGTGCACCAGCTCGTCGCCGGCGGCGCCCAGGGTGCGCAGGCAGGTCTCGACCAATTCGGGGTCGTTGGGGGCGCAGATGCCGATGGAGTCGCCGGGCTCGTAGGTGAGGCCGGAGGGGGAGAGGTCGATCTTGACGTGGCGCACGTCCTTGGCCGAACGCTCGCCGGTGAGCCGCTCCGAGGCCAGCACGCGCACCGGCATGCCCAGGGGCGCGCTCGGCGCGGCGGATTCGGCGGGCGGGGGCGCCATGGCGACGGAGTCGGCGGGACGCTCGGCCAGCAGCTCCTTGACCTTCTTGCTGGTGGGCTTGGCGCCAGGCACGCAGAGCGAGAGAGAGGTTTCCTTGCCGCTGGCCAGCGCCTCGGCGTAGCTCTGGCAAAGGTAGCCGCACTGGCCGCAATCCAGCTGCGCCATGGCGGCCATCAGCTTGCGCTCGAACGGGCGGCCCTCGGCGAGCTGCA
>CAXUDP010000197.1:0-1756 GCA_964249735.1 uncultured Acetobacteraceae bacterium | reverse complement strand
GGCGGGGCGGATCAGCCGGCCGATCGCCTGGTTGACGCCCGCGCCGCCGCCGACGTGCAGGTCGTAGCCTTCCACCACGTCCTCGCCGCGGTCCACCTTGGCGCCCAGCAGGCCGATGTCGGCGATGTAGTGCTGCGCGCAGGAATGGTGGCAGCCGGTCAGGTGGATGTTCACCGGCGTGTCGATCTCGATGCGCTGCTCCAGCCAGTCCACCAGCTCGGAGGCGTGCCCCTTGGTGTTGGAGGCGGCGAACTTGCACCCGGCGCTGCCGGTGCACGCCACCAGCCCGGTGCGCAGCGGCCCGGCGTCGTATCCCAGGCCGAGGGCGGCGAGGGCGGCCAGCGCGTCGGGCATCCGCTCGTCCGGGATGTCCGAGATCAGCAGGTTCTGCCACACCGTCAGCCGGAGGGTGCCGGAGCCGAAGCGGTCCGCGACGGCGGCCAGGCCGTGCATGCGCTCCGTCGTCATGCGGCCCACCGGCAGCACGACGCCGACGTAGGACAGGCCCGGCTGGCGCTGCGCGTGCACGCCGATGTGCGCGGTGCGGGATTGCTGCGGCGGCGGCAGCACCGCCTCCTCCGGCACGCGGGTCAGCTTGCGGCCGAGATCATCCTCGATGGCGGCGAGGAACTTGTCGAAGCCCCAGGAATCCAGCACGTATTTCAGCCGCGCCTTGCTGCGGTTGGTGCGGTCGCCGTTGGCGATGTACACCCGCAGGATGGAGTCGCACACCGGGGTCGTGTCGGCAGGCGCCACGATCACGCCGGTCTGGCGGGCGAAGTCCTTGTGGCCGGTGATGCCGCCCAGCGCCAGGCGGTAGTACACGCCCGGCGGCACGCCGAAGCCGTCGGCCACCTGCACCGCGGTGAAGCCGATGTCGTTGGTGTCCTCTAGCACCGGCACCACGCCGGAGCCGTCGAACGCGATGTTGAACTTGCGCGGCAGGCCGAACAACTCGCGGTGGTTGAGGATGTGGTGGTGGATGCGGCGCGCGTCCGGCCGGGTGTCGATCAGCTCCTGCACGTCGATGCCGGCGGTCGGGCTGCCGGTGACGTTGCGGACGTTGTCCGCGCCGGAGCCGCGGGAGGTGAGCCCGATATCGGCCAGCCGGGTCAGCACCTCGGGGGCGGCGGCGGCGCCGATCTCGCGGATTTGCAGGTTGGCGCGGGTGGTGACGTCGGAGTAGCCGCCGCCCAGCTCGGCCGCGATGTCGGCCACGCCGCGGAACTGCAGCGAGTTCATGATGCCGCCGGGCATGCGCAGCCGGCACATGAAGCTGGTCTGCGCCGGGGCCACGAAGAACAGGCCCTGGTACTTGGTCAGGAACACGTCGGTTCCCTTGGGGAACTTGCCTTCCTCGGCCAGCGCGTTGATCTCGCCGAAGCGGTCGAGCGGGTTCTTCTTCCGCTTGGCCTCCTCCTCCGGCACCAGCTTCTTGCCGGCGGCGACCTGCTTGTCCTGCGCAACGCGCTGCAAGTCGTTGGGATCGGCCTCCACGGCGGCCGCGCCGCCGGTGAGCGGGCCGCGCTTGGCGTCCACCCCGGCCATGAAGCCCTTGAGGTATTCCTGCTGCTCGGTCGAGAACGGTTGATCGGTCATGCGGCCCACTCCGCGGGCATGAAGGCAGGACCGAACGGCAAGCTGTCGCGTGCCGGCCCGATCCGCCGCCCTTCCTTGATGAGGTTGAGGTACCAGGGCGCGTCCGTGGTTTCGCCATACAGCATGGCCCCCACCAGACGGTCGTCACGCACGACGA
>CAXUDP010000196.1:0-3382 GCA_964249735.1 uncultured Acetobacteraceae bacterium | reverse complement strand
GCGATCTCGTCCGTGGTGAGGCCGGCCGGGGTGCGCATCGCGCCGTCCTCACGCATGGCCGGGCGGCCTCCGGCATGGACGCACCCGGCCCGAGCCGCTATCGAGCCGCTTTGGCACGAAAGGGCGCGCGATGCCGCAGCAGCACCAGACCGACTGGGACCGGGACGCAGCCCTCACCACGGCGCGCATCCTGCTGGAGATCAAGGCCGTCAACTTCCGTCCCGAGGAGCCATACACCTTCACATCCGGCTGGAAGTCCCCGGTTTACATCGATTGCCGCCGGATCATCTACTTCCCTCGCGCACGCGCGAAGATTTGTGCGCTCGGGGTCGAGCAAATCGGCCGCCACATCGGCTTCGAGACCATCGAGGCGGTGGCCGGCGGCGAGACCGCCGGCATCCCGTTCGCCGCCTGGATCGCCGACCGCATGATGGCGCCGATGGCCTACGTGCGGAAGAAGCCCAAGGGGTTCGGCCGCAACGCGCTGATCGAGGGCGACGTGCCGGAAGGCAAGCAGACGCTGCTGGTGGAGGACCTGACCACGGACGGCCGCAGCAAGATCCAGTTCGCCCAGGCGCTGCGGGACGCCGGCGCCATCGTGAACCACGCTTTCGTGGTGTTCTACTACGGCGTGTTCCCCGGCAGCTTCGAGACGCTGGCGAAGATGGACATCACCCTGCACAGCCTGTGCACCTGGTGGGACGTGCTGGAGGCCTGCCGCGAACGCCCCTACTTCGCCGAGCCGGCGCTGGCCGAGGTGCGGCGGTTCCTGGAGAACCCGGTGGCGTGGTCGGCAGCGCATGGCGGGGTGGCGAGCGCCGAGGAGGCGATGGCCCGGCGGGCGGCGAGCTAGCATCCGGGCTCCGCCCCGAACCCCGCCAGAGGACGGTCGTCCTCTGGCCACCTCCAATTAAGGGTCAAGGGGACCCTGTCCCCTTGCGGGTGCAGGGCAGCGCCCTGCCCTTCCCTAGCGCACGTAGGCGTCGGTCCAGCCCACTTCGCCGCCCGTCTTCAGCTTGACCTCCACCCGGCTCAGCCCGTGCCGCTCCAGCACCTCCACCGCGGCCTCCTGGCCCATGATGCGGCAGCCCGCCAGGGGGTTTCCCGCGTCGGGCAGGCCCTCGGCGCGGCGGCGGTCCACCTCCACCCGGTGCTGCAGGTAGTCCTCCGTGCCGCACAGCACGGCGCCGGGCTGCAGCTTGGGACCGGAGATGCCGCGGCTCGGCGGCAGGGTGGACACCGGCGGCGGCACGGAGGGGGGCAGCTCGTCCGGCGGCTCGCGCTGCCGCGCCTCCGCGGACAGCCCCACCGCGCACAGCACGACCATTGCCGCCACACCCATCCGACGCATCCGCGACCTCCCTGTCCGGCCGCCCTCATAGCCTGCCGCACGGCGCGCCGGAAGCGGGCGCGGGGTTACGCCGGCCGCCGCAAAGCGCCTATTCTGCCCGGCATACCTTCGCAGGAGACGCAGGATGCCCGTCCGCCCGAACTCCGCCGCCGCGCGCGACGTCGCGCACACGATGCACCCCTACACCGACCTGCTGGCGCACGAGGACGCCGGCCCCACCGTCATCAGCCGCGGCCAGGGCGTGCGGGTGTGGGACGAGGACGGGCGCGAGTACATCGAGGGCGTCGCCGGGCTGTGGTGCGCCTCGCTCGGCTTCGACAACGAGCGGCTGGCCCGCGCGGCCTACGACCAGATGCGGGTGCTGCCGTTCTACCACTCGTTCACCGCCAAGTCGCACGGCCCGCTGATCGACCTGTCCGAGATGCTGGCCGAGCGGGCGCCGCTGGAGGATGCGCGGGTGATGTTCGCCAACTCCGGGTCGGAGGCGAACGACACGGCGGTCAAGCTGGCCTGGTACTACAACAACGCGCTGGGCCGGCCGGCGAAGAAGAAGATCATCGGCCGCATCAAGGGCTACCACGGCATCACCCTGGCCGCCGCCTCCATCACCGGGCTGCCGTACAACCACCGCTCGTTCGACCTGCCGCTGCCCGGCTTCATCCATACGGGGACGCCGCACTTCTACCACGGCGCGCTGGAGGGCGAGGGCGAGGAAGCCTTCGCCACCCGCTGCGCCGAGGAGCTGGAGCGCCTGATCCTGGCCGAGGGGGCGGACACCATCGCGGCGATGTTCGCCGAGCCGCTGATGGGCGCCGGCGGGGTGATCCTGCCGCCCGCCAGCTACTTCGAGAAGGTCTGCGCCGTGCTGCAGCGCCACGACATCCTGCTGGTGGCCGACGAGGTGATCTGCGGCTTCGGCCGCACCGGCGCCTACTGGGGCACGCAGACGTTCCACATGCAGCCGGACATCGTCACCTGCGCCAAGGCGCTGTCGGCCGCCTTTCTGCCGATCTCGGCCACCCTGGTCAGCGGGCGGGTGTTCCGCCCGATCGCGGAGGAAAGCCACCGCATCGGCACCTTCGGCCACGGCTACACCTATTCCGGCCACCCGGTCGCCGCGGCGGTCGCGATCGAGGCGCTGAAGATCTACGACGAAATCGGCATCGTGGAGCACGTGCGCGAGACAGGCCCGCACATGCAGGAGCAGCTGCGCCGCCGCTTCGCCGGGCACCCCCTGGTGGGCGAGGTGCGCGGCATCGGCATGATCGGCGCGTTCGAGCTGGTGGCCGACAAGGCGGCCCGCCGCAACTTCGACCCGGCGCTCAGGCTCGCCGGCCGCCTGGCCAAGCTGGGCGAGGCGCACGGCGTCATCGTCCGCGCCCTGGCCAACGACACGGTCGCGTTCAGCCCGCCGCTGGTGATGACCGCGGCCGAAGTCACCGAGATGCTGGACCGCACCGAGCGCGCGCTCGACGCGTTGACGGCGCAGCTGCGGCACGAGCGGCTGGCGGCCTGAGCTGGACGCCGACCTCGCCCTGGTGCTGGCGCTGGACGGATCGGCCAGCGTCACGTTCGAGGAATTCAACCTGCTGGCCGGCGGGCTCGGCGCCGCCTTGCGGGACCCGGCGGTGGTGGCCGGCCTGCTCGGCGGCGCGCGCCGGGCCAGCCTGCTCAGCCTGCTGCTGTGGTCCGGCCCGGGCGCGCAGGCGGTGGTGCTGGACTGGACCCGGGTGGCCACGCCGGCCGAGGTGGCCGCGTTCGCGCAGGCGGTGGCGGACGCGCCGCGCATCGTCCCGGCCGGCGAGACGGCGATCGGCGAGGCCCTGGCCGCCGCGGAAGCCCTGCTGGCCACCCTGCCCGGCCCGGCGGCACGCCGGGTGGTCGATGTGGCGGGCGACGGTCGCAACAACGCCGGCGACCCGCCGCAGCTGGCGCGCGACCGGCTGGCCGCGGCAGGGGTCACGGTCAACGGGCTGTGCGTGCTGCACGAGGAGGCGGACCTGCTGCAAAGCTACGCGGACGAGGTGATCG
>CAXUDP010000195.1:2304-3423 GCA_964249735.1 uncultured Acetobacteraceae bacterium | reverse complement strand
TGATCGCCTTGGTGCCGGTGTTGGCGATCGTCACCGACATGATGGCCATCGGCTCGGGCTGCGACAGCTCCACCAGGCCGGAACCGGTGCCTGCCCATTCCGACAGGAGCGACTGCTCCGTGCCGTCCTCGAACGTGGTGACCACGCCGTCCATGTGGCCGTAGAAGCCGATGTCGCCATCGGCCAGCAGCGGGTCGGCGAGTGCGGCAGCGGCGAGGTCGTTCAGGTCGAGCGAGCTCCCGACGAAGATCGTGGATGCGGCTTGGGTCGACATTGGAAGCTCCGGCCCCGTTGAACGGGATAACTGACGTTCATTTCGTTATAGAACCGTTAACAGCCTGCCCAATGTCATTTCTAGAACGTAATCTTACTGCCGAATATTTGCTGCATCTACAGCCAGTTACGTCCTGCCCGACTACGTATCACAATTAAGTTACTCACGGTCTTGTTAGATGATTAACCATTTCCACCATCCGGCTGGGCGCAGGCGGGCGTCGGCCGGCCCGCCGGTCCGTCATGCCGCGACCGGCCATGGGCCCTGGCCCAGGACGATGCGAGGCCGTAGGAAGCGGCTCATCCATGCCTTCCGGAAGAGGTCCAGATTCGCGCCACGCCGTTCTTCCCGGCCGTGCTCTGCCTGTCCTTCCTGTCGCGGTCCGCCGGTGCGGCGCCGCTGCTGCACGGCGTGACCACGCTGCTGGCCTGTTCGGAGCCGAGGCCGAGCGTCCGGATGCCGGCTCATGGCCAGGTCACGGCGGGCAGCCACTGCTTCGTCGTGCGGCCAGACCAGGGCTGGGAGCGGATCGGCGCCAGGAACGGCCTGCTCCTGCTGCGCCGGACGCCACCGGAAGCGGGCGAGCCGCCGCTGTTCTTCCGTCCCGCCGACGTCACTCCTGGCCCGACGCGGCAGCCTCCCTCCTCCGCCCTGCACCACCCTGCCGCGGCACCGGTTCTCCTGCTTGTCGGCGCAGCGCTGGCGGCGGTCGCTGTCGGCCTGCGTCGGATCGGCCGTGGCTGGACGACCTGGCACCGGCGCGCCAGGGCGCTGCGCGTGGTCTCGGCCGAGATTGCGTCGCAGCGCGACCGGCTGCAGGTCAGGCGGCTGCAGCTGGTGTCGTC
>CAXUDP010000195.1:0-2204 GCA_964249735.1 uncultured Acetobacteraceae bacterium | reverse complement strand
CACTGCGCGCTCCTGCTGCGCCGCGCGGGCTGGGACGCGCAGGTCACCGCCGCCAGCGGCGACCAGGGGGCAGACGTGCTGGCCAGGCGGAACGGCGCGATCCTGGTGGTGCAGTGCAAGCTTTATCGGGGAGCGGTCGGCAACGCGTCGGTGCAGCAGGTGTCCGCGGCACGGCTGCACCATCGCGCCCGGTTCGCGGCCGTGGTGTCCAACGCCCGCTACACCGCCGCCGCCGTGGCGCTCGCACGCACCAACGACGTCCACCTGCTGCACCACGAGGAGCTGGAGCGGTTCAGCCCGGAGCAGTTCGGCCGTGGGCAGCCCGGTCCGGGGCGGCCGCCAGGCGCACGATCCGCTCGGTGAGCCGGTAGGAGCGCTCGAACGCCGGCACCGGCAGGAACTCGAACGGGGAGTGGAAATTGAGTGCGCCGGTAAAGTAGTTCGGCGTCGGGATGCCACGCGCCGACAACGCCGAGCCGTCGGTGCCGCCGCGCATGGCGATCACCCTGGGCTCGATGCCTTCCGCCTCGAACGCAGCCTGCATCAGCCCGAGGCTGCGCCGGTCGTTGCCCAGGCTGGACGCGATGTTGGCGTAGGTGTCGGTGATGCGGCAGGACACCGTCGCCCGCGGGTGGGCGGCCTGCGTCGCCGCGACCGCCTCCGCGACCTCCTGCTTGCGCGCGGCGAAGCGGGTGTCGTCGAAGTCGCGGACCAGGATCGACAGCTCGGCGGTGGCGGCGTTGGCGATCATGCCGTTGACCCAGCAGTAGCCTTCCCTGCCGGCGGTGTGCTCCGGCGTGTCGAGCGGGTCGAAGCGTGCGATCAGGTCGGCCGCCACCAGCACGGGATTGACCAGCACCCCCTTGGCCGACATCGGGTGCGTGGTCACCCCCTCGATCCGGATCGCCGCCTGCGCCGCGTTGAAGGTCTCGAACACGAACTCGCCGGTCTCGCAGCCGTCGATGGTGTAGGCGAAGTCGACGGGGAAGCGGAGGAGGTCCAGGGCCTTGGCGCCGCGCAGCCCGATCTCCTCGTCCGGCACGAAGGCCACCACCACGTCGCCGTGCGGTGGCCGCTCGCTCGCCAGGTTGTCGAGCAGCGTCATCACCACCGCCACCGCCGCCTTGTTGTCGGCCCCCAGCACGCTGGTGCCGTCGGACACGATCACCTCCTGCCCGGCGTAGGGCCGGATCTCCGGGTGCTCGGCGACACGGAGCCAGATGTCGCGCTCCGGGTTGAGGCACAGGTCGGTACCGTCGAAGCGCACGCGGCGCGGCCTGACGTGCGGCGACAGACCGACATCCACGGTGTCGACATGGGCGCAGAAGCCGATCCGGGGGACGTCCGCGACCGTGCCGGGCAGGCGTGCGGTCAGCACCGCGTGCTCGTCGAGGTGGATGTCGGACAGGCCGAGCTCCTCCAGCTCCCCGGCCAGCAGGCGCACCATCTCCCACTGGCCCGGCGTGCTGGGCACGGCGGTCGCGCGCGCGTCGCTTTGGCTGGTGATCGCGAGGTAGCGGAAGAAGCGCTCGACCAGGCGGTCGGCAAGGAGGCGGGGCATCAACGGGAGGCTCCTTCGGGACGAGGGCAAGTCCGGCAGGCGGAAGGGTGCGGCCTCAGGCTTCGGCCGCGACCCGCAGGGTCCAGTCGTCGATCACGTCGTGCAGCGTGCGCTCCCACGGGATCTCCGGCGCCCAGCCGAGCGTGTCGCGCAGGCGGGTGGCGTCACCGGTCGCGCGCGGGATGTCGGTGGGCCGGGCGCGCCCGGGATCGCTCTCGATCGTCACCGACAGGCCGGCCGCGGCGAGCAGCCCGTCCAGCACGTCGCCGATCCGACGCGCGGTGCCGGACGCGACGTTCAGGATCGTACCGGGCGGCAGCCGGTCGGCATGGGCCAGACACAGCGCGTAGGCCCGGCACACGTCGCGCACGTCGAGGAAGTCGCGGTAGGGCTGGAGGTTTCCGGTGCGCAGCACCGGCTCCTGGCGGCCGGCCCGGATCAGCGCGATCTGCCGCGCGAAGGCCGGGATCGCGAAGTCGGGCGCCTGGCCGGGCCCGGCATGGTTGAACGGGCGCAGCCGGATCGCGTGCAGCCCGTCCGCCGCCATCGCCGCCAGGGCAAGGTCGGCGGCGGCCTTGGTGGCGCCATAGGTGTTCATCGGCGCGAGCAGGGCGCCCTCGTCCAGCGCGCGCCCGTCGCGGAA
>CAXUDP010000194.1:0-3445 GCA_964249735.1 uncultured Acetobacteraceae bacterium | reverse complement strand
CTGGCGGACAGGGTGGGATTCGAACCCACGGCGGGCTTGCACCCGCGGCGGTTTTCAAGACCGCTGCCTTAAACCACTCGGCCACCTGTCCGGCTTGATGAACCTAGTGCTAGATCAACGCACTAGGTCGTTTCCGGCAACCTCTGTTCGTCTTCCTCGTTTTCCCCTGTGCCGTCATTCGTGCCGTGGCCGTGTATGGCGTCGAGCTCGTCCGATGTCAGGGAGGCGAGGTAGATCTCCGTCGTCTTGACCGAAGTATGCCCCAGGTGCCGCGACAGGCGATAGATGTCCCCGCCTGCCTTCAGCCACCGGATCGCAAAGCCGTGCCTGAGGTCGTGCACCCTGAAGCGCCGGAACACACGGCCGGCCGCCTTTTCCTCCGCCACAACCCGCCGGATCACCTGGCCGAAGTTGCTGGCGAAGTTCGCATACGGGTCCCCTGCCCTGTTCCGGAACAGCACGCCCTCCGGTTCGCCGGCCGCCAGGGCCGGCGTGGCGTCGCCGCCCGGCGTCACCCAGGCGATGGTGCGTGGTCGGTTGGTCTTGGTCCGGATCAGGCGGATCTGCCGACGCACCGGGTCGACCTCCTCCGCCGCCAGCGTGACCGCCTCGTCCTCGCGCATCCCGGTGGCCTCCAGCAGGCGGAGCACCCGCGCCATCCCGTCGGGACAGGCCTGGATGACCGTTTCCAGGTCACGCGGCGCTGGCGCCTGGTGCGGGTCGCGCCGCTCCCGGATGATGGTCCGGTCGAAGTTCCTGGCCGGGTTCTCGGTGATCCATCCCCACGCGATGCAGCTCGCCAGCAGCCGCGACAGCGCCGTCAAGTCACGCCGGATCGTCGCGTTGGTCACGCGCCCGGTGCGGCGGGAGATGTACTCGGCGATGCGCCGGCTGGTGATCTCGTTGACCCGGAGGTCGCCGAAGGTCTCCTCGAGCGAGGACACCGACGTGAGGTAGCGCCGGGCCACCTGCGGCTTCACGGCGCCGGGTAGGACTTCCCTGGCCCAGCGGACGACGGCGTCCCGCCACCGAGGCGCCTCCCCGTCCCCGAACTGCGACCGCTCGAGCTTGAGCCGCCAGTCCTTGAGCCGGCGCGCCGCCTCCCGCGGATTATCTGTTCGTAGGCTTCGTCGATGCTCGCATCCACCGATCGTGATGCGTCCCCAATAGGTGTCGCCGCGGAGGTAGAGATTCCCCGGCCGCCTGCGCGACATGCCTCAAGTTCCTTTTGCCGGATCCAGCCGCGCACGGCAGCAGGGTCGAATGTCCAGACGCCGCCCAGCTTCGCCGCGCCGGGCAGCTGACCGGCTGCGGCCATTTCCTGCACCTTGCGCAGGGACAGGCCGGTCATGGCGGCCACCGCGGGCGGGCGGACGCGGTCGGCCATGCTATGGGCTGCCGGTGTGCAAGGAGATGCGCTTGAACACGGCCTTCGCCTTGATCACCGCGTGGCAGTCGGAGGGCGTCGCCGAAGTGTAGATCGCCCTCTTGACCCGAGGGTGTCGCCACTGGATGTGGCCGGCCTGGGTGATCTTCCAGTCCCACCCCTGCGGGCAGGCCCACTCGGCGATCTGGCGATGGGCTGCCGAACAGAACCGGCGCTTCATGCCCGGCCTCCACCCAGCAGCGGCAGGATGTGCATCTGCCAGGCGGCTCCTGGCGCGTAATGCGTGAAGCCGTGGATCACCACGATGCCACCGCGCTCCAGCACCATCACGATGTCGGCGATGTCGTCCGGCTCGATCCGAAGCTCGTCGTCGGCCGGCAGGCACAGGATGGCGTCGGCGGTGAACGGGCCGTGGACCTGCACCATGTCGAGGTCATGGAAGTGGTTGGAGGCCGGCCGGGCAAGCACCGCCGCATTGAACGGCGCCAGCGGCTTGTCGGCGATCGGGTGGCCGTGGCCGTTGTAGAGGCCGCCGGCACGGATCAGGGCGTCCATCACGCTGTCTCCCGATGCGGCGTCGGACCCAGCGTGCCGGTGCCGGTGATGATCTTGCGGTCCGGGTCGAGCGTGCCGCGGATGCTGATGACCCAGCCGTAGTCGTCCACGATCTTGCCGACGTAGTCGCCGCCGGGCTTCTCGCGCCGGAGCTCGAACGTGTAGATTTCGCCGGGCGCGGTCATGGCTGTGCACCGGCACGCGCGTTCGCCTCGACCACGTCTTTGAGAAGCGACTCCTGCAACTCGAACGCGTCGTCTCGACAATCTCGCGTATGGTGAGCAGCATCATCGAGAGCGAGAATTGCAGCAGCCTTGGCTGCCAACCCTTCAAGGCTAGAGGGATGGTGAAGGAGCAGTCTCCCGGGCACATCCTCGTCGTTGGGTAAAAGCGACCGAGCCGATGGTCCGACCCCCGGCCAGACATTGCTTGCGTAGTGCTCCCACGCCTCATCCGCTGGCGTTTTCGGACCGTCGTCGGGCGTCAGGTCGTACAGGCGCTGCCACTCGGCCTGCATCTCGGCGAGCTGCTCGCACAGGGCCAGCAGGGCAGCGTCAGGGTGAGGAGCCGCCGTCACCGGTAGTCCCTCCCCTCAAGCACGGTGCCGGCGTTGATCTGGTTCCAGGTCAGCGGACTGCCGGACGGCAGCGGCGCGGATCCATACTCGTCACGGCCGGGCGGCTTCGGCTGCGCCGCCTTCGCGGCACCCACCACCGCGGCCAGCGGATCCGGCTCGCGCAGCGTCTTGGTGATCCGCAGGCGGCAGCAGGCGCCATCGCGGCCAAGTTGGGTGCCGACGTCGCACCACCGCAGGCCGGTCGCCCGGAGGCGACGCACGGTGGCGTCCTCCTCCGGTGTCCAGGGACGGCCGCTGCTCACGACGCCTCGATGCCGGCGAGTTGCTGCAGCATGAGCAGTGCACCCTGTTCGCCGAACGAGTGGTTGAACTCCCCGCCTTCGTTCTCCTCGAGAAGGAGCACGGCTTTGGCACGCATGCCTGCAAGCGTACCGACAGGCATGGCGCCTACTTCGTGAACGGCGTTTTTCCAGCGCTGCAGGAGATCTTCGGGCAGGTCCTCGTGGCTATCCCAGGCATTGACCTCCGCGTGCAGGCGGCGTGCTGTGGCGCAGGCGGCGAATACGGCGGCGTCGGTATTGGGCTGCAGCACGGCACCCGCCGGAACCGAACCACCTGCACCATCCCCGCCCAGCAAATCGCGCAGGATGGAGTTGAGCAGGTGCTCGTTGGTGTCGGTGCATTCGTCCTCAGCCGGCAACTCCGCATCCCAGGCCACAAGGGCTCGTGCCTTGGCTTGGATGCCGGCGACCGTCGCGGAGCTGATCTTGCAGATGCGGTCGCGCAGCACCGTTTGCGCGGCTTCGATGGGCTTCAGTCCGGCCGTCTGCTTGTCCTCGTCCTCGGTGTAATTCGCACCGTCGTCGTAGATCCAGCTGTCATGCTGGCGCTCCAGCGCGCAGAACTCGTCGCACAGGCTGATCAGG
>CAXUDP010000193.1:1483-3451 GCA_964249735.1 uncultured Acetobacteraceae bacterium | reverse complement strand
GCGCGCCGCGTGACGGGGCTGCGCAGCATCACGGCAGGCCGGCCTCCGCCAGCACCGCCTGATGGAACGCCTGCAACGGGCCGGCATGGACCAGTTCGAGATCGTCGAGCGCCTGGGCGGTGGTGAACGACGCCACCCGGTCGTACTGCCGCATCTGCAGCACCCGGTCCATCACGTCGGCGGCGTTGAAGGCGCGTCCCTCGGGCGTTTCGGCGTCGCCGATGGTGGCCAGGGCGGCCCGCACGGTGGCGGCGACGGGGGGAGCGAGGGTGGCCAGCTCGCGCTCGAACAGGCGGCGCATGAGCGGGGCCAACTCGTCCCCGAGCAGGATCTCCCCGGCGAACCCGCTGTCGGGCAGCAGGGCGTTGTGCAGGTGATGCGCCAGGCCTGCCACGAACACGACCGCCGGGTCGGCCCCGTAGGTCCCGGCGAGCACGGCGCCGAGCACGGCCACCACCAGGCAATGGTCGCCGTGGTTCTCCGGCGGCTCCAGCACCAGGCGCGGCTTGCCGGGGCAGGTGGCGCCGGCACGGGGCTGGCGGATGAGCGCCTCGGCGAAGGCAGGCGCCGCGGCGGGGCTGGCTCGTCCGCCCAGGTGGCTGCGCAGCGCTGCCCGTAGCGCGGGGGCGACCGGGCCGGCGGTCTCGTCGAAGCTGCGGCGCAGGACGGTGGCCGGGTCCGGCGCTCCGGCCGCTTCGAGCACCGCCCGGTCGATGCCGCCGAGCCGTGCGGCGGCCAGCGCGTCCGCCGCCGTGGACAGCGCCACGGCCCGGGCGTCCTCTCCCGCGGCCAGGCGGCCCCAGGCCCGGCGGAACGCGCGCACCGCCAGGCTGTCCGGCGAGGACGCGTCCCGGGTGCGCTTGAGGTCGCCCAGCTCCGCCGCCAGCGGGGTGAGCGAACCCACCCCGCTGCGTTGGCCGCCATCCATCAGGCCGCGGCCAGCCAGTCGAGCAGGTTGCGCTCCTGCACCGGGAAGGCGTGCTCCTCGCGGCGTCCGGCCGGGGTCATCGGCGCCTTGAAGAAGATGCCAAGCTGCTCCTGGATGCCGCCCTTGCCGCGCTGCTTGGCGAGGTCCAGCACGCGGGCGATCTCGATCACCAGGGGGGCGGCCAGGATGCTGTCGCGGCAGAGGAAGTTCACCTTCATCTGCATCTTCTGGCCCATGAAGCCGACCAGGTCGATGTTGTCCCAGGCTTCCTTGTTGTCGCCGCGCGGCTTGTAGTACTGGATGTTCACCAGGTGGTCCTCCACCGGATAGCCCAGGATGTCCTCCAGCACGTTGCCCTTGGTGTTCAGCTTGGAGCGCAGGCTGTCCGGGTTGTCGAGCGCCAGGCCGTCGCGGTTGCCGAGGATGTTGGTCGAGAACCAGCCTTCGACATACAGCGAGCGGGCGCGGAACGCGGGGGCGAGCACCGTCTTGATGAAGGTCTGCCCGGTCTTGCCATCCTTGCCCGCGACCGGCACGCAGCGCTGCTCCGCCAGCCGGGTCAGCGCCGGGATGTCGGCGGCCAGGCTCGGGGTGAAGTTGCCGTACGGCACGCCCTCCACGATGGCGGCGTAGGCGTAGAGCATGGCGGGGCTGATCGCCGGGTCCCCGGCGTCCAGGCCGCGCTCGAAGGCGGCGGTGGATTGCAGCACCTCCAGCGTCAGGTCCGGCCAGCGCTCGACGGAGGCGAGGTTGACCATGACGACGTTGCGCACGCCCGAGGTCTCGCGATAGCTGCAGATGTCGGCGCGAATCTGCTCAACCGCCTCGCGGTGGCTGCCGACGAGCTTGTTGTCGCCGTCCACGTTCTTGCAGAAATCCTTGCTGCCGACGGCGGGCCACGGCTTCATCCGCGACAGCGGCGCCTCGACCATGTCCGTCTGGTCGCGGTCGAGCACGCGGTGCTCCTTGACCGCCTCGGCCAGGTCCTCGCCGTGCAGGTCCCACCCGGCGAAGTGCAGGTTGCGGTACGGCGCGAGCCC
>CAXUDP010000193.1:0-1383 GCA_964249735.1 uncultured Acetobacteraceae bacterium | reverse complement strand
CGGTACGGGCTGTCGCTCGCGGTGTGCGGGTCCAGCGCCAGCCGGTGCTCCAGCGGCGGAAACGCCCGGCTGCGGCAATGCGCCCGGTCGCACAGGCGGCAGGACAGCCCGATGCCGACGGCGGCGGAGGCGAGGTCCAGCCGGTCGGCATAGACCAGCTCCGGCGCGTTCGCCGCGTCGCACCCCATGGCCACCACGTGCACCGGCGGCGGCTCGCCCCACGCGCTGGCCACCCCCGTCACGCTGCGGGCGAAGCACAGGAAGGCGGCGCCGTCCGGCAGCTGCGCCACCTGCACCTGCAGCAGGCCCGGCGTCGCGTGCGCGCCGTGCACCACCCAGCGCGGGCAGGAGCCGCCGAACCGCGCGAACGGGAAGCCGGCGCCGGAGAACCGCTTGCTGACGTTGCCCGCCGGGTCGATGCGCAGGAAGAAGAACGGGACGCCGCGCTGGGTCGGGCGCTGCAAGGAGGACAGGCGGTGGCACGCCTGCTCGAACGACACGCCGAAGCGCCGCGCCATCGCCTCCACGTCGTGCCGCAGCTCCCGCGCGGTGCCGGCGAAGGCGGCGTAGGGCATCAGCACGGCGCCGGCGGCGTAGTTCAGCAGGCCGATGCGGATCAGCTGCGCCGCCTCCGCCGTGCTCGGCGCGGCACTTTCCAGCACCGCCTCCACGGCGTCGCGCGCCTCCAGCAGCATGATCTGGAACGCCATGTGGAAGCCGCGGCTCTCCCGCGGCAGCTGCTCGGACAGGGTGAGCACGCGGTCGGCCGGCTCGTAGCGGCGCAGCGCGCCCTCCAGCGGGCCGACCCGCACCACCAGGCCGTGATGGCGGCGCAGGCGTTCGGCGATGGCGTGGTTGGTCTCGGCCGGGCTGGCGCCCAGGTGCCCCACCAGCGCCTCGGCTGCCGCCTCCAGCTCGGGGAAGTGGTTGCCGCGGTCGTTGAACAGGTCCCGCGCCTCCTCGTTCGGCAGCAGCAGGCGGCGGCCGGAGGGCAGCGCGATGCCGCTCGAATCCTCCCGCGCCACCCGCCAGGCGCGGTACAGGGCCAGGATGGCGCGCGCCGCGTTCGGGTTGCCGGCGGCCAGCGCGGCCACCTCCGGGTCCGGCACCGGCTCGGCGGCCAGCATCGGGTCGGCGAACACCTCGCGCAGCCCCACCTCCAGCTGCCGCTCGGACGTGCCGGACAGGGCGGCCAGGTCCAGGCGCAGGATTTCGGCCAGCTTGATGAGCAAGGAGGCGGTGACGTTGCGCTGGTCGTGCTCGATCAGGTTCAGGTAGCTCGCCGAGATGCCGAGCCGCGTCGCCAGCACCTGCTGCGTCAGCCCCTGCTCCAGCCGGATGCGGCGCACCGTGCGGCCGATCAGGGCGCGGCTCACTTTACAG
>CAXUDP010000192.1:0-3459 GCA_964249735.1 uncultured Acetobacteraceae bacterium | reverse complement strand
CTCGCGGACACGGCGCTGAAGACCGCGAACTCGGGCTACCTGACCCGCCGCCTGGTCGACGTGGCGCAGGACTGCATCATCGTCGAGGAGGATTGCGGCGCCGAGCGCGGTCTGACCGTGCGCGCGGTGATGGATGGCGGCGAGGTGGTGTCGTCGCTGTCGGAGCGTATCCTCGGCCGCACGACGGCGACCGACGTACTGGCTCCGGCCGACGGGCATGTGGTGCTGCCGCGCAACACCCTGATCGGGGAGGCGGAAGCGGAACTGGTCGAGAATGCGGCGGTCGAGAGCATGCTGATCCGCTCGGTGCTGACCTGCGACAGCCGGGTCGGCGTATGCGGCCTGTGCTATGGGCGCGACCTCGCCCGCGGCACCCCGGTCAACATCGGCGAGGCGGTGGGCGTGATCGCGGCGCAGTCGATCGGCGAGCCGGGCACGCAGCTGACCATGCGCACCTTCCACATCGGCGGTGCCGCGCAGCGCGGCGCGGAACAGTCGATGGTCGAGGCGTCGCATGACGGCATCGTCACGGTGAAGAACCGCGCGGTGGTGCAGAACAGCCAGGGCGTGCCGGTGGTGATGTCGCGCAACTGCGAGATCGTGCTGACCGACGAGAAGGGCACCGAGCGGGCCCGGTTCCGGGTGCCTTACGGCGCCAGGCTGCTGGTCGACGAGGGGGCGACGGTGTCGCGGCAGCAGAAGCTGGCCGAGTGGGACCCGTACACCCTGCCGATCATCACCGAGCGTGCCGGCACGGTGGAGTATCTCGACCTGATCGACTCCATCACCCTGGTGGAGCGGATGGACGAGGTCACCGGCCTCACCTCCAAGGTGGTGGTGGACTACAAGCAGGCGTCCAAGGGCGTGGACCTGCGTCCGCGGCTGCAGCTGAAGGACGAGCGCGGCGAGGTGCTCAAGCTCGGCAACGGCGGCGAGGCGCGCTATTTCCTGCAGCCGGACTCGATCCTGTCGGTCGAGAACGGGGCGGTGGTGGCGGCGGGCGACGTGCTGGCGCGCATCCCGCGCGAGGGCTCGAAGACGCGCGACATCACCGGCGGCCTGCCGCGCGTGGCGGAGCTGTTCGAGGCGCGGCGGCCGAAGGACCACGCGATCATCGCTGAGACCGATGGCCGCATCGAGTTCGGCAAGGACTACAAGGCCAAGCGCCGGGTGATCGTGAAGAACGACGAGACGCAGGAGGAGACCGACTACCTGATCCCGAAGGGCAAGCACGTTTCGGTGCAGGAAGGCGACTTCGTGCGCAGGGGCGATCCGCTGGTCGACGGGCCTCGCGTGCCGCATGACATCCTGAAGGTGCTGGGCGTCGAGGCGCTGTCGGACTACCTGGTCAACGAGATCCAGGACGTCTACCGGCTGCAGGGCGTGAAGATCAACGACAAGCACATCGAGGTGATCGTCCGCCAGATGCTGCAGAAGGTCGAGATCCTCGAGCCGGGCGACACGACCTACCTGATCGGTGAGACGGTGGACCGCATCGAGTACGAGGGCGAGAACGCCAAGCGGGTGCAGGCGAACGAGCGACCGGCGCACGCTATGCCGGTGTTGCAGGGCATCACCAAGGCTTCGCTGCAGACGCACTCGTTCATCTCGGCGGCCTCGTTCCAGGAGACCACGCGCGTGCTCACCGAGGCGGCGACGGCC
Source organism: uncultured Acetobacteraceae bacterium (assembly GCA_964249735.1). Taxonomy (GTDB): domain Bacteria; phylum Pseudomonadota; class Alphaproteobacteria; order Acetobacterales; family Acetobacteraceae; genus Lichenicola. The sequence goes on along the minus strand of CAXUDP010000192.1, from coordinate 1,797 downwards.
GGCAAGGTGGATACGCTGAACGGGCTCAAGGAGAATGTCATCGTCGGCCGCCTGATTCCGGCGGGAACGGGTTCGGTGATGAACAAGCTGCGTGCCGTGGCCGCCGGCCACGACAAGCAGCGGGTCATCGGGCGCGAGGTGCCGACGCCGGCGGTCAAGGCGGCGGAGTAGGTCGCTCCTGCCCTGCGGGAATACCATCATCGAGGCCGGCCGGGGCAACCTGGCCGGCCTTCTTCTTGACCAACACGGATCCTGCGGGACGGAATACCTGGCCTGCCGCAGAAGCCTTCCGAATCGTCGCGTGGCCGGGTGCATGTGCTTGACTTGGGGCCCCCGCGCTCGTAGTTATCCGCCCCTCGGCTAGCCCCGTCCCAAGACGGTCGGAAGCCGCCAGATGCAGCACCTCGCGTGCGGCGCCGTCCCCGTTGCTACAGGGGGCCAAGGCCGCATGTGGTCAGAACACCGCGGAAGGGTTCGTCCCGTTCCTGCGGCTTTTTGTTGTGGATGGCGATTTCGGTCCTCTCGATGGGAAGGTTGGCCAACCGACTGTCGAGGATCGGGAAGGGCGCATGCCGACCATCAACCAGCTGATCGCCAAGGGACGCGAGCCCGCGCCCAAGCGCAACAAGGTTCCGGCTCTGCAGGGCTGCCCGCAGAAGCGCGGCGTCTGCACCCGCGTCTATACGACCACGCCGAAGAAGCCGAACTCGGCGCTGCGCAAGGTGGCCAAGGTGCGCCTGACCAACGGCTTCGAGGTGGTCAGCTACATTCCTGGCGAGGGCCACAACCTGCAGGAGCACTCGGTGGTGCTGATCCGCGGCGGTCGCGTGAAGGACCTTCCCGGGGTGCGCTACCATATCCTCCGCGGCGTGCTCGATACCCAGGGCATCGCCAAGCGCCGCAAGCGCCGTTCGCTCTACGGCGCCAAGCGGCCGAAGTAAGGAGCATCAGGCATGAGCCGCCGCCGCCGCGCTGTGAAGCGCGATATTCTTCCCGATCCGAAGTTCGGTGACGTCGTCATCACGCGTTTCATGAACGCGCTGATGTACGACGGCAAGAAGTCCACCGCCGAGAGCATCGTCTATGGGGCGTTGGAATCCATGCGCCGCCGCGGCGGGTCCGCCGCCGATCCGGTGCGCATGTTCCACGAGGCGCTGGACAACGTGAAGCCGGCCGTCGAGGTGCGTTCGCGTCGCGTCGGCGGCGCCACCTACCAGGTGCCGGTCGAGGTCCGTACCGAGCGCCGCCAGGCACTCGCGATCCGCTGGCTGATCGACAGCTCGCGCAAGCGCGGCGAGCACACGATGCAGGACCGGCTGTCGAACGAGTTGCTGGACGCGGTGAACAACCGCGGCTCGGCGGTGAAGAAGCGCGAAGACACGCACCGGATGGCGGAAGCCAACAAGGCCTTCAGCCACTACCGCTGGTAGCTAAGGCTCGCACTACTCAGACCCCTTCCAACCCGACCGGCAACCCGCGATGAGCTGGGGCGGCGGGCCAACGGAGACGAACGATGGCAAAGGCTAAATTCGAGCGGAACAAGCCGCACTGCAACATCGGCACGATCGGCCATGTCGACCACGGCAAGACGTCCCTGACCGCCGCGATCACCAAGACGCTGGCGAAGTCGGGCGGCGCCATCTACACCGCCTACGACCAGATCGACAAGGCGCCAGAAGAGCGGGCGCGCGGCATCACCATCTCGACCGCCCATGTCGAGTACGAGACCGCCAACCGCCACTACGCCCACGTCGACTGCCCCGGCCACGCCGACTACGTGAAGAACATGATCACGGG
>CAXUDP010000191.1:0-3475 GCA_964249735.1 uncultured Acetobacteraceae bacterium | reverse complement strand
TGCTCATCAACCACCCGCTGGACTGCCCGATCTGCGACCAGGGCGGCCAGTGCGACCTGCAGGACCAGGCCTTCTCCTATGGCTCCGACCATTCGCGCTATGCGGAAAGCAAGCGTGCGGTGCAGGACAAGTATCTGGGCCCGCTGGTCAAGACGGTGATGACGCGCTGCATCATGTGCACGCGTTGCGTCCGCTTCGCCTCCGAGGTGGCCGGCGTGCCGGAGCTCGGCGCCACCTCGCGCGGCGAGAACATGGAGATCACCACCTATGTCGAGAAGGCGCTGACCACCGAGCTGTCCGGCAACCTGATCGACATCTGCCCGGTGGGCGCGCTCACCTCCCGCCCCAACGCCTACACCGCACGGCCATGGGAGCTGAACCGCACCGACTCGATCGACGTGCTCGACGCCACCGGCACCAACATCCGCGCCGGCGCACGCGGCGCCGAGATCCTCAACATACAGCCGCGCACCAACGACGAGGTGAACGAGGAGTGGATGGCCGACAAGGGTCGGTTCTCGTTCGACGGGCTCAGGCGCCGTCGCCTTGACCGTCCCTGGCTGCGCGTGCACGGCAGGCTGCAGCCGGTCAGCTGGCAGGATGCCTTCGTGGCGATCGCGCGTCGCCTCGACGGCGTGCGCGGCGAGCGGATCGGCGCCGTGGCCGGCGACCTGTGCGACGCCGAGAGCATGGTGGCGCTCAAGGACCTCATGACCGCGCTCGGCTCCGGCAACATCGACTGCCGACAGGACGGGGCGCAGTACGACACCAGCCGCCGCGAGTTCTACACCTTCAACACCGGGATCGCCGGCATCGAGGAGGCGGACGCGCTGCTGCTGGTCGGTTGCAACCCGCGGCAGGAATCCCCGGTGATCAACGCCCGGATCCGCAAGCGCTGGCTCGCCGGCAACTTCCCCGTCGGCGTGATCGCGGCATCCGGCCCCGACCTGACCTATGACGTCGAGCCGCTCGGCGACCGTCCCTCGGCGCTGACCGGCCTGATCGAGGGCAGCGTGGCCTTCGCCGACGTGCTCAAGGCGGCGAAGCGGCCGATGATCGTGGTCGGCCACGGCGCCATCGCCCGCGAGGATGGCGCCGCGGTGCTGGCCGCTGCCTGGGCGCTGGCCGCAGGCGTCGGCGCGCTCACGCCCGACTGGCACGGCTTCAACGTGCTGCACCACGCCGCCTCCCGGGTCGCAGCGCTGGATCTCGGCTTCGTGCCGCGCCCCGGCGCCCGCTCGGTCGCCGGCATGATGAGCGGCGGCGTCGACGTGCTGTGGCTGCTGGGGGCGGACGAGATCGGCGCCGGTCGTATCGGGCCCGACACCTTCGTGATCTATCAGGGCCATCACGGCGATGCCGGCGCCGCGCGCGCCGACGTGATCCTGCCGGGTGCCGCCTACCTGGAGAAGCCCGGCACCTATGTGAATACCGAGGGTCGGGTGCAGATCGGGTTCGGGGCGGTGTTCCCGCCTGGCGAGGCCCGTGAGGACTGGCGCATCCTGCGCGCCTTCTCCGAGGTGGTCGGCCACACCCTGCCTTATGACGACCTGCCCGCGATCCGCGCCCGCCTAGCCGAGATCAACCCGGTGTTCGCGCGACAGGGGCTGCCGCGGTTCGGTGCCACCGACCTGTCCGGCCCCGCCGGTGACCGATCCGCGCTGGGCAACGCCGCCTTCAACGCCGTGATCCACGACTACTACCAGACCAACCCGATCAGCCGCGCCAGCCCGACCATGGCGGAGTGCTCGCGCATCTATGCCCGGCCGGTCGTGCAGGCGGCGGAGTAGCGGCCCGTGCAGCACTTCTTCCTGCACACCGCCCTCGGCCTGCTCCTGCTGACCGCAGGCGAGTGCCTCGCCGTCCTGGTGCCGCTGCTGATGGCGGTAGCCTACCTGGTCTACGGCGAGCGCAAGATCCTGGGCGCCATGCAGCTGCGCAAGGGCCCGAACGTGGTCGGACCGTTCGGCCTGCTGCAGACCTTCGCCGACGCGATCAAGATGCTGACCAAGGAGACGGTGATCCCGTCCGGCGCCAACCGGGCGCTCTACCTGCTGGCGCCGTTCCTTACCTTCGTGCTGGCCATGATCGCCTGGGCGGTGATCCCGACCAACAACGGCTGGGCGATCGCCAACATCAACGTCGGTGTGCTTTACCTGTTCGCGGTGTCCTCGCTCGGCGTCTACGGCATTCTGATCGCCGGCTGGGCGTCGAATTCCAAGTACGCCTTCATGGGCGGCCTGCGATCGGCGGCGCAGATGGTCTCCTACGAGGTGTCGCTCGGCCTGGTGATCGTCTCGATCCTGCTGATCGTCGGCTCGCTGAACCTGAACGACATTATCCTGGCGCAGCGCCACGTCTGGTTCTGCCTGCCGATGCTGCCGATGTTCGTGGTGTTCTTCATTTCCGCCCTGGCCGAGACCAATCGCGCTCCCTTCGACCTCCCCGAAGGCGAGAGCGAGCTGGTGGCCGGGTTCTTCGTCGAGTACAGCTCGCTCGCCTTCGGGCTGTTCTTCCTCGGCGAATACATGAACATGATCCTGATGTCGGCGATGACCAGCATCCTGTTCCTTGGCGGCTGGCTGGCGCCGTTCAACGTCGCCCCGTTCACCTGGCTGCCCGGCCCGATCTGGCTGATCCTGAAGATCGTGTTCGTGCTGTTCATGTTCGTCTGGGTGCGCGCGACCTTCCCGCGCTACCGCTACGACCAGCTGATGCGTCTCGGCTGGAAGATCTTCCTGCCGTTCTCGCTGGTCTGGATGGTCCTGACCGCGGGCTTCCTCATGGCGACCGGGCTGCTGCCCGGCCTGCCGCACCATGGTATCAGTTGATGGCCCTGCTTGACCGGACCGCGCGTTCCTTCCTGCTGACCGAGCTGATCGGCGGCCTCGGCGTCACGTTGCGCGCCATGTTCACGCCCAAGGCCACCATCAACTACCCGCACGAGAAGGCGCACTACAGCCCGCGCTTCAAGGGCGAGCACGCGCTGCGCCGCTACCCCAACGGCGAGGAACGCTGCATCGCCTGCAAACTGTGCGAGGCGGTCTGCCCGGCATCCGCCATCACCATCGAGGCCGAGCCGCGTGAGGATGGATCCCGTCGCACCACGCGCTACGACATCGACATGACCAAGTGCATCTATTGCGGGCTGTGCGAGGAATCCTGCCCGGTCGACGCGATCGTCGAGGGGCCGAACTACGAGTTCGCCACCGAGACCCGCGAGGAGCTGATGTACAACAAGGACAAGCTGCTCGCGAACGGCGACCGCTGGGAGTCGGTGCTCGCGCGCCGCCTCGAGCAGGACGCGCCGTACCGCTGACCGGACGAGGCACGAGATGATAACCGAGATTGCCTTCTACCTGTTCGCCGCCGTGCTGGTGGTGTCCGGCGCCATGGTGGTGAGCGCCCGCAATCCGGTGCACTCGGTGCTGTTCCTGATCCTCGCCTTCTTCAATGCCGCGGGCCTGTTCCTGAT
>CAXUDP010000190.1:0-3584 GCA_964249735.1 uncultured Acetobacteraceae bacterium | reverse complement strand
GGCTTGGTGTAGTAGAGGCTCTTGCCGCCGCTGCCGCCCACGAGGTTCAGCAAGGGCTGCTTTGGCAGGTTGCAGTAGGGGATGGCTCCCGTGGCCCCGGCAGCCGTCCAGATCACCGAACTGGCGCAGCTGTCATCCCACGGGATCTCGGGGATGTAGGACTTGGCCGATCCGTCGCTGGCGGTGTTGCCCGTCGTCCAATAGGTGCTGTTCTTGCCATCGGCCGTGTCGCTGAAATCGGTGCCGCCAATGCCCGTCACGTATGGGTTGGAGGCCAGGCCGTTGACCGCCAAGCCGCCAGTCGCCTCCTTGGCGCTGGGGCTGTCGCACCCGGCGGCGGCGCTGTCGCCGGTCGAGACGAACACCGAGATGCCCTCGGCGGCCGCCTGCTCGACCAGCTGCGTCCACATGGACAGGAACGAGAGGCCGTTGCCGATCTCGCAGCCGCCGTAGCTGACGGTGATCACCGAGCCGCGTGGCCCGACGTTGACCAGGCCCTGGAGCGTGGTCATGACGCCGAACGTGGTGTCCGTCCCGGCGCAGCTCGCCTCGATGATGGTGGCGTCGGGCGCCACTGCGCTCGACCACTCGGCATCAAGGGCGGCCTCGCCCTCGTCGCCGGTGAAGCCGGGGTCGGCGCACCCGCCGGGGTGCACGCTCTGCAACGTGCCCGCGAAGCCCGACAGGCCGAAGCCGGAGCGGAAGGTGTTCCAGTCGGCCGGGTTGATGTCGGTCTGCTCGGCCACGATCAGCGTGACGCCCTTGCCGGTCAGCTTGTAGTGCGAGGCTCCGGTGTTGGGGTTGAAGATGTTGGGCGAGCCGTTGCGCGCCGTGTTGACGTTGTAGATCGTCGCGAAGTCGGACGGGGTGACGGCGAAGTAAGTCCTCGCACCGTCCGGCACGGTGAAGCCGGGCGCCGGCTGGGTGACGCTCCACTGCCCGCTGGCGCCGTTCCTGCGGACCGCGCCGACCGGCTTCAGGGCCGGCTTCGGGAAGAAGTTGCTGAGGGTCACGCCATGCACCACGCCGCCGAGGGCGGCCGGGATGACGGGGGCCGAGGCGTTGGCCAGGTGATGCTCGCCGGCGACGTTGATCACGTCATGCAGCTCGGTGCGGAAGGTGTGCGCCACCTGGCCGGCGGTGCCGGAGAAGTCGATCGACATCATGTTGGGCGAGATCTGGCCCACGGCGAAGCCCTCGGCGCGCAGCCAGCCGGCGACCTGCTGCACGTCGGCCTGCGAGGGGCCGAAGGCTGCGCCGAACTCGGCGGGCTCCACCCATTTGTGGAAGTTGGGCGAGGCCGGGTCGAGCTGCTGCTTCACCAGCGCGTCCAGCGCCGCCTGCCGCTCGGCCGGCCGGTTGAGCACGAGCTGCAGGTGCTGAAGCGCCGTTCCGGTCGCCAGGGCGCCGGCGTCGGACACGACGTGCATCGCAAGCGGGGCGTCGTAGTCGAGGGATTGCCCGTGCGCGGGATCGAGCGGCGCGGTGATCAGGGAAGCGGCGGCGGGCACCGCCGGCACCGCCGCTTCAACGGCTCCCGGCAGCGCGGCGGTGATGAGCGCGCCGCAGACGATGGACTTGATCACGGTTCGATTCGGCACGAGACCTCCGGAAGGGTTTGAACTGCGTATCAGTAGCCAAACAGCGCGCCAACGGGCGGCTTTGCGCAGCCCGTCAGGGCCACCGAACTCGAGTGCGGCAAACAGCGGATGATTTTTGTTTCCCGGCCATTCGTGACCGGTTCATGAATCATAGGATATAAAGTGCGTTTGTAGGTCAACAGCCAAACGGGCTTCGGCCGGGTAAATCGATATGGCGGCCGGACTGGCCGGCCTATTTGCCGTCCTCATCCAAGTAGAACTGGTCCGCGTCCTCGTCGTAGCTGTAGAGCTCGGCGTAGCGCCCCCAGGCGATCACCGCGCGCATGGTGTCGTCGGCGTAGTCTGGGCTCATCACGTCCTCCAGTTCGTCGCGGAAACGCACCGCGGAGGCGCGGTGGTTCCAGCGCTCGTCCAGCACCTGGCGGATTTGCGCCACCAGCGGCACGTGCGCGCGCAGGGCCGCGCCGAACAGCGCCTTGCGCGGCTCGGTGTCGGCGGCGACGAACTGGCGCCCGGCGTCCGTCACCAGCAGGTCGCCATCCGCCAGGGTGCCCAGCCGCAGCAGCTGCAGCGCCTCGCCGAGCGGCAGCAGCTCGTCCAGCTCCAGCTGCAGCGCGGCGGCCAGGGCGGGCAGGTCCGCGCGCCCGTCGTAGGGCGCCGCCCCCAGCGTTTCCAGCAGGCCGGCCATGATGTTGGTCGAGACCGGGTGCAGCGCCGTGGCCGTGGTGACGGCGGCGAGCGCGGTGCGGGTGGGCGCGCGCCGGGTCATCAGGGCGTAGATGTCGTCCACCATCTGGCGGAACGCCGGGTCCAGCCGGTCGCGCGGGTGCGGGAACGGGACGAGCAGCTCGCTCGCGACCCGGCCGGGGTTGGAGCTGAACACCAGGACGCGGTCGCACATCAGCACCGCCTCCTCGATGTTGTGCGTCACCATCAGCACGGACTGGATCGGCAGCTTGCCTTCCACCCACAGGTCGATCAGGTCGGTGCGCAGCGTTTCGGCCGTCAGCACGTCCAGCGCCGAGAACGGCTCGTCCATCAGCAGCAGGTCCGGGTGCACCACCAGGGCGCGCGCCAGCCCCACGCGCTGGCGCATGCCGCCGGACAGCTCCTTGGGATAGGCGCTCTCGTAGCCGCCCAAGCCGATCAGGTCGATCGCTTCCTCCGCCCGCTTCTCCCGCTCGGCCCGCGCCACGCCCTGCGCCTCCAGGCCCAGCTCCACGTTCTGCTGCACCGTCAGCCAGGGGAACAGGGCGAAGGACTGGAACACCATGGCCACGCCCTCCGCCGGGCCGAGCAGGGGCGCGCCGCGCCAGCGCACGTCCCCGGCGGTGGGGCGCAGCAGGCCGGAGACGATGCGCAGCAGGGTCGATTTGCCGGAGCCGGAGCGGCCCAGCAGGCCGACGATCTCGCCCGGGCGCAGCGTGAGGTCCACGTCGTCCAGCACCAGCAGGTCGGCGGTGCTGTCCTTGTGGTAGGATTGCCTGACGCCGCGCACCTCCACCAGGTTGGAGATGGCAAGGGCCGGGGTGGTGTCCATGGCGGCGCGCCCCTACGCGAAGGTCAGGCGGCGGGCGGCGTAGCCGTACATCGGCCGCCAGACCGCGCGGTTGAACAGCAGCACGAAGCCGCTCATCACGGCGACCCCCAGCACGACGCGGGGGGTGCCGTTCGGGTCGGCGGTGGCTTCGGCGATGTAGGCGCCAAGCCCGTGGGCGTGCAGGTGGTCCGTGCCCCAGGTCGCCACCTCGGCGACGATGGCGGCATTCCAGGAGCCGCCGGACGCGGTGATCGCCCCCGTGACGTAATACGAGAAGATGCCCGGCAGCATGACCCGGCGCCACCACAGCCAGCCGCCGATGCGGAAGTTGTTGGACGCTTCCAGCAAATCCCCCGGAAAGGCCGCGGCCCCGGCGATGACGTTGAATAGGATGTACCACTGGGTCCCCAGCACCATCAGCGGCGTCAGCCAGATGTCCGGGC
>CAXUDP010000189.1:0-3603 GCA_964249735.1 uncultured Acetobacteraceae bacterium | reverse complement strand
GCTGCGTACCTCAGCCTGCGCAGGCCGGACCGAGCGTGCTGAGCCAACCCCGCGGAGGCACCATGATCAAGCACAGGTTTTCCGCCGGCGACCGCGTCGCGGTGTCGCCGGACCGCAGCAACGTCAACGCGCGCCCCGGCATCTACACCATCGTGCGGATCATGCCGGTGACGGGGCCGATCTGCCAGTACCGGGTCAAGAACGCGCTCGACGCGCATGAGCGGGTGCTGGACGAGGCGCAGCTGACCGCGGTCTAGCCTGGGGCCTCGCCCCAAGTCCCACCAGGGGTGAAGGGGACGGGTCCCCTTCCGGGTGCAGGGCAGGGCCCTGCCCTCACAGCCGGCGGATCAGCCGCGCCCGTATGGTCCCCTCGAACCCCCGCAGCTCCGCCAGGCAGTCGTCGCAGCCCTCGGCGTCCTGCGTGTCCACCACCACGTAGCCCAGCTCGCCATCCGTCTGCAGGTACTGCCCGGCGATGTTGACGCCGCGGCTGGAGAACACGCCGTTCACCCGGCCCAGCATCCCCGGCACGTTGCGGTGGATGTGGACGTAGCGCGTGGCGGCCGGGCGGCCGGGCAGCTGCACCTGCGGGAAGTTCACCGCCCCCAGCGTGGACCCGGCGTCGCTGTAGTCGATCAGCTTGTGCGCCACCTCCGCGCCGATCCGCTCCTGCGCCTCGCCGGTGGAGCCGCCGATGTGCGGCGTCAGGATCACGTTGGGCAGGCCCTGCAACGGCGAGACGAACCGCTCCGCCGCCCCGGCCGGCTCCGCCGGGAACACGTCGATCGCCGCCCCCAGCAGGTGGCCGCGGCGCAGGGCGTCCGCCAGCGCGTCCAGGTCCACCACCGTGCCGCGGGCGTTGTTGATGAGGTAGGCGCCGCGCTTCATGGCCGCGAGCTGCGCCGGCCCGATCATCCCCGCCGTCTCGGCGGTCTCCGGCACGTGCAGGCTCACCACGTCGCTCAAGCGCAGCAGCTCGTCGAGCGAGCCGACCGGCTCCGTGTTGCCGTGGCGCAGCTTGTCGATCACGTCGTAGTACGCCACCCGCATGCCCATCCCTTCCGCGAGGGTGGAGAGCTGCGAGCCGATGGAGCCGTAGCCGACGATGCCGAGCGTCTTGCCGCGCACCTCGAAGCTGTCGGCGGCCGACTTGTCCCACTGCCCGGCATGGGCGGCGGCGGAGCGCGGGGTGATGCGGCGCAGCAGCATGACGATCTCGCCGATCACCAGCTCCGCCACGCTGCGGGTGTTGGAGTACGGCGCGTTGAACACGGGGACGCCGCGCGCCCGCGCCGCGCCCAGCTCCACCTGATTGGTGCCGACGCTGAAGCAGCCCACCACCATCAGCCGGTCGGCGGCGGCGAACACCGCCTCCGTCAGCTGGGTGCGGGAGCGGATGCCCAGGATGTGCACGCCGCGCACCGCCTCGGCCAGCGCTGGTCCGTCCAGCGCCTTGGCGACGCGGGTGATGCTGGAATAGCCGTCGCGCTCCAGCAGGCTGACGGCGCTTGCGTGCACGCCCTCCAGCAGGAGGATGCGGATCTTGTCCTTGCTCAGCGAAGGCTTGTTCATGCCCGCGACGTAAGGCGGGGCTGCGAAAGCGGCAAGGCAGGGCCGCTATGCGTCCCACCCGATGCTGCGGCGCAGGAACGCCATGCCGAGGGCCACGAAGGCGGCCACCTCCGCGTTGTCCTTGCCATAGCCGTGGCCGCCGGCCGCCGGCTCGTAGAACTGCGCGTCGTAGCCCATCGCCTGCAGCTTGGCCGCCATCTTGCGGGCGTGGCCGGGATGCACCCGGTCGTCCTTGCGGGCGGTGGCCAGCAGGATCGGCGGGTAGGCCCGGCCTGGCTCGGCGGCGTGGTAGGCGGACATCGGGCCGAGGAACGCCCAGTCCTCCGGCTTGTCCGGGTCGCCGTACTCGGCGATCCAACTGAAGCCGGCCAGCAGCTTGGCGTAGCGCCGCATGTCGATCAGCGGGATGGTGCAGAACAGCGCGCCGAACCGCTCGGGATAGCGCGTCAGCATGTTGGCGATCAGGTGGCCGCCGTTGGAGCCGCCTTCCGCCGCGATGCGGCCGGGCCGGGTGACGCCGCGGCGCACCAGGTCGGCGGCGACGGCGGCGAAGTCGTCGTGGGACAGGCGCTTGCCCTCCCGCCGCCCCGCCTCGTGCCAGCGGGTGCCGAACTCGCCGCCGCCGCGGATGTTGGCGAGCACGGTGGTGCCGCCGCGCTCCAGCCACAGCTTGCCGCTGGCGATGCCGTAGCTGGGCAGGCGGGAGACCGCGAAGCCGCCATAGCCGGTCATGTAAACGGGCGCGTCGCCGGTTTCTCCGGCGGGGCCGGACTGCACGTAGGGGATGCGCTCGCCGTCGGAGGACACCGCCTCGTGCCGGGTCACCACGCACCCGGCGGCGTCGAAGGCGGGCGGGGCGCGTTTCAGCACCGTGGGCGCTAACAGGCCGGGCGAAGCCAGGAACAGGGTCGGCGGGGTCAGCGGGTCCTGCGAGCTGGCCAGCAGGGTGCCGTCCGACTCCTCGGAGCGCGTGTCCAGCCCCCAGGCGCTCGCGGTGCCGGTCTGCGGCAGGCCGGGCAGCTCGCGGCAGGTCCAGGCGCCGGGTTCGACCAGCAGGAAGACGGGGCGCAACTCGTCCAGCACGCTGACCAGCAAGGTGCCGCCGACCCAGGAGAAGCCTTGCAGCGCGCGGCGCGGCTGCGGCTCGAACACGGTGGTGAAGGCGCGGTCGCCGGCCAGGAAGGCGTCGAGGCCGATGCCGACCACCGTGTCCGGCGGGTAGGTATGGCCGCCCACGGTCCAGGGCGTGCGCGGGCGGATGGCGAGCCAGCCGCGGTCGTAGTCGAAGGCGGCGTCGCTCGGCAGGTCGAAGCGCTGGGTGGGGCCGGTGCGGTCGCCGGCGAACACGGCGCTGTTGAAGAAGTCGGTGGTCTCGACGAACAGCAGCCGGTCGTTCTCGCGGTCGTAGCTGCCGGAGGCGGCCATGCTCGCCGGGCCGACCTGGAAGATCGGCGCGCCGGGCGCCTCGCCGCGGGACCAGAGCCGGACGGTGCTGGCATAGCCCGACTGGGTGGCGCCCTGGCCTGCGGAGGACAGCAGCAGCGTGTCCAGGTCCAGCCAGGCGGCGCCGCCCTTGGCTTCGGCCAGGGTGAAGCCGCCGGGCACGAAGCCGCGGGCGGCGAGGTCGAACTCGCGCAGCACGGTGGCGTCGCTGCCGCCGCGCGAGAGGCGCAGGATGGCCCGCTCGTGCGCCGGCGGCAGGGTGGAGGCGCCCTGCCAGATCCAGTCCTCGCCCTCGGCCACGGCGAGCGCATCCAGGTCGAGCAGCACGTCCCATTCCGGCGCGTCGCTGCGGTAGGAGGCGAGGCTGGTGCGCCGCCACAGGCCGCGGGGGTGCGCGCCGTCCTGCCAGAAGTTGTACAGCAGCCCGCCGCGGCGGGCGGGGACGGGCAGCTTGTCCGGGCGGTCCAGCAGGGTGCGCAGGGTGTCGCGGTCGGAGTCGGTGCGGGGGCCGCCGAAGCGGTGCAGCGTGGCGGCGGATTGCGCGTCCGCCCAGGCGGTGGCGCGCTCGCCCTCGATGTCCTCCAGCCA
>CAXUDP010000188.1:0-3611 GCA_964249735.1 uncultured Acetobacteraceae bacterium | reverse complement strand
GCGGGGAACATCGTCATCCTGCAGACCGCGCGCAGGAACACCAGCATCGTGCGCAGCGACACCCTGACCGGCGACGGCGTGCTGGATACCTTCTATGTCGCCAACATCGACTACGTGTCCTACGTCCCGCCTTCCGACCCGTACATGGACGCCATCCGCGCCCAGTGCCCTGCCCGGCTCGAAACGTTCGCCGTGCTGGGGGTGCCGTCCTACGAGTTCATCGAGTCACTGAGCCGGCCGGTGCGCGAGCAGATCCTCAAGACGATAGACGACACGTGTGGCGGCGCGCCGGCATGCACTCGCAATCAACAGGTGGTCGAGATCGACAAGCGCCGTCTCGACCCGCAATGGATCAGCTTCGTTTGCCGGCATCCGTGACGGGGAGCAGCCAGCGCGCCTTGGGCACGAAGCGTCGGCAGGCCTGCCGACGGCCGCCGTTTCCGATGGTCGTGCGGTCCGGTGCGTTGCGCAGGGCGGCCGTCCTCGCGCCCGATATGTCGACCTGCGCCGACATGGCCTCCGCGCCGGCCTCGGGACTCTCGCTCAACGCCACCCCGGCAGCGGCGACACCCCGAACAGCCGGGGGTGGAACAGGAGCAGCAGCACCCAGAGCGCCAGTCCCGCCGCCGGCGCGATCCAGCCGATCTCCCGCACCGCCAGCCGGTTGCGCCCGGCCAGGATGGCGCCGAACGGCAGGATCGAGGTCACCTGCCGCAGTCGCGTCCACCCCTGCGGATCGCGCTTCGCCAGCTTGGCGTCGATCGAGGGCATGCCGGCCAGCGCGGTGATGCCGAAGGCGCCGAAGAACAGCAGCGACACCAGGTCGCCGTTGCCGACGACGTGGACCGCCGACCAGGTCGCGAACGACCACAGCATCGGGTGGCGGGTGACGCGCAGCAGCCCGCGCGGCTCCTGGCCGATCGCCCGCTCGCCGCCGACCGCGGTCGGGTTCGGCACCGTGACCGAGCCGACCAGCAGCACGAAGGCCGGCGCCATCAGCAGGACGAAGAGCCAGCCGAGCCAGTGCGGTGCCGCCCAGAGCGGCTCGCTGCCGGCCGCACGAGCCCGCTTGTAGGTCACCACCAGGGCAGCGATCGCTGCGATCGAAAGCAGCGAGAACACGCCGCGGAACCCAGCGTCGCCGATGCGCCCGGCAACCGCCTGGCGCATGCGGGTGCCGGCGATGCCGACATGCACGCCGATCCACAGCAGCGCGGCGAGGCTCAACAGGCCCAGGCTGGACATCGTCGTCACCCCGAGTTTCAAAGGACATGCCGCGTCGGCTGCGCCCGGGACGGCGGTGTCGGAACAGGCCGTCAGGCGATTGTCTTCCGGCCCGTTGGCCTCCGTGGAGGATCAGTGCACGGCCACTCCGCCACCAGCCGTGACGCCACCACCGTTGCCCATTCCGCCATTGGCGCCGCCTTCACCCATGTTGCTGCCGCCGAGGCTGTCCGGGGCGGCCGGCCCGTTGACGCCCTGCACCACGGGTGGCGGGGCGCCGGGCTGGGGTCCGCAGGCGGACAGGGTTGCCAGGAAGGATAAGGCAGCCGTCAGCTTGAACAGGACCATCGGGTGTCTCCAGGAAGGGACGGAACGCAAACGCGCAAGGTGGCTGGAAGGCGCCACCGGAACGAGGCCGTGCCGGTCCGGAGGTAGCCTGCCCCTGCGCAGGGTGACGACGTGTGGGCGTCAGGCATCTGCGGGAACGCTCGTCAGCCCGGCGGAAGCGGCTGCCGCTCCGGGCCGGACCATGGATCACCCCGGCCCGGGCAGGACCGGGTGCTTGTCCGGTGCGGCCGGCCGCGGGAAGCTCGGCGGCGGGTTCTTCGCCAGCAGGGACATCGCCTCGTCCACCGCGCGCTCGAGCTGGGGGTCGTGGCCCTTGCGGATCTGCTCCGGATCGGCGGACACCTCGATGTCCGGCGGGATGCCGATGTTCTCGACCTCCCACTGGCCATGCGTGCCGTAGATCGCCCAGCGTGGTGCGGTGACGGTGCCGCCGTCCATCAGCTTCGGATAGCCGCCGATGCCGACCAGGCCGCCCCAGGTGCGCTCGCCGACCAGCGTCCCGACCTTGTTCCTGGCGAACAGCCAGGGCAGCGCGTCGCCGCCCGAGCCGGACATCTCGTTGATGATCATCACCTTGGGCCCGAAGATCGCCTGCGCCGGCTCGACGATCGGCTCGCCCTCGCGCGTCTCGTTGACCATCTGCGGCGTGCGCCGGAGCTGGTCGACGATGTAGTCGGCGATGTCGCCGCCATGGTTGAAGCGTTCGTCGATCACCGCCGCCTGGTGGCCGACCTGCGCGAAGTAGTAGCGGTTGAAGTTGGCGAACCCGCCGCCCGCGGTGTCCGGCAGGTAGACGTAGGCGACCTTGCCGCCGGACAGCCGGTCGACCGTGCGGCGGTTCTGCTCCATCCAGGAGCGCAGGCGGAGCGCGGTCTCGCTCGCCACCGGCACCACCGTGACCTGCCGCGCGTCCCTGCCGTCGGCGGTCGGTCCCACCGTCAGCACGGTGCGGTGGTCGGCCAGGCCGTCGAACGCCGCGTACACCTCGCGGTCCACCGGCAACGGGCGGCCGTTCACCGCGAGCAGGAACTCGCCCTCCTTCACCTGGATCCCCGGCTGGCTAAGGGGCGCCACCAGGGACGGGTTCCAGTTCTCGCCGCGCAGGACGCGGGTGATCCGCCAGTGGCCGTCCGACACGGCGTAGTCGGCGCCGAGCAGGCCCACGGCGGCCTTGGGCTGGGCGGGAAGGTCGCCGCCGCGGATGAAGGTGTGGCCGACCGCGATGTGGCCGGTCATCTCCGCGAACAGCACGTTGAGGTCCTGGCGCGCGCCGAGTCCGGCCAGGAACGGCGCGTAGGTGCGTATCGCCGCCTGCTCGTCGAGGCCGTGCAGGTGCGGGTCGTAGAAGAAGTCGCGCTCGATGCGCCAGGTCTCGTAGAACATCTGCCGCCATTCGGCGCGGGGATCGACCCAGACCGAGACCTGGTCCAGCTTCAGCGCGTGCTGCGGGTCCTTGGACTCCGGCTTGAGCGGCGCGTCCGCCGGCGCCACGATCCAGTCGTCCTTGCGCTGCAGCAGCATGTGCGTGCCGTCGGCGGAGATCGAGACGCTGCCGGCCTTCACGTCGCCGCTCAGCGCCTTGTTCTCGCGCTTCCCGAGATCGAACCGGGACAGCGTCTGCGACGGCTCGTCCTCGTGATCCTGGAGGTCCGCATCGGTCTGCGCGGGCGGCCTGGTCAGGGTGTACACCACGCCCTCCTTGCCGACTTCCAGCCCGGCGAAGTTGGCGCGTTCGATCGGCAGCGCCACGATGCGCTGGTCCAGCCCGTCGGGATCGATCGTCACCCGGGCCGGCGGCGGCGGCGGGCCGTGCGGCTTGGCCGGGTCCGCATCGGACGGAGGGTTTGGCGAGGCGTCGGAGGACGCGTCCGGCGCCGGCTCGGGACCGGTCTCGTCGTGGGTCGAGCGGGTGTCCGCGGTCCTCGGGCCGGGACGCGGCTCCTCGGACGCGTTCTCCTCGTCGCTCTGCGGCGCGACCGGGGATGGCAGGTCCCGGCGCAGCACCAGGGCGTAGACGGCGCCGTCCACCGCCCGTCCCA
>CAXUDP010000187.1:0-3724 GCA_964249735.1 uncultured Acetobacteraceae bacterium | reverse complement strand
AAGTCATGTTCCACGACTGGAGCTCCACCCAAGACCCTCGACATCAAGCCATGAGTGCGACGCTTTCTCTCGCGGTAAATGTCGTCGGCGAACCCCATCGTCTCCACGATGACGACGCCATGTTGGATGGCATGATCCGCCTCCGCCCAGAGGATGAAGTCGGGCACGCAGGGATCGCGGGCTTCCTCGTCGCCTTCAGGTCGATGCTTGATGCCCAGCTCACGGAGCGTGGTCAGGCTGGCGCGGTGTGCGTCCTCGATCCTCGTCAGCAGAGCCGCAGCTTCGACAGGGGCTCCTGCAACGGCCTGGGCCGGTGCGGAGGCCGATGACCAACCGAGATCGAACACCGGCTTGTCGATCGTCACCCGCACCATCTGGCGCTTGCCCAGCCAGTCCTGCAGGCTGAGCAGCAGCGCCAGGGTCTGACGCTCCAGGTTGCTGTCGACCGGCATCAGGTGCCCCTGCGAGGAACAGGGGTGCAGGTAGGCCTTCAGCACTTCGACCGGCTCATCCGGCGCCGCCTGCCCGACGACGCAAGCCGCGAGGTAGGGCGACCGGGCCCGACGATCGACGGCCGGCTCCTGGCCATGCCCATCCCGCTCGCCGAAGATCGCGATCTCGCCGCGCACCGGGATGGGGTCGCCACGCAGCGGCCGGATGTGGCCCTCAGCTGCCTCGGCCGCCATCGTCACCAGCAGCCCATGCGGGCGATGGCTGCGCCGGAAGCGCTCCGGCGGCGTGCGCGCGATCTTGGCCATGAGCTCGGGCAGGGCAGGGAGGTAGGTGCAGAGGAAGTTCGTCAGGATGACGTCCTCCTCGAGCTCGATCTCGCGGGCGGCCATGCGCAAGGCCCGGTACTGGTCGGCGATCGAGGGCAAGGGCTGTCCAGGACCGATCCGCGTCAGCCCAGCCTTCTCCAGCAGCATCATCAGCAAGGTTGCCAGCCGGCCCCGATGGCGGTCGCGGCTGCGACCGGTGACGGCAGCTGTGGTGTGCTCGGCGCTCTTGTAGCGGGTGACAAGCGGGATCGGCTTGCGCGGCGCCGGGCGGGTGTAGCTGCCGCAGATCCGGCGCTGCTCGGCCTGGTCCCGGTAGAAGTCGCAGGCCGGGTCATGCGCCGGCCAGGGCGCCTCGGTGTGACGTCGGATGTGATCCTCCGTCACCGGGATCAGAGCGGGAGGCCGCGGCACGTTGCCCAGGCAGTCGCACAGGAACCAGCGTCCGGCCCCTGAATGCTGATGGCGACGAACGACCGTGGCCCCGATTGTCCGGTCCTCGATCTTGCCGTAACGCCCGAAGGCGCGACGCAGCGCCAGGTCCTCGTCGACCGTCAGCTCCCTGAGCTCGGCCACTTCGCCTCGACGTGTCAGCCGCAACACGGCCACCTCCAACGCTGATTTCGATCCTCTCAAGCTGCATGCCCTGGTGCGAACGAGAACCGGCCCCGGAAAAACTTCGGCGCGACGGGTGCCCGTTCGCACCGCAGGCGGGGAGCCTGGGAAGGAGGAAGCCAGGACCGGAGGTCGTGATGGCGATACCGCTGCTGCTGGGCGCGCCACAAGGGGGCGTCGCTACGCTCCCGCCTGCGGTGCAGGCGCCCTTGTCCCGCGCCCCGCGCGCGGTCGCCGGGACGCATTCCGAGGACAGGAGTGCGGGACGATGAGCCACGATGCGGAGCTGGACGAACTGAGGGCAGGGGTGAGCTGCGCGGTGCTGCTGGAGCGGCATCCGCCGCCCTGGCAGCTCGACAAGCGGGAGAGCACCCGGCGCTGCCTGAAGTACCGGCGCGGCGAGGGCGAGATCATCCTCGTCACCCACGAGGGTCGGGGCTGGTGGGACCCGGGCAGCACCGCCAAGGGCGACGTGTTCTCCCTGGTGCAGCACCTCGAGCCCGGGCTGAACCTGGGGCATGTGCGCAAGGTGCTGCGCCCGCTGGCCGGGCTGAGCCCGGAGTTCCCAGAGCACCTCCGCAAGACCGAGCGCGAGAAGCCGGTTGTGCCTTTCGACCTCCGCTGGGAACGGCGGCGAGTGCCGGGCCGAGGCTCGCCCGCTTGGCGCTACCTGACCGAGCAGCGTCGCCTGCCCGAGTCGGTGGTGATCGCAGCGATCCGAGCCGAGGTGTTGCGGGAGGGCCCCTACGCCAGCGCCTGGTTCGCGCACCACGACCACGACGGCCGCCTGACCGGGTTCGAGATGCGCGGGCCGGACTACCGCGGCTTCAGCACGGGTGGCGACAAGACCCTGTTCCGCTTGTCCGGACGAGTGCCGACGAGCTCGGTGCCGATGGGCCGCCTGGTGGTGGCCGAGGCGCCGATCGACGCGATGAGCGTGGCCGCGATCGAGCGCTTGCGCGCCGACACGCTCTACGTGGCCGTCACCGGCGGCATGGGGCCGGAAACGCTCAAGGCCCTCGACCTGCAGCTGCGGGACCTCGCTCCTCTGTCGGGTTCGGTCCTGGTGGTGGCCACGGACGCCGATCACGCCGGCGACGGCTATGCCGCCCGGCTGGAAACGATGGCCGACGCCGCCGGCGTGCGGTTCGAGCGCCTGCGGCCGCCGGTGGAGGGGCGGGACTGGAACGACATGCTCAACCAGAGGAGGGCGGCATGAGGCTTGATCGCGCTTGGGTCCGCCTGCAGTCCGGCAAGCGCCTGGACCTGCTCGACCCCGACATGGAAGCCTGGGAAGACCGCGACCTGGCGATCGGCCTGTCGCGGACCTATCGCTGGGCCGGGCACTCGCGCTGGGACCTGCCGCTGTCGGTGGCCCAGCACAGCCTACTGGTGCTGGTGCTGCGCCAGCAGATGCAGCCGCACGCTCCCCTCGACCGGGATGACGCGCTGCGCGAGCTGCTCCACGATGGGCATGAGGGCTTCCTGTCCTTCGACCCGATCTCACCGGTGAAATCGCATCTCGGTCCAGACTTCGAGGACGTCGCCAGCCGGCTGCAGGCGGCGATCGGACGCCGCTACGACCTGCCCACCTGGAAGGGCGACGACCACGTGCTGCATAAGCGAGCCGATCGCCTGGCCGCGGCCTCGGAGGCGCTGCACGTCGCCGGTTGGTCCCGGCGCGATCTGGTCGAGACGCTGGGCATCGAACTGGTCCCGGTCATGGAGGACCCGCTGCCACGGCTGGACGGCCTCCGATCCTGGGAGCCGTGGCCCGCCAGGCTGGCGGCAGCTCTGTTCCTGGCCAAGCTGCGCGAGCTGACCGACGACGAGGCGCAGCTGGAACATCCGGCCGCGCTGGAGGCGGTCGTCGAGCGTGAGCGCACCATCGTCCGTCTCCACGTTGCCTCCTCCCGCCTGCCCCCTGCCAAGCAGCGCCGGTTCACGGTGCCGCTGACCGGCAGCAGCCTGACCGACACCTTGGTCTACGCCGTGGCGCACGACTGCTCGCAGCATGTCGAGGGCGTGGTGGTCGACGGCGTGCGCGACGAGGACGGAGGCTGGGACTTCGGCGAGCGGTTCACGGTGTTCACCGACGAGGAAGAACTCGTCGTCTGCAACGGGTGGAATCTCGATGTTCAGGTTCAGTAGCGCCCGCGTCGCCAACGCGACGGCAGCGGCCATCCCTCCCAGCCGTGGCGCAGGCATCCTGGCCGGCTTGACCCATGCCCAGGCGGAGGCGGCCAGCTTGAGGGGTCCCGTGTTGGTGCTGGCCGGAGCCGGCACCGGCAAGACCAGGACCCTGACCACTGGCGTTGCCTGGCGCATCGAGG
>CAXUDP010000186.1:1992-3726 GCA_964249735.1 uncultured Acetobacteraceae bacterium | reverse complement strand
AATGTAATAATCGGCCCCAATTCACTTCAGCAGCTTGCGCCTGTAGGAGTTACTCGCGCCGATGTGGATAATGTCATTAACAAAGCTGGTGTTGAAGTGATACGGGGACACGCTGAATGGTCAGACATTTACAATCCAACAGTAGTGCATCCTATAAATTTCTGCGTTTACCTGAATCCGCAAATCGGATCTGATGGCAGCGTGACGGGTTTTGCCACTGCTCCTGTGAAACCTGATTGCAATACAAATGGTTGATATGGTCTTGATGTAACGGAGTTGAAAATAGTTATTAAAGTTTATGCTGCGCCTCGAACTTGATCCAGATCAAAACCCGTTCAGGGCGTGGAGCGGCCGGTGCCTAGATACCCCTTCCATAGCCATTCGAGCGCTGCGGGCAGGGTCTGCGCCTCCGTCGCCGGATCGACGTGGCCGGCGTTGCGGGAGAACACGAACTGGTACTGGTAGTCCTTGGCAGCCAGTACCGCCGCCATGCGCTCGTCGGCCAGCGTCCAGTCGTGCATGCCGTCCGCCATGTTGCGGACGTAGTAGAACAGGTCGCGGTCGCCGGTCTCGAACCAGAACCGGATCGGCTTGGCCGGGCTGTTCGGGATCAGCGGCGACCCGGTGGGCTCCGACGAGGGCGCGACACCATGTCCCGACACCATGAGCCCCGGCCGGTGCGGCCCCGGCCACGGATCGTGGAACTCCCACGCTCCGCCCGGCAACGCCGGATCGTGCGGCCATTGCTGATTCACCATCGTCGGTGAATAGGCCAGCACCCGGTGGTAAAGCTCGGGATGGAACCAAGCCATCGCGAACGCGGCGGATCCGCTGGAGCTGAACCCCATGGTCGCACGGCCGTCGGGATCGCGTGTCAGCCGCACCCCGGCGCTGCGCTCGACCAGCGGTAGCACCTCGCGCTCGACCCATTCGGCATAGGTGCCGGACACGGTGTCGTACTCGCGGCCGCGCTCGCTGCCCTGCGCGTCCTGGCCGCCGGCGCCGATGCCGATCGCCACCATCGGCGGCAGGCGGCCCGCCCCGATCATGTTGTCCAGGATGGTGAACAGCATGTGCTCGTTGAAGAAGCCGGTCGGGCTGCCGTCGCCGAACACGATGAAGGGCGCGTCGCTGCCCGGGCGGTACTGCGCCGGCACGTACACGTCGACCTGTCGGCTCCAGTTGCCGGCATGGCTGGCCGGGACCAGCAGGTTGGACGGGTCCCCAGGCGCCGTCGCCGCGGTGTTGATCGCGCTGTTGCGGCAGCCCGGCACGTCGTCGCGGATCACCCCTGGCCGGTAGATCATGCTGTCGGCGGAGGACATGGCGAACGAGTGCACCGCGCCATGCGGCAGGCCGGGCCGGGACACGGTCTCGGGCGCGGCGGCATGCGTCGGGCCGATGATGAAATTGCCGTTGCGATCGGGCGGCGGCAGCGCGCCGTCGGGCAGCGCGGTGGCCGGGGGATAGGCTGGATTGGCCGGGTCGCGGGTCGGCGGTGTGGTATGCAGGTCGAGACCGGCGGTGTCGACAAAGAACGGCGCCGCCGGATTCGTCGTGTTGGCGCCGGGCGGGACCGACGCGTTGCCCGGCGGGCAGGATGCGAACGCATCGGGGAGGATGAGGCCGAACATCAGCACTCCGATCAGGGCCGCGTGTCTCATCGCCGGTGTTTCTCCGCGCCGCGTCTGGCCGTCAGCCCTGCAGCGTCTTGGCGCCAACCACGTCGAGCTT
>CAXUDP010000186.1:0-1892 GCA_964249735.1 uncultured Acetobacteraceae bacterium | reverse complement strand
TTGCGCGCCTCGAGGCGGACGTGCAGCGCCTTGGCCGTGCTGGAGCCCTTGCGCCCGGCGATCCGCACCGGCTTGTGCCCGCCGCCGCCGAACCAGCGCGACAGCAGGAAGCTGGTGCCAGCCAGGATGGCGCCGGCGGCGAGCGGATGCAGCCGGGCCTCGGTGTAGAGGCTGACCTTCTGCACGAAGCCCTCGTAGTTGCCGCGCTCCGACAGCTCACCGGTGGCGGTGTCGAGGTTGCTGCGGTCGCGCGGCCGGCGCGGCGGGCGGCCGGTGGGCGTGCCGGGAATGATCGTTTTTTCCATGAACCGGTCGGTCAGGCCCGGGGCGATGTGGCCAAGCGCCGCCACCACCCGTCCGCCGCCGCCGACGAACACGTCGCGCACCGGGTTCTCGGCCGCGTGCAGGATCGCGCGCGCCACCGCGTCGGGCGCGTAGACCAGCGGAACGTGCTGCGGCTCGGAGGACAGGTAGTTCTTGGCGTTGGGGACGAACGGGGTGTCGATCTGCGCCGGCTTGATCAGGGTGACGGAGACTGGAACGCCCTCGTCCTCCAGCTCCATGCGCAGCGCCTCAGTGAAGCCCTTGATCGCGTGCTTCGACGCGCAATAGATCCCCTGCAGCGGCACCGCGCGCTCTGACACCTCGCTGCCGAGGTTGATCAGGGCGCCACCGCCACGCTGCTTCAGGTGCGACAGCGCCACCCGAGAGCCGTTGACGATGCTCCAGAAGTTGGTCTCGAACAGGGCGCGCATGTCGGCGAGCGACACGTCGGCGGTCGCGCCGTAGAGGCCGACGCCGGCGTTGTTGATCCAGGTGTCGTAGCCGCCGAAGGTCGCGATCGCGTGCTGCGAGATCGCATCGATGCCGGCTTCGGTGGACACGTCGGCGACCACCGCGCTGGCGGTGCCGCCCGCCTGCCCGATCTCGGCTGCCAGCGTCGTTAGCGCGTCGCCGCTGCGCGCCGCCAGCACCACGCGGGCACCGCGCTTTGCCGCCATGCGTGCGGTGACGAGCCCGATGCCGGACGAGGCACCAGTGATGACCACCGTCTGCTCTGCGAGCGGCTTGAGTGGAACCTTCATCTTCATGGCGTGGTCATCCTGGTCCGGAACTGCGGCTTCGATGAGCGTTGGAGTTCTATTCGACGTCCTCGAAGGTGACTGCCACGTCGGCGTTGGCGGACAGGCGCACGGTACCGTCCTCGATCTCGGCGATCAGGGCCGCCGGGATGAAGTGGTGCTTCCCGTCGCTGGAGTCGTTCCTGGTCAGCTTGATCCGGTCACCCTGGATATGGTCGACGGTGCCGACATGCACGCCGTCGGCACCGATCACTTCGGCATGCTCCTTGATCTGCGACAGGTCGGTCATGGCGCGACACCCTTATGTTGATGCCGGGTTCAACGCTCGGTGCGGCGATCGGGTCGATCAACCTGTCGTGTCGGCGACGTAGCGCGGGCAGGGTGCGGACCTGTCGCGGTCTACCGGGCCTCGGCCAGCAGGTCCGGTCGGGCGCGGCTGTTCTCGTTCAGGTCGGCGAGGCTGATCGGGTACTCGCCGGTGAAGCAGGCGTCGCAGTAGAACGGCCGGGCGGCGTCGCGGCCTTCCGGGCGGCCCAGCGCGCGGTACAGCCCGTCCAGCGAGATGAAGGCGAGGCTGTCGGCGCCGATCAGGTGCGCCATCTCGTCGCAATCGTGGTTGGCGGCCAGCAACTTGCCGCGTTCCGGGGTGTCGATGCCGTAGAAGCAGGAATGGGTGGTGGGCGGCGAGGAGATGCGCATGTGCACCTCGGATGCGCCGGCGGCGCGCACCATCTCGACGATCTTGCGGCTGGTGGTGCCGCGCACGATCGAGTCGTCCACCAGGATCACCCGCTTGCCGGCGATCATGGC
>CAXUDP010000185.1:0-3727 GCA_964249735.1 uncultured Acetobacteraceae bacterium | reverse complement strand
CGATGAAGATCGCGGGTGCGCCGGACGGGAACGGGCCGCGCAGCGTCAACGGCTCGCGGAAGCCGTGGCCGCGCTCCTCCGCCATGATCTCGACCACCACTTCGCCAAGGGTGACGATGTGGCCGGGCGTGGAACGGTCAGCCTGTGCCGGCATGTGGCGCGTCCTCGAGCTTCGTGCCGGCCGGCGCGTCGGCAGGACCTGTCCCGCCGCCCGACCATGCGGCACGCAGGGACACGTCCCGGCGCACGCGCGTGTCGAAGCGGGCTTTCGACCCGAACCTCCTACACGGCTGCATGCGCAGCGGCAACGGGTGCCGGATCCCGCCGTACCTGCGGGTTGCGCAACATCCGGCCAGCCCATGCGTCGGCGTCCGGATCATGAGTTTCTCGACGTCAGGAACCCGGCAGTGAGGCTTCCGGATCGAGGTCGTCTCCCAGGGTAGGCAGCACACGGCACGTCGGCCGGCCTCCTCGGGCTGACAGGGTTGTCGGGACCAGGGCTTGTCGGCTCTTGATCCAGTCGCACGCGGCAGCGAGGCAGAGGATGCCCGTGAAGGACCGCGCGGTCTCTGGTCCGCTTCGCGGCTCTGACGTATCGCGTGGCGACCGCGCGGTCAGCCTGCTTCGCAGCCAGACCCTTCAGCCTGGCCCACAGCCGCTCGGCCTCGTCGCGGTTCGTGTAGATCCAGGGCGGACGTGACAGCGTCCCGTCGTTCCGGCACGTCGGGATCGCCAAGCATGCTCCCAGGCTCCGGATGTGCCCCCGGAAGGCTTGGCTGCTGCAGCCGCGGTCGGCGACCACGCGATCCTGCACCCTGGGCAGCTTGTCCAGCAGCGGGATGGCATGTGGCGGCTCGTGGTCCTGGCCTGGCGCCAGCAGGATGGTCGAAGCCTGGCCCACTGCCTCGGTGATCACGCATGCCTTGGTGCCGAAGCCGCCCCGAGATCGACGCAGCGCCTCACGCTCGCCGCGTTGTGCTGACGTGTCCCAGCCCGCTCACGCCCCGGCGATCCCCCCAGCCTTGCCGTTCAACTCTGGGACATCGCGCGCCTGCACCTCGAACCATCGAGAACGGCCCGCGCACCTCGGCGTTCACCGCCCGCTCGCATCTCAGACGAGCCACCCGTCTGGAGGAACACGAATTGGCAACAGCACCTCGCACCCTCAAGGAACTCTACACGGCCGACGTGCGCGACCTTTGGTCTTCCAACGACCAGATGCGCGCCATCGTCCAGTCCTTCGCCGAGAAGGCAACCGACCCGAAAATCAGGCAGCTCTTCGAGAAGTCCGTGAGCGGCATCGAGAAGCACACCCAGGCCCTGCGCGAGCTGGTCGACGCCAGCGACAGCAGCCCCAGCCCGGGCATGCAGGGCCTGGTCGCCGAAGCCACCAAGCACGCCCTCGAATCAGACCTGCCTCCCGAACTGCGCGACCTGGAGCTGATCGCCCAGTACCAGCGCATGTCGCACTACGGCCTGGCCGGCTTCGGCACCGTCGCCGCCTACGCCGAGGCGCTCGGCATGTCCGAGCAGGCCGGCAAGCTCAAGGCAATGGTCAAGGAAATCTACAAGGCCGACGAGTTCTCCAGCAGCCTCGCCGAAAGCGCGCAGAAGTCCGCGGCCCAGTAGCCTCCGACCAACGACGGGGCGGGACAGGCGCTGGGCAGACCGGAATGCCCGTCCCGCACCCGCTGCCCGGGGAGTTCCGCGCTCCGCAGTCCGCCATTGAATACGCCCGATTACCCCCCGCATCATCCAGCCTGGCGATACCGAATGAACAGAGTTAGCTACTGACACACCCTGGATCGTCACTCTGATGAGTCTGTTCTCCTCTGCACAAACAAGGTCGGCCTGCTGGCTGCCGATCCTCCATACTTGGTCGGACTGTCCTGCACTTCCGTAGTTGTCGTCGTTGTTGGCCAGCCCAGGAAACATCTCCATACGTCTGCTTCATGCTCGTGAGCGGCCGTCTACTTCTCGTTCCAACATCTGCCTGGTTTCCTGTCAGGCATATGACCCTGTTCCGCTTGGTCCTGCTTGAGGACCTTCCGCATGATCCGGTTGCTCCGGTTGCGCTGTAGGCACCCTTGGACCACGGCCGGGCGACGACGGGAACCTGGCGACGAGATCGGACCGCCCTGGGCGCAGCGGCTGCGGCAGCGGTCCTGAGCCTCAGCCCTCGTCCAGCCAGTCATCGATCAGCTGCCGGGCGATCGCGGTAGGGTCGGGGATGTCGAAATCCGCAGGATCCGCGTTCCGCACCTCCGTCCGCGTGACCCAGCGCGCCGACACGATCTCGTTCGGGTCGATCAACAGAGCGGGGTCGTCGGTCTCCGCGTGGCAGCCCAGCATCAGCGAGCCGGGGAACGGCCAGGGCTGGCTCGCCAGATAGCGCACCCCGTGCACCCGTACGCCGACCTCCTCCCACACCTCGCGCGCCACCGCCTCCTCCATGCTTTCGCCCGGCTCGATGAAGCCGGCCAGCGCCGACACGGTGCGGCGGTTCGGCGGAAAGCGGACGCCGCGCGCCAGCAGCGCCCGCTCGCCATGGCGTACCAGCATGATCACCACCGGGTCGGTGCGCGGAAACGCGTGGTGGCCGTCCGGGCAGGCGAGGCGGTGGCCGCCCTGCTCGGCCCGCATCGGCTGGCCGCACTCGCCGCAGAACCGGTGGGTGCGCCGCCAATGGTGCATGCCGCGCGCCTGCGCCAGCAGCGCCGCCTGGTCCGCCGGCAGCAGCCCCGCCAGCGGCCGCAGCTCCTCGAACGGGCCGAGCCCGGGCGGCAGCAGCGGCGCCGGGTCGTCATGCGCGCCGAGGTCGACCGAGAACAGCGGGCCCGTCCCGTCCAGGCCGAGAAAGGTCCAGGGCAGCGCGTCTGGCGCCGTGCCGTCGGGGAAGTCGCGCCGGTGCGGCATGGCGAGCACCAGGCCGTCGCCGTCGCCGGGCGCGAAGACGTGCCGGCCGCGCCAGAGCGGGATGAAGCGCGCCGCCGGATCGGCCAGCCGGGCCGCCATCAGCGCGTCGTCGTCGCGGTCGTTGGCGGCACGGTCGTGCCGGCCGCCGCTATAGAAGGTCGCGTCCAGGGGCTGCACTCCGATGTTGTTCCCGCGGCGTCGCCACTCGCCTCTTGTGGCCCACCGGGGGAGGTGTGTTAAGACGCGCCCGGGAGGTCGGCAGCGGACGGGCGCCTTGCCAACCCGGTCAGGTCCGGAAGGAAGCAGCCGCAGTGAGTTTCCGCTCGGGTCGTTCGTTCGGCCTCCCACCGTCACCGTGACCAGCCTATGATCGACGACGGCGAGCAGGGCCTGCCGGAGCCGCCGGCGGCCGATGGGCCCGGCCTGTTCGGCGACGCACCGGCGCCTGCCGCCGTTCCGGCACCGGCGGCGCCATATCGCGTCCTCGCCCGCACCTACCGGCCCACCCGCTTCGACGACCTGATCGGCCAGGACGCCACCGTGCGCATCCTGCGACGCGCGTTTGCGGTCGGCCGGGTGGCGCACGCCTTCATGCTCACCGGCGTGCGCGGCGTCGGCAAGACCACCACCGCCCGGATCATCGCCCGCGCGCTGAACTGCATCGGCCCGGACGGGAAGGGCGGCCCGACCCCCGACCCGTGCGGCGTGTGCCCCAACTGCACCGCGATCCTGGCGGACCGGCATCCCGACGTGCTGGAGATGGACGCGGCGTCGCGCACCGGCATCGACGACGTGCGCGAGATCATCGAGG
>CAXUDP010000184.1:0-3977 GCA_964249735.1 uncultured Acetobacteraceae bacterium | reverse complement strand
CTGATCCGGACCGCCGCAAGGGACGGCGCGCAAGCGCGCCTCGCCAAACGGCGCCCTTGCCCCGGCCGGCCAGGCCGCGAGGCGGGGTGGGTGTTCAGCAAACCCGTGAGGGAAGGAGCATCCGATGGCATTCAAGGCACGTCGCACCAGCTGCGACCAGACTCCACGCGACCACTACGCCGAGGTCACCGCCCAGGTGATCGCAGCCCTCGAAGCCGGAACGGCACCCTGGCGCCGGCCGTGGGACCGCGACAAGGCAGGTGGGCCGGCGATGCCGTGCAACGCCACCACCGGCGCGCGCTACCGCGGCATCAACGTCGTCACCCTGGCGATGTCCCCGCTGGCGTTCTGCAGCGGCGACCCGCGCTGGGCCACCTACAAGCAGGCCGCGGACCGCGGCTGGCAGGTCAAGAAAGGCGAACGCGGCACGACCGCCTACTTCTTCAAGCGCCTCGAGGTGCAGGACAAGGACGCCGGGGCAGGGGAGGAAGCGACCAAGCGCATCCCGCTGCTGCGCGCCTTCACGCTGTTCCACGCAAGCCAGATCGAGAACATCCCTGACTTCCAGCTGCCCACGGTTGAGGAAGCACCCTGGCGTGCCCCGGAAGCAACCGAGACCATCGTCGCCAACAGCCACGCCGTGGTGCGGGTCGGAGGCGAGCGCGCCTTCTACTCTCCCGGCACCGACCACATCCAGATGCCGCCGCAGCACGCCTTCCAAAGCGCGGCGGGGTGGAGCGGCGTCATCCTGCACGAGCTGGGTCACTGGACCGGCGCGGACACCCGCCTGAAACGCGATCTGCGCAACCGCTTCGGCTCGCACGACTACGCCCGTGAGGAGCTGCGGGCCGAGCTCTCATCCGCGTTCATGGGCGCTGAGCTTGGCTTGCCGGCCGACATCCCGAACCACGCCAGCTACCTGCAGTCGTGGCTGCGCAAGCTGCACGAGGACAAGCGCGAGATTTTCCGCGCTGCCGCGGCAGCCCAGCGCGTCGCAGACTTCTGTCTCGCCTTCCACCCGGATTACCGACGTGACGCGGACGCCCGGGAAGCGACAACGAACGAGGAGGAAATGGAGGTGAAGCAGGCGGCATGAGGGCGCTGCCGCATGCCGGCCCGCCGGCGCAAAGGGTGGGTCTCCGCCGGCCGCTGCGCTGGTCCGGCTCCGATCCCGGCGCGTGCCGCGCCGCCTTTGCCCCGCCGGTCCGGATGCGACCGCGGGAGGGGGTCTTCGAGGAGAAGACGAGAAAGGGAGACCCCGATGAACGCCGTCTCGACCATGACCGCCCTGCAGGACCCGAAGGAAGGGCACACACCTGCCTCCGCTGGCTCTGACTTCGACACCGCCGCCGCACAGCGCGAGGGCTGGACCGTCGCCGAGGCCGAGCCGAACGCCGATGGCAGCCCCGGCGTGCAGCTGCAGCGCCTGGACGATCCGGAGGACGGACCGCCGCAGTTCCCCGGTGACAGGGAAGTCTGGGAGCACGTGGGCGCGCGCGCCCGCGCCGGCTCGGACCTGCACCGCCAGGCGCTCGCCCTGGTCGACCCCTTCGAGTGCTGCCTGATCGAGGCCACCTGCGGCCCGGTTTAGCGCCACCCGCCAGCCTCCGACCCCGCACCCCACCGACTCTTCCGGCCGCCCCGCGCGGCCCATCAGCACCCGGCACCCCGGCTGTCCCTGACAGCCGGGCCCGACGTGCTTCCAGCACGGGAACCCTCACATGCCGAAGAACCCCGCCGGCCAGCTCTCGCTGGACGCCCTGTTCGACACGACCGCCATCAGCAGCAGCCTGACCCTGGACGGAGGCGGCTCGCGGCTGCCGCCGGAGGAGCACGACGAGCCGGTCGCCATCGTGCCGGTCCGCGTGCCCGCGAAGAACTGGCGCCTCACCGGCACCCGCGGCCTCGCCTCGGGCTGGAAGCAGCGCGCCGGCGACAACCTCGCCGCCATCCGACTGCTGCAGCAGCTGGAGACAGAGAACCGGGCGGCGACGGCGGCCGAGCAGGATCGGCTGGCGCGCTTCACTGCCTTCGGCGCGACGGAACTGTCCCAGACCATGTTCCGGCGCGCGGGCGAGCCGTTCCGGGCGGGCTGGGAGGATCTGGGAAGCGAGCTGGAGCAGCTGGTCGACCAGGCGGAGATGGCCGGGCTCGCGCGTGCGACCCAGTATGCCCACTACACGCCAGAATTCATGGTGGGGTCGATCTGGGACGCGCTGACCCGCATGGGCTTCAGCGGCGGCAACGTGCTGGAGCCGGGCTGCGGCACCGGCCTGTTCCTGGCGCTGATGCCGGAGAAGGCCGCGGCCAAGGCGGCGCTGACCGGGATCGAGGCCGACCCGATCACCGCGCGGATCGCGGCCAAGCTGTTCCCGGAGGCGTGGATCCGGGCCGAGGACTTCACCAAGGCCCGGCTGACCGAGCGCTACGACGTGGTGGTGGGCAACCCGCCGTTCTCGGATCGCACGGTGCGGGCGGACGATCCCGCCGGCAGGCTCGGCCTGTCCCTGCACGACTACTTCATCGCCCGTTCGATCGAGCGCCTGAAGCCCGGCGGGGTGGCGGTCTTCGTCACCAGCCGGTGGACCATGGACAAGACCGTGGCCACGGCGCGCGAGCACATCGCCGGCCTGGCCAACCTGGTCGGCGCGGTGCGGATGCCGCAGGGCGCCATGAAGGCCGATGCCGGCACCGAGGTGGTCGTCGACGTTTTGGTGTTTCAACGCCACCATCCTGAAACCGCAGAGCGTTCTGTGGAGTGGGCCGACGTGGTCGAGGTCGCGCCGGACACCGATGGAGAGGGTACGCTGTGCGCCAACCGCTACTTCCGGGATCACCCGGAGATGGTGCTGGGAGAGCACGTCTGGACCAGCAGCCAGTATGGCCCGGTCTACACCTGCCGCGCCCGTGAGGGCGTGGACGTCGAGGCGGCTCTCGGGCGTGCCCTGGCGGTCCTGTCCGAGGGCGTGCGCCTGCCGGCACCGGACCTGCCCAAGGCCGACCGCTCCAAGGCCGCGCGGATCGTGGTCGGCACCGCGGCCGAGGGCGCCACGGTCAAGGAGGGCAGCTACGTCCTGATCGGCGACGCGCTGCACCAGGTGCTCGACGGCGAGCCCCGGCCCGTGTCGGTAAAGTCCAGCACCGTGAAGGAGGGCATCTTCGCCAAGCACGCGCGGATCCTGCGCGGCCTGATCCCGGTGCGCGACGCCGTGCGGGCGGTGCTACGGGCGCAGGAGGCGAACGAGCCGTGGGGCACGCTGCAGACCCGCCTGCGCGTGGCCTACAACAGCTTCGTCCGTCAGTTCGGCCCCATCAACCACACCACGGTCAGCCACCGGACCGACGAGGCCACGGGCGAGGTGACGGACACCGTGCGCCGGCCGAACCTGCAGCCGTTCCTGGACGACCCGGACTGCTGGCTGGTGGCGTCGATCGAGGATTATGACGTCGAGAGCGACACCGCCAAGCCCGGCCCGGTGTTCAGCCAGCGGGTGATCCACCCTCCGGTCGAGCCGGTCATCACCTCGGCGGCCGACGCCCTGGCCGTGACCCTGCACGAGGTCGGGCACGTGGACCTGGCCCGGGTGGCGGAGCTGATCGGCCGCTCGCGTGAGGAGACCCTGGCCGAGTTGGGCGAGGCGGTGTTCCTCAACCCCAGCCTGACCACCGAAGGCTTTGAGGTGTGGGAGACGGCAGACGCCTACCTGTCCGGCCCGGTGCGGACCAAGCTGGCGGCGGCCGAGGCAGCGGCGGCGTTGCAGCCCGGCTACGCCCGCAACGCGGCCGCGCTGCAGCTGGTGCAGCCCGAGGACCTGCGGCCCTCCGACATCACCGCCCGGCTGGGCGCGCCCTGGATCCCGGCCGAGGTGGTGGCCCGGTTCTCGGCCGAGGTGATCGGCATCGAGACCATGGTGCGCCACACCGTCGAGGTGGCGGCGTGGTCGATCGACCTGCAGGCCTTCGCCGGGCAGGCCGCC
>CAXUDP010000183.1:0-3993 GCA_964249735.1 uncultured Acetobacteraceae bacterium | reverse complement strand
CTGGGCGAACAGCGCGTCGGTCCACGCCACCAGCGCCGGCGGCAGGGCGGTGCTGCGTCCGAGCTGCTCGGCCATCTCGCGCGACGCGGCTTCCAGCGGGTCCTGCGCCATCACCTCCGGCGCCACGTGCCGCATGAACCAGCCTTCGCGCACCCCGTCGACGCAGAACATCACCCGGTCCGCCGTCATGCGTCGCAGCAGCCGGCGCAGCACGATCGCGGCGTAGGGTAGGTCCTCCAGGCGCTTGCGCGGCGCGCCCGGCATGCGCTCCAGGGTTCGCTTGCTGGAGCCCATGATCCAGCCGGTCATCTCGCGCGCCTCGTCGGCGGCCATCTCGTAGTGGTGCACGATGTTGAGCGGATAGAAGGTGCGCGCGATCTGCAGCCGGGCCAGGGCGCGGAACGCCCCGCCGACCAGGTAGAGCGTGCGGCCGCCTTCGCCGCGCAGCCAGTCCACGCCAGCCAAGTCCTGCTCGACCAGCGCCCGCGCGCGCTCCAGGTCGCCGCCGGCGCGGTCGCTCAGGCGGATCACGCCGAGCTTCAGGGTCTGCGCACGACGCTTGGCGCCGCCCTGCACGCGCACCAGCTCCAGCGAGCCGCCGCCGATGTCGGCCACCGTGCCGTCGGCGTCAGGCAGGCCGCACAGCACCCCGGTCGCGGCATAGTCCGCCTCCTCCTCGCCGGACAGGATCCGGATCGGCACCCCCGGCATGATCCCGCGCAGCTGCTTGACGAAGGCGGCGCCGTTGCTGGCGTCGCGCACCGCCGCGGTGGCCAGCACCTCGAACGGGTCGGCACGGAGGCTGAGCGCCACCGCAT
Organism: uncultured Acetobacteraceae bacterium; assembly: GCA_964249735.1. Lineage (GTDB taxonomy): Bacteria > Pseudomonadota > Alphaproteobacteria > Acetobacterales > Acetobacteraceae > Lichenicola. Next base: position 3,175 of record CAXUDP010000183.1, on the reverse strand, counting down.
GGAAGCGCCGCATCAGCGCCAGCGCCTGCACCACCCCGTCCGGGTTGAGCAGTCCGGTGTTCTCCAGCCCGCGCCCCAGGCGCACCACCGCCTTCTCGTTGAAGATGGTGACCGGGTTGCGCGCCTTGCCCTCGAACACCACCAGGCGCACCGAGTTGGAGCCGAGATCGACCACCGCGGCGCGCGGCGCCCTGGCCTGCGCGGCAAGGACGGGGGAGGCGGGGGGATCGGCGGCACGCATGGCGGTCAATCCTCCAGGATCCGGTCGGGACGCCTGGGCAGCGGCCGCACCACCGGCAGCGCCACCTTTTGTCCGGCAGAGCCGCGCCCGGAGAGCGACGGGTTGGTCATGAAGTACTCGTGCGCCGAGAACGGCTTCGCCCCGGGATCCAGGCGGGTCCAGGCCCCCTCGGCGTCCAGGGTCCAGGACTGGAGGTTGTCCTTCAGCTCCATCACCATGATCTGGTCGAGCACCTGCGCATGCACGGTGGCGTTGCGCACCGGCACCATGCTCTCGACCCGCCAGTCCATGTTGCGCGCCATCCAGTCGGCGCTGCTGATGTAGACCAGCGCGTCGCGCGACGGCAGGCGCGAACCGTTGCCGAACACAAAGATGCGGCTGTGCTCCAGGAACCGCCCGACGATCGACTTGACCTGGATGTTCTCCGACAACCCCGGCACGCCCGGGCGCAGGCAGCAGATGCCGCGCACGATCACCAGGATGCGCACGCCGGCGTTCGACGCCGCATACAGCCGGTCGATCAGCTCGTCGTCGACCATCGAGTTCATCTTGAGCCAGATCTGCGCCGGCCTGCCCGCCTTGGCGAAGCCGATCTCCTTGTCGATCAGCGTCACCAGGGTGGAGCGGATGGTGAGCGGGGAAAAGGCGAGCGCGTCCATCGAGTTCGGCTTGGCGTAGCCGGTCATGTAGTTGAACAGCCGCGCCGAATCGCGGGCCAGCGCCGGGTCGGCGGTGAAGAAGGAAAGGTCGGTGTAGATGCGCGCGGTGATCGGGTGGTAGTTGCCGGTGCCGAAATGCGCGTACGAGCGCACCGAGCCGCCTTCCCGGCGCACCACCAGGCTGAGCTTGGCGTGCGTCTTCAGCTCGGCGAAGCCGAACACCACCTGCACGCCGGCCGCTTCCAGGGTGCGGGCGAGGCGGATGTTGGCCTCCTCGTCGAAGCGCGCGCGCAGCTCCACCATGGCGGTGACCGACTTGCCGTTCTCGGCCGCCTCGATCAGCGCCTTGACGATCGGGCTGTCGCGCGAGGTGCGGTACAGCGTCTGCTTGATCGCCAGCACCGCGGGATCGAGCGCCGCCTGCCTGAGGAACTGCACCACCACGTCGAAGCTCTCGAACGGGTGGTGGACGATGATGTCCTTGGCGCGGATGGCGGCGAAGCAGTCGCCGCCGAAGTCGCGTATGCGCTCGGGGAAGCGCGGCACGTAGGGCGGGAACAGGAGGTCGGAGCGGTCGCTCTCGATCACCTGGCGGACGTCGACCACGCCGACCAGGCCCTCGTGCCTCTGCGCCTCGGCGAGCGGCACGTCGAACTCGTCGGCGACCAGCTCGGTCAGCTCGGGCGGCATGCCGTGGGCGATGTCGAGATGGATCACCACGCCGCGCCGCCGCCGCTTGAGCGCGGTCTCGTAGGAGCGGACCAGGTCCTCCGCCTCCTCCTCGAACTCCACGTCGGTGTCGCGGATCACCCGGAACACGCCGCCGCCGCCGACGTGGAAGCCGGGGAACAGCCGGTCGAGGAACACCCCGATCAGCTCCTCCAGGATGATGAAGCGCGCCTGCGGCGGCGCCTTGGGCGCGCCGGCCCGGGTCGGCAGCCGGATGAAGCGGTCGACCTGGCCCGGCAGCATGATCAGCCCGGTCATGGCGTGGCGGTCGTCCTCGTCGCGCAGCAGCCGCAGCACCAGGCCCAGCCCCATGTTGGGGATGAACGGGAACGGGTGCGCGGGGTCGATTGCCAGCGGGGTCAGGATCGGGAAGATCCGCTCCATGAAGCAGGTCTCGAGCCAGGCGCGGTCCTCGCGGTCGAGCTTGTCTGCGGACAGCACGGTGATGCCGGCCTCGCCCAGGGCGACGCAGAGCTCCTTCCAGATGCGCTGCTGCCGGCCGAGCAGGGCGCGGGCGCGCTCTGCGACGCCGGCCAGCTGCTCGGACGGGCTGCGGCCGTCCGGCGAGCGCGCCGAAAGCCCTTCGCGCACCTGGCCGACCAGGCCGGCCACGCGCACCGAGTAGAACTCGTCCAGGTTGCCGGCGCTGATCGACAGGAAGCGCAGCCGCTCCAGCAGCGGGTTGCGCCGGTTGTCCGCCTCCTCGACCACGCGCTGGTTGAAGTCGAGCCAGGACAGCTCGCGGTTGATGAAGCGGTCCGGCGAGCGCAGGCCGATCGCGGCCGGATCTTCCGGCAGGTCCTGGCGCTCCGGCGGCGCCACCCGCGCCGGCCTGCCGCTGCCGAGCGACCGGGCGCGCGGCCTGCTGCCGGTTCCCGTCCGCAACGCTGCCGGCCTCGCCTCGTCCACGCCCTGTTCCTTGCCGATCCGCATCCGGGGACCGTAGAACAGTTCCCGACCCGCCGGAACCACGCGTGCCGCCGGGGAAGCGGGAGCCGACCGGCCCGGACGCTCCCCGGGCGCGTCCGACGGCCCGAAGGCGGATGCCGGATCCCGCGCAGCCGCCCGGAGGCGGGCTCTACACCGCTGCCATCAGGTTGATCTTGAGGTCCCGGAAGGTGCGCCGGAAGCGGGAGGTGCGCTCGCTGTCGAGCCTGTCCTCGAGCTGCCGTCCCAGCTCGCGCAGCCGCGCCTCGCCCAGCCGCTCCGCCTCGCCGAACATGGACCGCTCCTCCGAGCCGGCATGATGCAGGAACGCCGCCTGCAGCGCCCGCAGGTTCTGCTCGAAAGCCCGGCTGTCGGTCGGCAGCTTGACGGTGGCGGCCACCGTGTCCGCCAGCACGCCGTGCTCGGCATAGGCGATGTCCACGTCCTCGCTGACCGGCGACACCGCGGGATAGAAGATCGCGTCCTCCACCGCCTCGTGGATGTCCAGCTCGGCCGCCAGGGTGTGCATCAGCGCGTGGCGCTGCGGATCGTCGCCGGGTGTTGCCAGGGTGCGCTCGAACAGCCGGCGGATCAGCTCGTGGTGCTCGAACAGCACTTC
>CAXUDP010000182.1:0-4018 GCA_964249735.1 uncultured Acetobacteraceae bacterium | reverse complement strand
GCGTGCCGTAGTCGGAATGCACGCCGCGGTAGTCGGAGATGTCGTAGCCGTCGTCACGGCGCGGGCTCGGGTAGAACGGCAGCATCCAGATCGCGGTGACGCCGAGATCGACGATGTAGTCGAGCTTCTGCAGCAGGCCCTCGAAGTCGCCGACGCCGTCGTTGTTGGAGTCGAAGAACGACTTGATGTGGATCTGGTAGATCACCGCGTCCTTGTACCAGAGCGCGTCCTCGATCGGCGGCAACGTGGCTTGGCTGGGCGTGACAGGAGGCTGGTCCCGGGAAACGGAGGGCTGGTCGAGGGGGATCATGACGGTGGTGCCTCAGGAAGCGGGTGCGGCGCGCCAGATCAGGTAGGGCCGATCCGGCGTCAGGGTGATGGAATGGTTGCGGCCGGACAGGGCGAAGCTGCCGCCCTGGGCGAGGTCGTCGATCGCGAGCGTGCCCTGGTCGGGCAGGCCCCACTTCCACAGCGGCAGGTCGATCGCGGCGGTCTGCACATGGTTCGGATCGAGGCTGATCGCCACCAGGACGGTGTTGCTGCGATCACGCGTCGCCTTCTCGAACAGCAGCACCGCCTCGTTGGCGGTGGGGAGGAAGCTGATGCCGTGATGCGTGCGCAGCGCCGGGTTCTCGGCACGGATCGCGTTGAGACGGGTTATCTCGGCCACGATGTTGCCGGGGCGGTCCCAGTCCCAGTGCCGGATCTGGAACTTCTCGCTGTCCAGGTACTCTTCCTTGCCCGGCGCCAGCGGCGTGCCTTCGCACAGCTCGAAGCCGTTGTAGACGCCCCACAGGCCCGACAACGTGGCGGCGGCGGCGGCGCGGATCAGGAAGGCAGCTCGGGTCGTGTTCTGCAGGAACAGCGGGTTGATGTCGGGTGTGTTGACGAAGAAATGCGGCCGGAAGAAGTCGCGCGGCGCTTCCGTGGTCAGCTGCAGGAGGTACTCGGTCAGCTCCGCCTTGGTGTTGCGCCAGGTGAAGTAGGTGTAGCTCTGCGAGAACCCCACCTTGCCCAGCCGGTTCATCACCTTCGGCCGGGTGAACGCTTCCGCCAGGAACACCGCGTCCGGATACCGGGCGCGCACCTCGGCGATCATCCACTGCCAGAACGGGAACGGCTTGGTATGGGGGTTGTCGACCCGGAACAGCCGGATGCCGTGCGAGCACCAGAACAGCACCACATTGGCCAGCGCCATCCACAGCCCCGGCACGCTGCCGGGGGCATAGAAGTCGACGTTGACGATGTCCTGGTACTTCTTGGGCGGGTTCTCCGCGTAGCGGATGCTGCCGTCGGGACGCCAGTCGAACCAGTCCTTGTGTTCGCGCAGCCAGGGATGATCGGGCGCGCACTGGATCGCGAAGTCGAGCGCCAGCTCAAGCCCTTCCGCTTCTGCCGCCTCGCACAGGTGCAGGAACTCGGCGAGCGTGCCGAGCTCGGGATGGATCGCGTCGTGCCCGCCTTCCGCGTTGCCGACCGCGTACGGGCTCCCGACGTCCTCCGGCCCGGGCGTGAGGGTGTTGTTCGGGCCCTTGCGGTTGATCCGGCCGATCGGATGGATCGGCGGGAAGTAGAGCACGTCGAAGCCCATCGCCCGGATGCGCGGCAGGTGCCGTTCCACGTCGGCGAAGGTGCCGTGGCGGCCCGCATCGTCGGCCATGGAACGGGGAAAGACTTCGTACCAGCTGGCAAATCCGGCGCCGGTGCGCTCTGCGTCGACCGGGATGTCCGCGCTCCGGACGCTGAAGGGCCTGGCGTCCGCCGCCGCCATCAGCGCCGCCAGCTCGTCCGACAGCAGCGTGCTGCGCCGTGCATCCTCGTCCGCAGCGTCCAGCGTCCGCAGCACGCGGTCCAGCCTGGCGCCGCCGCGCGGTGCCGCGTCCCGCACATGCGCCACGCCTTCGACCACCTCCAGCGCGGTCGGCACCCCAGCCTTGTGCTTGGCCCCGAGCTCGTGGCGATAGGTCGCCCACACGTCACGCCAGGCCTGCACCCGATACAGATGCGGGCCGCGGCGTTCCAGCGGGAAGCTCGCCTGCCAGCGGTCGTTGCCGAGCAGGCGCATGCGCGTCTCGTGCCAGTCGACGTCGCCCGGTCCCTGCCATTGCAGCACCGCTGCCAGCATGTCGTGGCCATCGCCGATGACGTCGATCTCCACCTCGACCGTGTCGCCGGCGGTGCGCTTGACCGGGAACAGGCCGCCATCCACGGCTGGACTGGGCGCTTCGAGCGCCAGCCGTGCCCAGCTTCCGGCCTTGACCGCCGACTCCTCGTCGAGCGGCAGCGGCGTCCCGTTGTGCGGGCGGTCGGCACGGAAGGCGCAGAGCGCGCCGGGCGGCAGCGTCACCGGGCGGCCCGGTACCAGCTTCTCGTGTCCCGTGGGATCGTCGGTTCCGACCAGCGGTGCGAAGGCCGAGAACGCCCCGCCGGTCCAGGGCAGCACGCTGGCCGGATCGACCGATGCCGGCGCGGTGCCGCTGGCGTTCAGGAGCAGCAGCGTCGCGTCGTGGCTGGTGCGCGGATCGTCGGTGGTGCCGCGCAGGATCGCCGTCACCGCCTGGCCCGGTGACGACAGCAGGTGCGGCAGGCCGAGGTCGCGGGTCTGGTCCGCGATCGCCGCCAGCCGGTCCGTTCCCGATGCCGCCGCGCCGGCGGGCACGATCCAGCCGATGCCGTCGGCGACCGCGAGGCCGAGCAGGCGGCGCGTGCCGTCGCCCGGATCCGCCGGCATCGGCGCCAGAACCGGGGCGACCCGGCGCAGCAGCGCCAGCTCGGCGGCAAACCAGTCCGCCCTGCCGTCCCACCAGGCCAGGGAGGACAGCACGCCGTCCAGTCCGACTGCGGCCAGCGACTCGATCTCGTCCCAGGGGACGCCGTTGGTGTCGGCGATCAGCACGATGCCCGGGGCCGAACTCCGGAGTGCCTGCAGCAGGGGCAGCCTGAGCCCGTCCGGAACCCGGGTCAGGCCGAGCAGCCGCGCCCCGGACACGCCCTGCCCGGACAGGCGAGCCAGGATCCCGCCCCAGAAACTGCCGACGGCCTCGGCGTCCCCGGGCGTCGCCAGATGCGCGTCATGAGTGGCGTCGGAGAACTCGTGCCGCGGATCGAGCGCCAGTTCCGGCGGCCGTGGCGGGAACAGATCCGGCCGGGCAGCCGCCGCCGCGCCGTCGGAGGCGACGCGCGAGATGTCCAGGTCCAGCAGCACCGGGACATCCGGCAGGGAGGAAGGCAGCGCCGGATCGAGCGGCCCGGTCAGCCCGTTGATGCCGTCGTGGCAGAACGCGTCGGGCAGCAGCAACGCGTCGAATGCCGGGGGCAGCGGTCCCGCCTCGGCGACCGGGCGCAGCAGCAGGCGCGACGGTGCGCCATGTCCGCTCGTGCCGCGGATCACGGCCTCGGCGGTGTCCTGCTTCACCGGTTCGATCACGTCCATGCTTTTTCCGATTCTGAAGGCGTAGCAATTCCGACCACGGCGGGTCCCGGCGGCCGAGCCGGAGCCCGATCCGGTGCAACGGGAGCGCCCGTCACGCCGCCGGGCTCCGGGCCGCTTCCTGATGGTCGTGACTCAAGGCGGTTCCCCGCGTCGGACCGGCCCCGCGACATCCCGGGCGAACGTAGGTCGGCGGACGCGGTTTCCGCTCGATACCGGACCAGCCCCTACAGGTCCACGCCGCCGCTCACGGCCTGGTAGGTGGCGATCGCAAGCGTCAGCGGCTCGAACGGCTTGGTGATGACGAAGGCGGGCTCGACCGCCTCGCCGGTCAGCAGCCGCTCCGGATAGGCGGTCACGAAGATGACCGGGGCGTAATGATACTTGAGGATCCGGCTCACCGCGGAGGTGCCGTCGCCGCCGAGGCCGAGGTTGATGTCGGCCAGGATCAGCCCCGGCTTGGTTGCCTGCGCCAGCCGCACCGCGTCCACCTCCGTGGAGGCGACCCCCACGACCCGGTGGCCGCAGCCCTGCACCAGCTCCTCGATGTCCATGGCGATGATCGGCTCGTCCTCGATGATCAGCACG
>CAXUDP010000181.1:0-4067 GCA_964249735.1 uncultured Acetobacteraceae bacterium | reverse complement strand
TAGATCGTCACGCGCGGCTTCTTGGCCGGACGCTCGATCACCACGCGCGACACGCCGGCACCCGACAGCTTCCGGCGCAGGTAGGAGCGCAGCTTCAGATCGTCGTGCAGCAGCTTGGAATAGTCGGCGCCAGCATACCAGCGGCTGTCCCAGGTGCGGTTGATGCCGAGCCGGAGCCCGATCGGATTGACCTTGTGACCCATGGATCAGGCCGCCTTCTGCTCGGTGTTGCCGCCGTCGCGGGGACGCCGGGGTGCACGCGCGGGCTTCTCCTCCGCCGACTTCTCCGCCACCACGATCTTGAGGTGGCTGAAGAACTTCTCGATCTGTGCCGACCGGCCGCGGCCGCGCGCGTGGAACCGGCGCATCACCATCGCCTTGCCGACCTCGGCATGGGTGACGACGAGCTGGTCCACGTCGAGCTGGTGGTTGTTCTCGGCGTTGGCGATGGCGCTTTCCAACGTCTTGCGCACGGCAAGCGCGATGCGCCGCTTGCTGAAGGTCAACGTCGCCACCGCCTTCGATGCCGGCTGGTTGCGGATCAGGCCCGCCACCAGGTTCAGCTTGCGCGGGCTGACGCGGATGTTGCGGGTGATCGCCTGCGCCTCGGTCTCGCCGAGGGCGCGAGGCGCCTTGGGCTTGCTCATCCCCGCCTCGCCTTCTTGTCGGAGGAATGGCCGGTGAAGGTGCGGGTGGGCGAGAACTCGCCGAACTTGTGCCCGACCATGTTCTCGTTGACCTGCACCGGCAGGAACTTGTGGCCGTTGTAGACGCCGAACGTCAGCCCGACGAACTGCGGCAGGATCGTCGAGCGGCGCGACCAGATCTTGATCACCTCGTTGCGACCCGACGAGCGCGAGGCCTCGGCCTTGTTTAGCAGATACCCGTCCACGAACGGGCCCTTCCAGACGGAACGTGCCATTCTGCGCGCCCTCCTACTTGCCGGTCTTGCGACGGCGGATGATCAGGCTGTCGGTGCGCTTGTTGACGCGCGTCTTGTAGCCCTTGGTCGGCTTGCCCCAGGGCGTGACCGGGTGACGGCCGCCGGAGGTGCGGCCCTCGCCGCCGCCGTGCGGATGGTCGACCGGGTTCATCACCACGCCGCGGTTGTGCGGACGGCGGCCCATCCAGCGCGCACGACCGGCCTTGCCGATGCTCTGGTTCATGTTGTCGGGATTCGACACCGCGCCGACCGTCGCCATGCACTCGCCGCGCACCACCCGCAGCTCGCCGGACTGCAGCTTGACCTGCGCATAACCGCTGTCCTTGCCGACCAGCTGCGCATAAGTGCCGGCCGAGCGTGCGACCTTGCCGCCGGCGCCCTGCTTCAGCTCGATGTTGTGCACGATGGTGCCCACCGGGATCGCCGCCAGCGGCATCGCGTTGCCCGGCTTGATGTCGACCCGTGCGCCCGCCACCACCTGGTCGCCCGCCCTGATGCGCTGCGGCGCCAGGATGTAGGCCAGCTCGCCGTCGGCGTACTTCACCAGCGCGATGAACGCGGTGCGGTTCGGATCGTATTCCAGCCGCTCCACGGTGCCGACCACATCGAACTTGCGACGCTTGAAGTCGACGTAACGGTAGGTCTTCTTGTGCCCGCCGCCGCGGAAGAACGAGGTGGTGCGGCCATGGTTGTTGCGGCCGCCGGTGCGGTGCTTGCCCTCAGTGAGGGTCTTGACCGGCACGCCCTTCCACAGCTCGCGACGGTCGATTAGGACCGTGCCGCGAAGCGACGCCGTGACAGGCTTGAAATGCTTTAACGCCATCGAATTCTACCCCGCGTCAGGCAAGCCGCGCGGACAGGTCGATCGACTGACCTTCCGCGAGCTGCACGTACGCCTTCTTCACGTCGGACCGGACGCCAGGGCGGCCGCGAAAGCGCTTGGTCTTGCCCTTCTGCACCAGCGTGTTCACGCCTAGCACCTTGACCCCGAACAGCCCCTCGACCGCCGCCTTGATCTGCAGCTTGTTGGCATCAATCGCCACCCGGAAAACCACCTGGTTCCGTTCGGACAGCGCTGTCGCCTTTTCGGTGATCACCGGGGCGCGCACGACGTCATACATCGCCTCGCGCGACATGCGCTCCGCCTGCCGGCGGAGGCCCAGGATGTCGGTCATGCCAGACGCTCCTTCAGTCCTTCGACGCCGGCACGCGTGATCGCCAGCACCTCGTGGTTGAGGATGTCGTAGACGTTGGCGCCGACCGAAGGCAGCACATCGATCTTCGGGATGTTGCGGGCAGCGCGCAGGAAGCCCTCATCCACGGTCCCGTCCACGATCAGCGCCGAGGTCCAGCCAAGCACCTTCAACTTCGCCGCCAGCTCCGCGGTGCGGACCAGGCCGGCCGCTTCCTCAAGCACCACCAGCTTGCCATCCGCCAGCTTCTGCGACAGCGCCGAGATCAGGCCGAGACGGCGTACTTTCTTGGGCAGATCGAACCCATGGCTGCGCACCACCGGTCCGTGCACGGCGCCGCCGGTACGAAACTGCGGCGCGCGCAGCGAACCCTGGCGGGCGTTGCCGGTGCCCTTCTGCTTGTACGGCTTGCGGGTCGTGCCCGACACCTCGCCCATGCCCTTCACCTTGTGGGTGCCGGCACGGCGCTTGGCGAGCTGCCACTGCACCACACGCGCCATGATGTCGGCGCGCGGGGTGGTCGCAAAGATCTCGTCCGGCAGGCTGGCGGAGCCAGCGCTGCCGTTGTCGAGGGTCCTGATGTCGACGTCCATCGTTTCTCTTCCTCAGCCGGCGGCCGCGAGAGCTGCCGGATACGGCGCGTCCGCGTGCCGTGCCTTCTTGACCGCATCGCGTACCAGCACGAAGTCGTTCTTCGCGCCCGGGATCGCACCGCGGATCATCAGCAGGTTCTTCTCGACGTCCACCAGCGCCACCTCGAGGTTCAGGGTGGTGACGCGCTCGTGGCCGAGATGACCCGGCATCTTCTTGTTCTTGAAGGTGCGTCCCGGATCCTGCCGGTTGCCGGTCGAGCCGAGCGAACGGTGGCTGACCGACACGCCGTGCGAGGCTTCCAGGCCGCGGAAGTTCCAGCGCTTCATGCCGCCGGCAAAGCCCTTGCCCTTGCTGGTCCCGGTCACGTCCACCTTCTGCCCGACCACGAAGTGGGCAGCGGACAACGTGGCACCCGCTTCCAGCAGCGCGTCCTCGGACACGCGGAACTCCACAAGCTTGCGCTTCGGCTCCACCTTCACCCGGGCGAAGTGGCCACGGTTCGGCTTGGACACGTTCTTCACCTTGGGCGTGCCGATGCCGAGCTGCACGGCGGTGTAGCGGTCCCGCTCCATCGTGCGCGTGTCGACCACCTGCACCGCGTCGAGGTGCAGCACGGTGACCGGCACGTGCGTGCCGTCGTCCTTGAAGATCCGGGACATGCCCAGCTTGGTCGCGATCAATCCGGTTCGCATCGCTCGGGCCCCTTACAGCTTGATCTCGACGTCCACGCCGGCGGCGAGGTCGAGCTTCATGAGGGCGTCGACGGTCTGCGGCGTCGGCTCCACAATGTCGAGGAGGCGGCGGTGGGTCCGGATCTCGAACTGCTCCCGGCTCTTCTTGTCCACGTGCGGAGACCGGTTGACGGTGAACTTCTCGATATGCGTCGGCAGCGGGATCGGACCCCGAACCCGCGCACCCGTACGCTTCGCCGTGTTCACGATCTCCTTGGTGCTGTTGTCCAGCACGCGGTGATCGTACGCCTTCAGGCGAATGCGGATGTTCTGGTTGTCCATGGTGACTCAGTCCAACTTCGGTTCGGGGCCGCCTCGTGCTCGTCGTTACGCCTGGATCGACGCCACCACGCCGGCGCCGACGGTGCGGCCGCCTTCGCGGATGGCGAAGCGCAGACCCTCGTCCATGGCGATCGGTGCGATCAGCTCGACGTCCATCGAGATGTTGTCGCCCGGCATCACCATCTCGGTGCCCTCCGGCAGCTGCACCACGCCGGTCACGTCCGTGGTCCGGAAGTAGAACTGCGGACGGTAGTTGGTGAAGAACGGGGTATGACGACCGCCCTCCTCCTTGGTGAGGATGTAGGCTTCCGCCTTGAACTTGGT
>CAXUDP010000180.1:2669-4153 GCA_964249735.1 uncultured Acetobacteraceae bacterium | reverse complement strand
AGCCGCAGCCGCTCGGTGCCGCGCGGCACCGTGGGGTAGTTGATCGGCTGCACGTAGATGGCGTGTTCATCCATCAGCCGATCGCTGATCTGCTTGCACAGCACCGGGTCCCCCACCATCACCGGCACGATGTGGCTCGGGTTGTCCAGGTGCGGCACGCCGGCCGCGTCCAGGCCGCGGCGCAGGCGCGCCACCCGGTCCGCCTGCCGCACCCGCTCGGCATCGCTGCGGCGCAGGTGGCGCACACTGGCCAGCGCGCCGGCCGCCACGGCCGGCGGCAGGGCGGTGGTGAAGATGAAGCCGGGCGCGAAGGAGCGCACGAAGTCGCACAGCGCCGCTGACCCGGCGATGTAGCCGCCCACCACGCCGAACGCTTTGGCCAGCGTGCCCTCGATCACGGTCAGCCGGTGCGCCACGCCGTCGCGCGCCGCGACCCCTGCGCCGCCGGGTCCGTACAGGCCGACGGCATGCACCTCGTCCAGGTAGGTCATGGCGCCGTGCCGCTCCGCCACGTCGCAGAACGCGGCGATCGGCGCGATGTCGCCGTCCATGGAATACACGGACTCGAACGCCACCAACTTCGGCCGCGCCGGGTCGAGGCCGGACAGGATGCGGTCGAGGTCCGCCGGGTCGTTGTGGCGAAACACGTGGCGCTCGGCGCGGCTGTGGCGCATGCCCTCGATCATGGAGGCGTGGTTCAGCGCGTCCGACAGGATGACGCAGCCGGGCACCCGGGAGGCGAGCGTGCCCAGCGTCGCCTCGTTGGAGACGTAGCCGGAGGTGAACAGCAGCGCCGCCTCCTTGCCGTGCAGCGAGGCCAGCTCGCGCTCCAGCAGCACGTGGTCGTGGTTGGTGCCGCTGATGTTGCGGGTGCCGCCAGCGCCGGCGCCGCAGCGGTCCAGCGCCTCGTGCATGGCGGCGAGCACCGCCGGGTGCTGCCCCATGCCGAGGTAGTCGTTCGAGCACCACACCGTCACCGGCGACTTGCCGTCCGGCGCATGGTGGGTGGCGGCCGGGAAGGCGCCGGCCTGCCGCTCCAAGTCCGCGAACACCCGGTAGCGCCCCTCGGCCCGCAGGCCGTCGAGCTGCTTGCGGAAGAAACCCTCGTGATCCATCGCACTCTCCAGCCCGATAATTGGGCTTTGCGACGGACCTTCCTAGTCCGGCCGCCCCGTTTCCTAGACGAGGATCAGGTCAGCTGCCAGCGACGTAGGCGCGCAGGGTTTCCACCTCGTGCGCCTGGTCGTCCAGCCGGGCTTTCACCACGTCGCCGATGCTGATGATGCCCGCCATGCGTTGATCATCGATGACCGGCAGGTGGCGGAACCGCCCGGCGGTCATGGTGGCCATCGCCTGGCCCAACGTGGTCTGCGGCGTGGTGGTCTGCACCGCCCGGGTCATGGCGTCGGCGGCGGTGAGGTCCAGCGCGCCGGCGCCGTGGCGCGCCAGGCAGTGGATGATGTCGCGCTCGCTGATGATGCCGA
>CAXUDP010000180.1:0-2569 GCA_964249735.1 uncultured Acetobacteraceae bacterium | reverse complement strand
GTCCGCCCCGCCATCAGCGTCGCCATGGCGCGGGACACCCGGGCCTCGGTCGCCGCGTCCAGCGCGCTGGTGGCCTCGTCCAGGATCAGGATCGGCGGGTCCTTCAGGATGGCCCGCGCGATCGCCAGGCGCTGGCGCTGCCCGCCGGACAGGGTGGTGCCACGCTCCCCCACCATGGTCTCGTAGCCTTGCGGCTGGCGGGTGATGAACTCGTGCGCGTCCGCCGCCCGGCAGGCCTGCTCGATCTGCGCGTTGGTGGCGTTCGGGCGGCCGATGCGCAGGTTCTCGCGGATCGAGCGGTTGAACAGCAGGCTCTCCTGGAACACCATGCCGATGGTGTCGCGCAGGCTCTCCAGCGTCGCGTGCCGGATGTCCTGGCCGTCGATCGCGACGCGCCCGCCCGTCGGGTCCCACAGCCGTTGCAGCAGGTTCATCGCCGTGCTCTTGCCCGCCCCGGTGGAGCCGACCAGCGCGATCACGCTGCCGGGCTGCGCCACGAAGGACACGTGGGACAGGATCGCCGGGCCGCCCGGGTAGGCGAACGACACGTCCTCGAACGCCACCTCGCCGCGCGGCGCCTCCAGCTCCACCGCGTCCGGCTCCTCCGGCACGGAGCTTTTCGCGTCCATCACGCCGAAGTACTCCTCCAGCACCGGCATCTGCAGGAACAGGCGGGAGGCGAACTGCATGGCGGATTCCAGCCGGCTGATCAGCAGGTTGGCGAAGCCCATGAAGGTGACGATCTCGGCGACCGAGGCCTGCCCGTTCACGTGCAGCACCGTGCCGATGATCACGATCACGATCACCGCGATGGTCGAGGCCCCGCGCGTCAGCACGTTGACCACGGCCCACCAGTTGAGCACGGGGAACTGGTGCGCGATCACCTGGTCGGCGATCTGGCCGAAGCGGCGGCGCTCGGCGGCCAGCCGGGTGAAGGACTGCACCACCATCACGTTGGCCAGCGCGTCCTGCGCGGTGCTGGCCAGGCTCGACTGGAAGAACTCGGCCTTCGCCTGGCCCTCCTCCGTGCGGTGGGTGACCAGCACCGTCACGGCGCAGAACAGCAGCACCAGCGCGATCAGCACCAGGGAGAGCTGCCAGTTGAGCAGCAGCGTCAGCGGCAGCAGCACCAGCAGCGCGACGTAGGTCGCCAGCTGCTCGCGGAAGAAGCTGAGCCAGACGGAGAACATCGAGTCCGAGCCGCCGAGCATCACCTTCATCATGCGGCCGGAATGCGCGCCGCCGTGGAACGACAGCGGCATGGACAGCACGTGGCTGAAGAAGCGGCTCATCGCGGCCAGGCGGTTGCGGTGCGCCATGCGCTCGGCGTGCACCACGGTGGCGATGTTGGCGCCGATCGACAGCGCCGCGATCGCGATCCAGACGCCGATCAGCGTCGCCGCCCGCGTCCACAGCGCGTCGTGCGTCATGCTGCCGGAGCCGGACAGCAGGCCGATCACGCGGCCGAACAGCACCGGGTCCAGGAATTGCAGCCCGGCCAGGACGATGTTCGCAGCGCCCAGGATGATTGCGAGGCGCTTGTCGCCGCCGAGCATGGCGAGCACGCGGCGGTAGGCGGTGAGGATGCGCATGGCGGCTGCCCAAGGTCGGAATTGATCGCAGGGAGGACCATGGGGGCCGATGTTGGCGGGATAAGGGCAAGATCGCCCGGCATCGAGGCAAAAACGGGGCTCAGCAGGGCTCCGCCCGGAACGTCCGGCCCGGCCGCACGAACTCCTCCTGCGCCGCCACCGTCAGCACCTCGCGCGAGCCGGCCTCCAGCGTGCGCCGCAGCAGGCCGTAGGTGGCGCTGGCGGCCGCCTCCAGCGCGGCCCGCGTGCTGCCGGTGCGCAGCCGGTGCACCAGGAACAGCGCGGCGATGGTGTCCCCGGCGCCGTTGGCCGCCAGCGCCAGCCGCGGCGTCCGCAGCCGCCACCCCGCCTCGCCGTCCAGCGCCAGCAGGTCGAGGCTGTCCGCGGGCGTGCTGTCCGCGAGCAGGCTGGTGACCAGCACCGACGCCCCCGGCTGCATGGTGGCGCGCAGGACGGACGCGGCGCGCCGGGCGTCCTCCAGCGTGGCCACCGGCAGCCCGGTGAGCTGGCCCAGCTCGAACTGGTTGGGGGTGGCGATGTCCGCCTGCGGCAGGCAGCGGGTGCGCAGCAGGGCGGGGATGGCGGCCTCGACATAGATGCCCGGCCCGGCGTCGCCGATCACCGGGTCGCAGCAGTACAGCGCCGCCGGGTTGGCCCGGCGCACGGCGGCCACGGCGTGCAGCACCGCCTCGCCCACCCCGGCGCTGCCCAGGTAGCCGCTCAGCACGGCGCGGCAGCCGGCCAGCGCGCCGCGGGCCGCGACGCCGTCCACCACCGCGCGCACCTGCTCGCCGGTGAACGCCTGCCCGGCATGCGCGCCGTAGCCGGGATGGTTGGAGAACTGCACGGTGTTGACCGGCCAGACCTCCCAGCCGAGCCGCTGCATGGGGAACACCGCGGCGCTGTTGCCGACATGGCCGTAGGCGACCGCGGACTGGAGGGAGAGGATGGCCATGGCCGCCGGACGCTAGGCCGCG
>CAXUDP010000179.1:0-4170 GCA_964249735.1 uncultured Acetobacteraceae bacterium | reverse complement strand
GACGCGTTGTCGATGCCCTTGAACGACAGCGTCGGGCCGCGCTCGTTGCCCTCGGCGGTGTGGTTGTAGACCACGTCGAGGATCACCTCGAGCCCGGCCTCGTGGATCGCCGACACCATCTCCTTGAACTCGCGCAGCGATTGTTCCGGCTCGGCGGCGTAGCGGGTGTTGGGCGCGAAGAAGCCGATCGAGTTGTAGCCCCAGTAGTTGGTGAGCCCCTTCTCCAGCAGGTTGCTGTCGAGAATGAAGCTGTGCACAGGCAGCAGCTCGATGGAGGTGACGCCGAGCTTCTTGATGTAGGACAGCACCGCCGGGGTCTTCATGCCGACATAGGTGCCGCGCAACTTCTCCGGCACCGTCGGATGCTTCATGGTGTAGCCGCGTACGTGGGTCTCGTAGAGGATCGTGCGGTCCCAGGGGATCGGGTTGCGCTTCGGCTGGCCCTTCCAGTCGAAGCTCGGGTCGATCACCACCGACTTGACCATGAACGGCGCGCTGTCGCGCTCGTCGAAGCTCAGGTCCTCGTCCGGGTGGCCGATGGTGTAGCCGAACAGCGCCGGGTCCCACGTCAGCTCACCGAAATGCGCCGGCGCATAGGGGTCGAGCAGCAGCTTGTTCGGGTTGAAGCGGTGGCTGGCCTCCGGCGCGTAGGGCCCGTGCACGCGGTAGCCATAGATCTGGCCGGGACCGACGCCGGGCAGCCAGCCATGGAAGATCTGGTCGGTATATTCCGGCAGGGTGACGCGTTCGACCTCGACCTTGCCGTCGCTGTCGAACAGGCAGACCTCGACCTTGGTCGCGTTGGCGGAAAACAGAGCGAAGTTCGTTCCCTTGCCGTCCCAGGTGGCGCCGCGCGGGAACGGGTAGCCTTCACGCAGGTTCTTCTTGACGATGCTGGCCACGAGCAGTCCTTCGACGATGGAGGCGGTGTCCGCGACAGAACCCGTTCTGCCCTAGCCGGTTCCGCCAGACGGCAATGGTGATGACGCCGTGAACGTCCGTGTGTCGCCGCAGCCGAGCGTGATGAACGCGCCGGGCGGCAGGCCGCGATCGCGGCACGACGCCGCCAGCCGACGTTCCGGCTCGTCGATCGGCTCGTCGGTCAGCTGGAAGGTGCCGAAATGCGTGCCGACGGAGCGGTGCGCGCCGAGCGACAGGTGGGCGCCCACTGCCTCCTCCGGGTTCATGTGCACCGGCGCCATCAGCGAACGCGGATCGTAGGCACCGATCGGCAGCAGGGCGAGGTCGGGCGCGCCCAGACGCCGGCCGATCTCGCGCCAGTGCGGCCCGTCACCGGAATCGCCGGCGAACAGCACGCGCATCGGCGCCTGCTCCACCATGAAGCCGGACCACAGCGCCCGCCTGCCGTCGAACGGGGTGCGGGCGGAAAAGTGCCGTGCCGGGGTGGCGGTGACGGTGGCGTCACCGACCCGGTGCGATTGCCACCAGTCGAGCTCGGTGATCCGGGTCGCACCAGCCTGTGCCAGCAGGGGGGCGTTGCCGAGCGGAGTGACGAAAGCGGGCGCGTCGCGGGCGACGATCGCCGACAGGCTCGGCAGGTCGAGGTGGTCGTAATGGTTGTGCGATACCAGCACCAGGTCGATCGGCGGCAGCGCGTCCAGCCGCCGTCCCGGCGGCCGCGCCCGCTTCGGCCCGGCCCAGGACACCGGCGAGCAGCGCTCGCTGAACACCGGATCGGTGAGGATCGAAAGGCCGGGCAGGCGGAGCAGGAACCCGGCATGGCCGAGAAAGGTGAGGCTGGCGCCGTCCGCTGGCGGCTCGTCGCGCGGATCGCCCTCGGGCGGCGGGTCCACGATCCCGGAGGGCCAGGGCGCACGCGTACCGCCGAGCCGCCAGCGCAGGATCGGCAGCAGGCCGCGGCCGGTCGACGGCCGCTGCGGCAGCGGGCCGATCGCGGGGTTGTGGAACAGGGTCCCGTCGCAGTGGTCGGACGGCGGAAACGCGGTCGCCGTCATGCCGGCGGCGGCACGGTGATGACCCGCGCGCCGCGGCTGTAGGTGAGCCAGGCCGAGGCCCAGTTCACATACACCGCGATGCGGTTCTGCGCGCTCACCAGCAGAAGCAGGTGCACGGCGCTCCATACCAGCCAGGCAGGCAGGCCGGTCAGGCGGATCCGGCCGAAATCCGCCACCGCGGAGGACCGGCCGATCACCGCGAGCTGGCCCCAGTCGGTGTAGCGGAACGGACCGGGCGAGGGCCGTCCGCGCAACCTGGCGGCGATCACCCGGCCGACATGGTGCCCCTGCTGCTTGGCGACGGAGCCCAGCCCGGGCAGCGGCCTGCCATCCGGACCGTCGAGGGCCGCCGCGTCGCCGATCACGAAGATCTCCGGATGGCCGGGCAGGCTGCAATCCCGTTCCACCGCGACCAGGCCGCGCTTGTCGCCCCCGATGCCGAGCCAGCGCGCCACCGGCGTCGCCGCGGTGCCGGCGGCCCAGAACACGAAGGCGGCGTCGATGCGCTCGTTCCCGGCCAGCACGCCCTGCTCGTCCAGCGCCTTCACCCCGGCGCCTAGCCGCAGCTCGACCCCGATCCGCTGCAGCCGACGCACCGCATAGTCGGACAGCCGGCGGGGGAACGAGGCGAGCACGCGGTCGCCGGCGTCGCACAGCACGATGCGGGCGGTGGAGGGCTGGATATGTCGGAAGTCGCGGGCCAGGGTGGTGTGGGCGAGCTCGGCGATCGAGCCGGCCATCTCCACCCCGGTCGGCCCGGCGCCGACCACCACGAAGGTCAGCAGCCGTCGCACCGCGGCGGGATCGTCCTCGGTTTCTGCGCGCTCGAACGCGTCCAGCAGGCGGGCGCGCAGCGACAAGGCGTCGGCGGCGCTCTTCAGCGCCGGCGCACGCGCCGCCCAGTCGTCGTGGCCGAACCACGAGTACACCGACCCGGTGGCCAGCACGAGGGTGTCGTAGGGAAGCGGCGCGTGCCCCTGGAGGGCGACGGTCCGTTTCTGCCGGTCCACCCCCGTCACCTCGGCCATCAGCACGGACACGTTGGGGTTGCGCCGGAACACCGAGCGGATCGGCACGGCGATGCTGGTGGCGCTCAGCGCCGCGGTCGCCACCTGGTAGAGCAGCGGCTGGAACAGGGTGTGGTTCGTGCGGTCGACCACCGTGACGGCGCATCCGGTGCCGGCCAGGATCTTTGCCGTGTTCAGCCCGCCGAAGCCGCCGCCGACGATCACGACGCGGTGAGCGATCGGGGCGGCACTGGTTGCCGTGATCGTCGCGGCCGACGGCTCCGGTTGCATCCTGTCGCTCGACATTCGGCTTGGCATCGACCTCGAACCCTTCCCGCTGGCAGGCCCGGATGCCGCGCCGGCGTCACGGCATGCGCCGGAGCAGGGCAACGTCACGTCCCGGCGCCGGTTGCGCGGGCCGCGACCGGCCCCTAATGCAGGGACGATCGGACAGCCTCGCTGCCGCCGGTCCCGGCCATGGCCGAACCAAGGAACCCCCGGATGTCGCGTCCATCAGCACGGGCCCTGGCGCTCGTCGCCATCCTCCCGCTTGCCGCACTGCTCGTCCCGGTCGCCACCCCCGACGGCGTGGACGTCGCGCTGGCGGCACCGCCTCCGCCACCGCCACCGGCAGTGGGCGTCGCCGCGGTACACAGCCAGCCGGTGACCAGCAGTGCACAGTATATAGGCCGGATCCAGGCGATCGACCGCGTGGCACTGGTGGCGCGCGTGACCGCCTATCTGGACAAGCGCCTGTTCGACGAGGGCGCCGAGGTGAAGAAGGGCGACCTGTTGTACGTGCTGGAGCAGGGGCCGTTCCAGGCGCAGGTGCTGGCGCAGCAGGGCACGCTGGCCCAGGCGCAGGCCAACGTGGTCAACGCCCGGGTGAACTTCCAGCGCCAGGCCGAGCTGCTGCGAACCCCGGCCGGGCAGAAGCAGGCCTACGACAACGCTTCGGAGACCGCGCAGAGCGGCGCCGCCAACGTCCTGACCGCGCAGGGCAACCTGCAGAGCGCGCAGATCCAGCTCGGTTACACCGAGATACGCGCCCCGGTGGACGGGCGGATCACCTCGACCGCCGTGAACCAGGGCAATGTCGTCAGCCCGACCAGCGGCACCCTCGCCACCATCGTCACCCAGGACCCGATGTACGTGGTGTTCCCGGCGGCGACCCGCGACGTGCTGGG
>CAXUDP010000178.1:0-4249 GCA_964249735.1 uncultured Acetobacteraceae bacterium | reverse complement strand
GGGCGGCCTTCCGGGGCCGCCTGGCCGGCTTCGCATCCGGGCTGGTCCGGGTCGTGCCACGCGCAGGGCGGGCGCGGGCAGGCGGCGCGGCGGCGGTGCGTGCGTCGGGCAGGCCGGCGGCGCCGCGGGCGGTCAGCCGGCCGATGATCCGTTCGGCCTGGGCACAGACCGCGTCGATCGCACCCATCATCGCGGTCTCGCCGACCAGCACCCCGTCCAGCAGCCGTTCCAGCTGCGCGGTGACGCCGGGATCGACCAGGGCCGGGTCGGCGTCGCGCAGCACGGCGTGCAGCAGCAGGCCGCGCTCGGTCGGCACGATCGCCTTGGCCTGAACCGCCAGCAGGTCCTGCGCCTTGAGCCCGCGTATGATCTCGGCCCGGGTCGCCGGCGTGCCGATGCCCTTGGCCTGCTTCAGCCTGGCCTGCAGCGCCTGGTCAGGCACGAAGCGCCAGGCGTTCTGCATCGCGTCGATCAGGGTGCCCTCGTGGTAGCGCGGCGGCGGGCGGGTTTCCTTGTCCTCGACCACGGGTTCGGACAGCCGGGCGGTCTCGCCGTCGCGCAGGACGGGCAGCGGCTGGGCGTCCTCGCCGGTCTCCTCCGCCGGCTGCCAGTCCGGATAGGCGGCGCGCCAGCCGGACGCGATCGGCTGGCGGCCGACGGCGCGGAAGGCGTGGCCGGCCACGTCGCGCAGCGCCGTGGTCTGGCGGTAGCGGAAGTCCGGCATCATCGCCGCCAGGTAGGAGCGGGCGATCACCTCGAACAGCCGCCGTTCGTCGGCGCCAAGCCGTGGCCAGACCGCGCGCAGGGTGTCGATCGTGTTGCGGTTCGGGATCACCGCATGGTGGCTGGCGCCGAGGAGTCCCTTGTCGCTGAAGCAGCTCCCGGCGCCGCGCCGGATCACCGGCGGGTCCGGCACCGGGATCGCGGCGAAGCTCTGCCCGGCGCGCAGGCCCGCGACGATGTGCGGTACGTCGCCGATCAGGCTTTCCGGCAGGCAGCGGGTCTCGGCGCGCGGGTAGGTGATGATCTTCTTGGCGCTGCCGTCATACAGCTCCTGCGCCACCTCCAGCGTGTGTGCGGCCGACCAGCCGAAGCGGGACGCGCACAGCTTCTGCAGCGAGGGCAGGTCGTGCAGCCGCGGCGGGGCCTGCCGCTTCTCCTCCACGGTGACCGCCAGCGGCCCGATGTGGCCGTCCGCCAGAACGCCGACCGCCTCGGCGGCGCGGCGGTCGGCGATGCGCTCCTTCGGCGCGTGGCGCATCCGGAACCGGCCGCCTTGCGCATCGGCGGTCGCCACCACCTCGAAGTAGCGCTGCGGCACGAAGTCGCGGATCTCCAGTTCGCGCCGGCAGACGATCGCCAGCGTCGGCGTCTTCACCCGGCCAACCCCGATCACCGAGCGGCTGCCGCGGGCGAGGATCACGGTCGCGGTGCGGGTCAGCGACAGATTGTAGATCTGGTCCGCCTGCCGCCTGGCGACGGCCGCCTGGTAGAGCGGCAGGTAGTCGCGGTTCGGCCGGGCGGCGGAGAACGCGTCGCGGATCGTCTGCGGATCCTGTGCAGTGAACATCACCCGGCGCACCTCACCGGCATAACGGTAGTGCTCCAGGATTTCCTGGCCAATCAGCTGTCCTTCGCGGTCGCAATCGGTGGCGAGCCAGACGCAGCGGGCGGTGCGCAGCGCCTCGCGGATCGCCTTGAGCTTGGACGCCTTGTTGCCGCCGGTGGCGGGCCTGGTGCCGTACAGCCCGTCCGGCCGCAGCAGCACCGCCTTCCAGCGCGACCAGGACGGATCCACCTGCTCCGGCTCCAGCAGGTCGAACAGGTGGCCTTCCGCCGGCAGGATCGCGCCATAGCGGCTGCCGACCGCGGCACGGACGTCCTTTGCCTGGCTGGTCTTCTCGGTGATGACGATCTGCTGCGTCATCCGTTCACTATAGGTTCTGCGCTGGCCGGACGCCAGATCGTTGCCGGAGTCGTCAGGTGGCGGCGGAGACGCGTCCGCGGCCGGCGGCGCCCGCCTCCGGCGCGTAGAGCGCGTCGATAACGGCGGCATGGCGCTGCAGCAGGAGGCGGCGGCGCAGCTTCATCGTCGCGGTCAGCAGCCCGTTCTCGACCGTGGCGGCGGTCATGACGCCCCAGCGCCGGATCTGCTCCGGCCGGGCCAGCCGGGCGTTCACCCGGCGGATCGCCGCCGCCGGATCGGCATCCTCCGCCGGCACCACCAGTGCCACCACGTGAGGCCGGCCTTCGCCCGCGACCACCGCCTGGGCGATCCCGGCCTCGCCCATCAGCAGGGTTTCCAGCTTGGCCGGGCTGACCATCTCGCCGCCCACCAGCTTGATGAAGTCGCGCAGCCGGTCCTCGATCACGATCCGGCCGTTCTCGATCCGGGCCACGTCGCCGGTGTGCAGCCAGGGGCCTCCGTCCGGGTCGGCGTCGGGATCGTGGCGGATCGCCGGCACCGCGGCGGTGTCGTTCCAGTAGCCGTCCATCACCAGACCGCCGCGCAGCAGCAGCTCGCCGGTGCCGGCGATCCGCGCCTCAACGCCCGGCAGCGGCCGGCCGACGCTGCGCCGGTCGTTGTCCCAGGGCAGGTTCACGCTGACCACCGGGCCTGCCTCCGTCTGGCCGTAGCCCTGCAGCAGCGGCACGCCGAGGGCCAGGAAGAAGCCGGACAGCTCCGGGTCGAGGCGGGCGCCGCCGGACACGATCCCCTGGAGCCGGCTGCCGAAGCGCCCTCGCACCTTCCGGCGTACCAGCCGGTCCAGGGCCAGGTCCTCGACCCGCTGCGCCGGCGTCAGGCGTGGCCCGTCGAGCCGGCGCAGGCCGAGCCGGAGGGTGCGGGCGAACAGGATCCGCTTCCAGGCCGGCTGGCGCGCGACCTCGGCGGTGATCCGGCCGCGCAGCACCTCGAACAGGCGCGGCACCGCGGTCACCAGCGCCGGCTCGATCTCGCGGAACTCGGCCCCCAGCCGGTCGGCGCCGCGGCTGTACACCACCTCCATGCCGAGCGAGGGCAGCAGGTAGTTGCCGACCGTGTGCTCGTAGGAATGCGACAACGGCAGGAACGACAGGTAGCACTCGCCGTCCAGGTGCATCGGCGCCACCGCCTCGGCGACCGCCTGCTGGTTCGCCAGCATGGAGCGGTGCGGCAGCATCACCCCCTTGGGCGGGCCGCCGGTGCCGGAGGTGTAGATCAGGCAGGCGAGGTCGTCCGCCCGGACCTTGGCGACGTCGGCGGCGTGCCGGGCGGGATCGCCGGGATCCGCGAGCAGCGCGTGCCACGACAGCGCCGCCGGCTCGGGCTCCATCGACACCAGCAGGTCGAGGCCGCCGGGGCCGGCCGCCTCGCGCACCCGGGCCGCCAGGGCTGTGGTGGACACGATCGCCGCCCGGGCGCCGCTGTCGCGCAAGATGTGGGCGTCGTCGCGCACGGTGTTGGTGACATAGGTCGGCACCACGACGGCGCCGAGCGACATCAGCGCGGTCTCGGCGATCGGGAACTCCGGGCGGTTCTCGCTGACCAGCAGCACCCGGTCGCCGGCGGCGACGCCCTGCGCGCGCAGGCCGGACGCTGCCGCGGCGACCGCCCGGGTGAAGTCGCGCCAAGTGGTCTGCTGCCAGCCGCCGGCCGCCCAGTGCCGCAGCATCGGCCGGTCGCTCCGGCGGGCGGCGACGTCGAGCAGCATCCCGGGCAGGCTGTTCCAACGGTCGGCCAACGCCCAGCACTCCTCCGGCGCCGCGTCCGGGCGCTCTCGTGGCGTCCGGCTTAGAAGGAAACCGGCCCGGCGTCAGCGTGCAATCGGCGTCCGGTGGGGATGGTCCGGTCCTGCCGCCCGGCCGGGTCACCGAACGCCAGCGGGGCGATGCCGGATGATCCGGAGGCGCTGTAGGTCTGGCCTGGAACCGGACCCGAGGCCACAGGGCGCAACACGCCGGGCGCGTATCCGGACTTCAGGAGGTGGTCGGTAACAGAGCGGGGCACTGGCAACGCGGGACGGATGCCTGCTGCGGCGATCGCTCGCTGCCGCGGCACGATCCGGCCGTTTCCCGTCACCTTCGCCGAGGTGGGAAGGGGGCCCATCACCGCGTGATGTGGGTCGATGGTGGTGATCGAGCAGCCGCGGCCGCACTGGCGTCAGGGACGCACCGCGGAGCGCGGTCGGTCGCGCCGGTCCACTAGGCTGTCACCCCGGAACAAGGGCATGGTCCAGAACTCGGAGCCACCGAACCGAAGGCTTGTGAA
>CAXUDP010000177.1:0-4249 GCA_964249735.1 uncultured Acetobacteraceae bacterium | reverse complement strand
AGCGCCCTACCCCCCGAGCGGCGAGGCCTCGAAGCAGGCCAGCAACGCGCCCGGCCCCGGATACACCGCCTTGCACCCGCCTTTCCGCAGCTCGTCCTCGGTGAAGCCGCCGCTCAGCATGCCGATGGTGACGATGCCGGCCTTGCCGGCCGCCTGCGCGTCGTAGGGCGTGTCGCCGATCGCCACCGCCTCGTCGCCGGACAGCCCCAGCTTCTTCAGCGCCACGTGGAAGATGTCCGGCGCCGGCTTGGACTGTTCCGCGTCCTCCGACGAGGTGGACACGTCGACCAGGTCGGTGATCCCTGCGATCTCCAGGTACACCTTCAGCTCGTCCGTCTTTGCCGAAGACGCCGCTGCCACCTTCAGCCCGGCCTCGCGCACCCGGCGCAGCAGCTCCGGCACCGCCGAGAACGGCCGCACCAGCGGCAGGTACTTCGCCTTGAACAGCGTGCCGCGGAACTCGTTCATGGCCTCGCCATGCTCCTCCACCTGCTCGGGCGACAGGAACACCGGAAGCAGCTGGTCGCCGCCCTTGCCGATCTGGCTGCGCGCCTGCTCGAAGGTCACCTGGTGCCCGAACTCCGCGAACGTGTCCTGCCAGGACATCGCATGCAGGTCCACGGAATCGACCAGCGTGCCGTCGATGTCGAAGATGGCGGCCTTGGGCATGGGAGATCCTTGGCGAGGGCAGGCAGGAAGGCGGTGTCCGGCGTGAACGCGAACCCTGCCGGCCGGGCGGCAACACGTTGCCGGCACCGTCGCCGCCGCCACTGCCGGAGCCTCCGCCTTTGCATCCGGCTCCGCTCCTCCCCACCTCTTGGCATGGCACGCGCAACCGGAGACCCATGACCGACGCCTTCCTGAACGCGATCGGCACCGCGGTCCCGCCCCACGACGTGCACGATGCCTTCGTGTCGTTCGCAGCCACCCTGCTGCCGGACGACCGGCTGCGCCGTCTGTTCGCCCGCATGACCGAGCGCTGCGCCATCGACCATCGCTACTCGACCCTGGTGCCGTGCCCCGACCCCACTGCCGGCACGCTGGATCGCGACGGCTTCTACCAGCGCGGCCGGTTCCCCGGCACCGGCGCCCGCATGACCCGCTACGAGGGCGCCGCTTTGCCGCTGGCGCTGGAGGCCGTGCACCGCCTCGGCGACGACGTCCGCCTCGACACCATCACCCACCTGATCGTCACCTCCTGCACCGGCTTCCACGCCCCGGGTCTCGACCTGCAGCTGCTGGCGGCGCTCGGCCTGCGCCCGACCGTCGAGCGCACCCTGGTCGGCTTCATGGGCTGCTACGCTGCCTTCAACGCGCTCAAGCTGGCCCGCCACATCGTTCGTTCCGAGCCGACGGCGCGTGTGCTGCTGGTCAACCTGGAGCTGTGCACCCTGCACCTGCAGGAGACACCCGACCTGGAGCAGGTGCTGTCCTTCCTCCTGTTCGCCGACGGCTGCGCCGCTTCCCTGGTCAGCGCCGCGCCGCGAGGGCTGTCGCTGGACCGGTTCCACGCCGAGCTGCTGCCCGACACCGAGCCGCTGATCACCTGGCGGATCGGCGACGACGGCTTCGACATGATGCTGTCCGGGCGCGTCCCCGGGGCCGTCGCCAGCGGCCTGGCCCGCGCCGCGCCGCGCATCCTCGGCGACGCCGCGACCGCGCCGCCGGAGCTGTGGGCGGTGCATCCCGGCGGCCGCTCGGTGCTGGACGCGGTGCAGGGCACGCTCGACCTCCCGCCCGACGCGCTGGCCGACAGCCGTGCGGTGCTGCGCGCGTTCGGCAACATGTCCTCCTGCACGGTCCTGTTCGTGCTCGATCGCCTGCTGCGCAGCGCCCGTCCGGGTGCTGCCGGCATCGCCATGGGCTTCGGCCCCGGCCTGGTCGCGGAAACCCTGCGCTTCCGGATCGCCGCATGAGCCGCTTCGCCG
Organism: uncultured Acetobacteraceae bacterium; assembly: GCA_964249735.1. GTDB lineage: Bacteria > Pseudomonadota > Alphaproteobacteria > Acetobacterales > Acetobacteraceae > Lichenicola. The sequence goes on along the minus strand of CAXUDP010000177.1, from coordinate 2,321 downwards.
AGCGCGTGCTGCTGCCCGAGCTGATGGACACCGAGCCCTGCGGCCCGGACGAGTTCCGTGCCTGCCTCGAGGACCTGTCCCGCGTCAACCGGCTCACCGGAGCCTACCGCCCGACCCTGCGCTTCCTCCACCAGGCGCTGCGCCGCCACCCGCCCGGCCGGCCGCTGCGCATCCTCGACGTCGGCGGCGGCTACGGCGACGCCCTGCGCCGGATCGACCGATGGGCCGCGCGACGCGGCGTGGCGCTCGACATGACCAGCGTCGACCTGTCGCCCTGGGCCCGCGCCGCCGGCGAGACCGCGCCGCCCACCCGCCAGCCGATCCGCTGGGTCACCGCCGACATCTTCGACCACAAGCCCGACGCGCCGCCCGACCTGGTGCTTTCCTCCCTGTTCGCCCACCACCTCGACGACGACGGCGTGGTTCGGTTCCTGCGCTGGATGGAGACCCACGCCGTGCTCGGCTGGTTCGTCAACGACCTGCAGCGCCACTGGCTGCCGTACCGGGTGTTCCGGGTCTGGTCGCGCCTCGCCGGCTGGCACCGCTTCGTGCGGCACGACGGCCCGGTCTCGATCGGCCGCGCCTTTTCCCGCGCCGACTGGCGCCGGCTGCTGCTGCGCGCCGGCCTCGGCTCCGAGGCGGCGCGGATCCGGTGGTGGCTTCCGTTCCGCCTGTGCATCACCCGCTTCCGCCCGCATTGCACATGACCGCCGACCTTGCCGTGATCGGCGGCGGCCTCGCCGGCGGCGCGCTGGCGCTGCGTGCCGCCGGGCGGGGCAGGCGGGTGGTGCTGGTCGAGCGCGAGTCCGGACCCCACGACAAGGTCTGCGGCGAGTTCCTGTCGCGCGAGGCGCTGCTGCACCTCCGAGCCCTCGGCCTCGACGCCCGGGCGCTCGGCGGCGTGCCGATCGACCGCGTCCGCCTGTCCGCCGGCCGGCGCACCGCCACCGCCACCCTGCCGTTCGAGGGCACCGGCCTGTCCCGCCGCGTGCTGGACGAGGCCCTGCTCGACCGCGCCGCCGACGCCGGCGCCACGATCCTGCGCGGCCGGCGCGCCCGGGCACTCGACCCGCACGGCGGCGGCCACCGCATCCGCCTGGAGGACGGCACCACGCTGGATGCCCGGGATGCGGTGCTCGCCACCGGCAAGCACGACCTGCGCGGCTGGCGCCGCCCGCCCGGCCGGCAGAACGACCTGGTCGGGTACAAGCTGCATCTCCGCCTCGACCCGGCGCAGCGCCGCGCGGTCGACGGCCATGTCGAGCTCACCCTGTTCCCCGGCGGCTATGCCGGCCTGCAGCTGGTTTCCGACGCCGAGGCCACGCTCTGCCTGCTGGTCCGCCGTTCCCGCCTCGCGGCACTGGGCGGAACCTGGGACGCCCTGTCACGCGCGATCCGCGACCACGCCCCGCTGCTCGACCGCCGCCTCGCCGGCTCCGAGCCGTTGCAGCCCCGCCCGCTGACGATCGCCGCCATCCCCTACGGCCTGGTCGTCGCCGCGGACGACGCGGTGTGGCGCCTCGGCGACCAGGCCGCGGTGATCCCCTCCTTCACCGGCGACGGCATGTCGATCGCCCTGCACAGCGCCGCCCTGTGCGACCGCCTGCTCGCCGGCGGCGCCAGGCCGGACGCGCTGGGTGCCGCGATGCGCCGCGACGTCGCCGGGCAGGTGCGCGGTGCCACCCTGCTGTCCCGCGCCGCGGTACACCGGCCGGTCCAGCACGCCATCGTCGCCGCTGCCGCCCTGCTGCCGGTGCTGACCGCCCGGATCGCCGCCGCCACCCGCATCCCCGACCGCGCGCTGCACCGCAGCGGCCTGCTCGCCTGACGCTCCCCACCCCTTGATCCCGACGAGGATGCCGCCGATGCCGACCTGGATCCCGGTTCTGCGCCGCGCCCTGCGGTCCGGCACCGTTGCCGCCGCCACCTCCACCCTGGCGCTCGCCGTCGTCGCCCGGCTGGAAGGCAAGGGGGCGCTGCAGCCGGTCAACGCCACCAGCCACTGGCTGAACGGGCACGCCGCCGCCGCCGTCACCCGCGCCGACCTGCGCCACACCGGCGTCGGCCTCCTGACCCACCACGCCGCCACCCTGTTCTGGGCGGTTCCGTTCGAGCGCATCGTCGTCCGTCGCCCGCTGCGACCCCTGCCGATGTTGTGCCGCGCCGTGGCGATGTCCGCCTTCGCCGCTGCGATCGACTACGGCGCCACGCCAAGGCGCTTCACCCCGGGCTGGGAGTTCGTGCTGTCGAAGCGGGCCATGGCCGCCGCCTATGCCGCGATGGCGATCGGCCTGGCCGCCGGCGCCCTGGCCACGCAGCGG
>CAXUDP010000176.1:0-4287 GCA_964249735.1 uncultured Acetobacteraceae bacterium | reverse complement strand
TTGGACGAGCAAGCGGCGATCCGCACCTACGCGCCGTTCCTGGCCGGCCTCGGCGCCCGGCAGGACCTCACCGTCCTGCTGCAGGAGATGACGGGCAACATCGCCGTCGGCCACACCTTCATCCACGGCGGCGACCTGCCCGACCAGGCCAAGGCCAAGGTCGGCCTGCTCGGCGCCGACTACGCCGTGTCCGATGGCCACTGGAGGATCACCTGCATCCTGCGCGGCGAGAACTGGAACCCGAAGCTGGTGGCGCCGCTGAGCCAGCCGGGCGTCCAGGTGGGCGAGGGCGAGTTCCTGCTCGCGGTGAACGGCCGTGCCGTACCGGTGGATCGGGAGGTGCATGCGGCGTTCGACGGCCTGGCCGACAAGCGCACCGTGCTGACGGTGGGGCCGACCGCCGACGGCGAGGGCGCGCGGCAGGTGACGGTGGTGCCGGTGGCGAGCGAAACCGACCTGCGGCTGCGATCCTGGATGGAGCAGAACCGCCATGCCGTCGATCGGCTGTCCGGCGGCCAGGTCGCCTATGTTTACCTGCCCGACACCGAGAGCGGCGGCTTCGCCAACTTCAACCGCTACTACTTCGCCCAGGTCGGGCATCAGGCGGCGGTGATTGACGAGCGCTTCAATCATGGCGGCGACATCGCCGACTACATCATCGACCAGCTCCGGCGCACGCCGCAGATGGTCAACGAGACGCGCGAGGGCGAGGCGGTCGTCGAGCCGGCGCAGGCGATCTTCGGGCCCAAGGTGATGATCATCAACGAGATGTCCGGCTCCGGCGGCGATGCGCTGCCCTGGCTGTTCCGCAAGAACGGAGTGGGGCCGCTGGTGGGCGAGCGCACCTGGGGCGGCCTGGTGGGCATCGGCGGCTACCCGAAGCTGATGGATGGCGGCACCGTCACCGCGCCGCGCTGGGCGATCTACGGCACCCAGGGCCAATGGGAGGTCGAGAACATCGGCATCCCGCCGGACATCGAGGTGCCTGCCGACCCGGAGCAGATGCGCAAAGGGCACGACCCCCAGCTCGAACGAGCGGTGGATGCAGCGATGACCCTGTTGCAGAAGCATCCGCCGCCGACATTCGTGCAGCCGGCCGCGCCGGACAAGCACCCGGTTCTGCCTGAGCCGGGTTGAGCCTTGCCGTGCAGGCCGGGCTCAGAAACGATCGCGCAAGCCCCGCCAAGCCCGGTCCGCCGTGGCAGCCTCAATGCGTGGCAAGGCTGCGGCGCAACCGCGCGATGGCGCCGGGCAGGCCGCGCACCGTCAACACGCGGCCGGTCTCGTTGTAGTCCTCGGACAGGACCCGGGCGCTGTCATACACGTCGCCGATCAGCCCCTGCTTCGCGTAGGGCAGCACCAGCACATCCTCCACCATCGCCAGCTCGAAAAATGCAATGATGGTGTCCCGCAGGTCGTCCACGTCCTCGGGCGAGTGGGCGGAAAGCAGGATCGCGTCTGGATGCTTTTCCACCAGGGCGGCGCGTCCGGCGGCATCCACCTGGTCCAGCTTGTTCAGCACGACGCGGGATGGCACCGCATCCGCCCCGATCTCGCGCAACACGCTGCGGCTTACCTCCAGCTGCGCCTCGTAGGTCGGGTCGGACGCATCGACCACGAACAGCAGCAGGGAGGCCTCAAGCGCCTCCGCCAGGGTGGAGCGGAACGAGGCAACCAGGTCGTGCGGCAGCTGCTTGATGAAGCCGACCGTGTCGGAGACCAGCACGCGGGGCCGGGTTTCCGGCTGCAGGGTGCGGACGGTGGTGTCGAGGGTGGCGAACAGCTTGTCCTCCACCAGCACCTGGCTGCCGGTCAGCGCCCGCATCAGGGAGGACTTGCCGGCGTTGGTGTAGCCGACCAGCGCCACCCGCAGCTGGTCGCGGCGTGCGACCCGGCGCTGGTCCCCGTCGCGCTGCACCGCGTCGAGCTGCTCCTTCAGCTCCGACAACCGGTCGCGGACCTTGCGGCGGTCGAGCGCGAGCGCGCTCTCGCCGGCGCCCGGACCCTGCTGACGCCCTTCGCCGTACGAGGACTCCCGCATCCGAGGCGCCACGTATTTCAGGCGTGCCATCTCCACCTGCAGCCTCGCCTCGCGGGTGTTGGCATGGCGGTGGAAGATCTCGACGATGACCCCGGTGCGGTCCAGCACCTGAGCCCCGGTGGCGCGCTCGAGGTTGCGGATCTGGCTCGGCGACAGCTCGTGATCGACGATGACGAATGTGGGCCTCGGCGCGGCATCCGCCTCAGGCTCGGGCCTGGGCGAGGCCGCCGCCGCGTCGGCGCCCTCGAAGCGCTGCCGTGCCTTGGTCTTCGGCGGCGGAGCCATCGACCCGACGACGCCGGTGCCCCCGGTCAGCGCGGCGAGCTCCGCGAGCTTGCCGCTGCCCAGTAGCGACCCGGCGCCGGTGCCCTCGCGCTTCTGCGACACCGTGCCGACCACCGCGTAGCCCAGCGTCTTCACCAGGCGCCGCAGTTCCTCAAGGCTGGCTTCGTGCGCGGCCTCGTCGATGTCGGGCGTTTGAATGCCGACGAGGACGGCCAGCGGGATCGGGGGTTTGGTCTCCATGAACGATCAGGTAGCACGGAAGCGGTCGAAGCCCCGAAACCGCGCTGGCGGCTCCAGCGGCGTCAACCCTCCCGGACCTTCACGTCCGGCCTGCTGAGTCTTACTTCAAATGCTGGGCAAGCAGCTTGTTCATCTGGAACATCGTGACCTTGTCCTGGCCGAACACCTTCTGCAGCTTCTCATCGGCGAGGATTTCACGACCGTCAGACGGGTTCTGCAGCTTGTTCGACTTGATGTACTCCCAAACCTTGCTGACCACCTCGCCCCTGGCCATCGGCCCGGAACCGACCACCGCGGCCAACTCGTCCGATGGCTGCAGTGGCTGCTGAAGTGCATTCGGCTTGTTGCCGGGCTTCGGCTTATCGACGGCGGTGCCCTTCGGCACGTTCTTTGGCGCAGGCGGCTTCGATGCAGGCGGCTTTGTCATCAGGGTCTCTCCCGGGTTCAGACCGATAACGCACAAGATGCCCAACGGTGTCACTGAAAGCGGCTTCTCCCCTTTCGGTCATCGTCCGGCCAGGCGCCGACGCCAGTCTGGCTGCCTGGTCCCGCATCCCGGTTGCCGCCGCATGTCAACTTGCGGGCTCGTTGGAATGACTCGCGGCGAAAGCGGCCATCCACTCCTGCATCTCCGCGATTGGACGGGGGTGGCCGATTTGGAACCCTTGGAGTTCGGAGCAGCCCGCGGCGCGCAGCAATTTGACCTGTTGGTCCGTCTCCACCCCTTCGGCCGTCGCGGCGATCCCCAAGCCCCTGCACAGCCCAACTATGGCGCGCACGATCGCAGTCGCTTCCGGTTTGACGCCAAGGTCCTGCACGAAGGAGCGGTCGATCTTTATCCGGTTGAACGGCAAGGCGCGCAGGAAGCTCAGCGATGAGTAGCCTGTGCCAAAATCATCCAGGGCGATTGTGACGCCCATCGCCCTGAGCCTCTGGAGCATGGAAGCCGCTGCTGCGACGTCGTCGATCATCGCGGTTTCTGTTACCTCAAGCTCCAGTCGCTCGGGCGGCAACCCAGCCCCAGCCAGCGCCTTGGCAACCCTATCCACCAAGTCAGGCAAGCGAAGCTGCAGTGCAGAGAGGTTGACGGAAACCTTCAACTCATCCTGCCAGCTTGCCGCCTCGCGACAGGCAACCCGGAGCACCCAGTCACCAATCTCGGCTATCAGTCCCACCTTCTCGGCAAAGGGGATGAACTCCACCGGCGGAACGTTGCCCCGCGATGGAGACTGCCATCGCAGCAATGCTTCAAACGAGGTGACCACGTCCTTGTCTATGTCAACTACTGGCTGATAATGTAAGACAAACTCGCCGCTGGCTAAAGCAGATCGTAATTCATGCTCTAAATCACGCTGCTGTAGAGACGAGCACTCTGATTCGTGCTCATCGAAACCACCAGAGCATTGCAAAGCATAGTGCGTGTGAGGCAGCGCGAGGTCAACGTTGCCATTCCATGAGACCGCTTCGGAGTCATGCGAGGAAGCCGTTGCGCCCTGCATGACAACTTCCACGGCTACCTGCAGTTCTCGCCTGCGGTCCGATGCTTCTGATCTCTCCTCCTCTATACGGTTCCGTCCATTCTCCTTCGCTTTGTAAAGAGCCTCGTCCGCGCGCTCCAGAAGCGACACCGCCGTGTCTCCGGCCCGAAGGAAGGCCAGACCACCGCTTGACGTGACGGTCCGGTCTGCGTCGCCAAAGGCGTATGATGCGTCGGTGATGGC
>CAXUDP010000175.1:0-4372 GCA_964249735.1 uncultured Acetobacteraceae bacterium | reverse complement strand
TTCCAGGCCCTGCGCACGGCGCTGGCGGCACGGGACCGGGCGGCGCACGCCGAAGCGGTCCGGAGCGGCGCCAGGCTGGAAGCGGCCAAGCGTCGCGCCGCTCTTGACGCGGCCCGCGCCGCCGTGCTGTCGCGCGCCACGGTTGCCGCCGCCGCACGGGTCCAGGACACCGAGCGCGATGCCGCGGCGGCCGCGGACCGCACCCGCGGGCTGGCCGAGCGGCAGGACGAGGCGCGCCACGCCCTCGCGGACGCGCAGCATGCGTTGGAAGCGATGCTGCCGATGGCGCTCCGGTTGTCGCTGTTCCCGTCGGAAACGCTTCTCGCGGCGCCGGGCAGCGTGGACGACTCCCTCGCCGGGCTGATGGTGCTGCGCGGGCTCGGCGGCGCACTGGAGCAGAGGGCCAGGACGGTGCGCGACGCGCAGGCGCGGCTGGCGGCGGCGGGAACGGTGCTGGGCTCCGAGCGGACGCATCTCGCCGTCCTGCGGCAGCGCCAGGCCGACCAGCAGGCGCAGCTCGCGGCACAGGCGCGGGCCGCGCAGCTGACCCAGCGCGCCTCCCTGGCACGCGCCGAGCAGGCCGCCCATGCCGCGGCCGACGCGGTGGCACGCGCCGCCACGCTCGGCGACGCGGTGGCGCAGGTGGAGGCCGCCGAGCGGGGCGCCCAGGCCAGGTTCGAGCAGGAGGCAGAGGCGGCCGAGGCGGCTCGTCAGCCGGAGGCGGCGCAGCAGGCACGCGACAAGGCCGCCACCCTGGCGGTGCCTGCCGGACCCGGGCTGCAGGGGGGAGCGGCACCGGGAAACGCTCCGGTCGCGGGGCGGATCGTGCAGGCGTTCGGCAGCCGCACCGATGTCGGCGCCGCCGCCGGCATCACCTATGCCCCGCCCGCGCTCGCCACCGTCACCGCGCCCTGCGCCGGGCGGATCGACTTCGCGGGCGCGTTCCGGTCCTATGGCCGCATGCTGATCATGGATTGCGGCCGGGACTACCGCTTCGTGCTGGCCGGGCTCGACCGGCTGGACGTGGCGAGCGGACAGACGCTGGCGCGCGGCGCCGCGGTCGGGCGCATGCCCGCCTGGGACGGGTCGGGTGGGGGACGGCCCAGCCTCTACGTGCAGTTGCGTCACGGTGACGCGACCATCGATCCCGGGCGGTTTTTGCAAGGACCGCGTTAGGTGTAATGTTGCGGAAAGGCGGGCGAATGGTCCGGGCTGCCATCGTGGCGTGCCGGCAGTCCGCCCGCTCCGGTCCCTGCCCGGTCGGGCGACGGCCACCCCCAGGAGTTGATGTCGCATGACGCTGCGAAATGGCCTGTTGCTCGGCACCGCCTTCCTGGTGGGTGCTGTGGCGGGTCCGGAAGTCGGCCGGCTCGCGCGTCACGGCGACGGGTTCGGGATTGCCATCGCCCAGGAAGCGGCGGCCCAGGAGGCCGACGGCAAGACGGGCACGCCCGCCGGCCACGCCGAAACCTACCGCCTGCTGACCCTGTTCGGCGACGTGTTCGAGCGGGTGCGCGCCGATTATGTCGAGCCGGTCACCGACCGCGACCTGATCAACAACTCGCTGAACGGCATGCTCACGGGCCTCGACCCGCACAGCTCGTACATGACCGCCAAGCAGTATGCGGACATGCAGGTGCAGACCACCGGCAAGTTCGGCGGGCTCGGCCTGGAGGTCACCTCCGACGCAGGCCTGATCAAGGTGCTGACGCCGATCGACGGCACGCCCGCCTTCCGTGCCGGGCTCAAGACCGGCGACTACATCATCTCCATCAACGGCAAGAGCCTCGACGGCGTCGACCTGAACGACGCGGTCGACCAGATGCGCGGCGACCCGTCGACCAAGATCACGCTGACCATCAAGCGGCAGTCCAAGGACAAGCCGTTCGACGTGACCATGACGCGCGAGGTGATCCACATCCAGGTGATCCGCTCGGCGCTGTACGGCCGGATCGGCTACATACGCATGGCCTCGTTCGACGAGGACACCGAAAGCGCGATGCACGCGGCCTTCGACAAGCTGAAGAGCCGGTCTGGCGGCAAGCTCGACGGGGTGATCCTCGACCTGCGCAACAACCCGGGCGGCCTGCTCGACCAGGCGGTGGCGGTGTGCGACGACTTCATCACCTCCGGCGAGGTGGTCTCGACCCGCGCCCGCCACCCCGAGGACAGCCAGCGCATGAACGCGCACGGCACCGACATCACTTCCGGGCTGCCTCTGGTGGTGCTGATCAACGAGGGCAGCGCGTCGGCCAGCGAGATCGTCGCCGGCGCCCTGCAGGACCATCGCCGCTCGGTGACGCTCGGCGTCCGCTCGTTCGGCAAGGGATCGGTGCAGACACTGATCCCGCTCGCCGGCGACAACGGCGCGATCCGGCTGACCACCGCGCGCTACTACACGCCGTCCGGACGCTCGATCCAGGGCCTGGGCATCGCCCCCGACGTCAAGGTGCGCGAAAGCCGCGAGGACGACAGCAAGTTCCTGCTGCGCGAGGGCGACCTCAACCACATCATCAAGAACGAGGGCGGCACCCAGGGCGCCGCGACGCCGCGCACCGACCTGCCGGCGATCGCCAAGTCGATCCCGGACGCGCCGCCGACGACCTGGCCTGCCTTCGATCCGACCAAGCCCGCCACCGACTTCCAGCTGCAGGAAGGGCTGAAGGTGGTCAACGCGATGGCCGGCAGCACCGGCCCGGCGCCGATCGCGCAGGCAACCGCAGAGGCGAACGGCTCGCCCTGAGATGCGGCCGGCGGCTCGCAGCCTGCTCGGCGTCTGGACCGCCTTCCTGCTGCTGGCCGGTGCCGGTGCCCTCGTGCTGCAATGGCTCGGGCCGCCGCTGCCGAAGCCGGTCAAAGGTGGTTCGTTGGTGGCGAAGCGGTCGGTGGGCGTGCCGGCACGGCCTACTGCATCCGCCGCGGTCGCACCGCATCCCGTCACGGTCTCGGCGCCGCCGGTGCGGATCGGCATCGCCGCCCCCGATCCGGCCCTGCTCGAGCCGGCGCCCGGGTATCCCGGCCGGATGCTGCCGCGGATCGGCGCGAACGGGGACCGGTCGTCGGTCGCCTACGCAGCCAGGCCGGTGTCACCTCCACACGGACCACAGGTGGCGATCCTGCTGGAAGGCCTCGGCCTTTCGGACGCGATCAGCCAGGACGCTGTGGACGCGCTGCCTGCGGCGATCTCGCTCGGGGTTTCGCCCTACGCCGCCATGCTGGACCAGCCGGCGGCCGTTCCGTTGCTGGGGCAGGCAAGACGGGTCGGGCACGAAACCTGGCTCTGCCTGCCGATGCTGCCCGGCAGCCCGCTGGACGAGGAAGGGCCGCAGGCGCTCGACCCGGCCAGCGACCTTGGCGAGGACCGGCGCCGTCTCGAATGGGCATTGTCGCGCATGCAGGGCTATGTCGGCGTGACCAACGCGCTCGGCGGCCTGCGCGGCGACCGGTTCGCCAACTCCCTCGCCTTTTCCACCGTGACGACGGTCCTGGCGGCGCGCGGCCTGCTGTATCTCGATGCCGGCACGGCGCCGCACGACGCGTTGACGACCCTGCCCACCGGGATCGGCCGACACGCCGACCTGACGCTGGACGACGATCCGGACGCGCCGGACATCGAGGCGCGGCTGGCGCGCCTGGAGCAGATCGCGATCACGCAGGGCAGCGCGCTGGGCGTCGCCGGCCCGCTCCGGCCGGTGACGACGGAGCGGCTGCGCGCCTGGAGCCGCGACCTGGCCTCGCGCGGCATCACCCTGGTCCCGGTCAGCGCGCTGCCGCCGCCGCATCCGGTTCCTGCTCCCCCACCGACAGCGAGCGTTCGATGATGACCGGCGATGCGTTTGCCCATCTGCCTTACCGGCCCAACGTCGGTGCCGCCCTGTTCAACCGGCAGGGGCAGGTGCTGGTGGCGAGGCGGGCCGACCTGCCGAATGCGGAAGGAGCACCCGGGATGTGGCAGCTGCCGCAGGGCGGCATCGACGGCGACGAGGACCCGGCGGTGGCGGTGCTGCGCGAGCTGCGGGAGGAGGTCGGCACCGACAACGCCCGCATCCTGGGCGAGCATCCGGACTGGCTCAGCTACGACCTGCCGCCGTTGCTGATGGGCCGCGCGCTGGGCGGCCGCTATCGCGGGCAGCGGCAGCGCTGGTTCGCGCTGCGCTTCCTCGGGGCTGACGACGAGATCCGCCTCGACCTCGATCCGCACCCCGAGTTCGACGCCTGGAAGTGGCTGCCGCTCGCCGCCCTGCCGAGGGCGGAGGTCGGCTTCAAGCGGGACATCTACGCGGTCCTGGCGACCTCGTTCGCCCGGTTCGCCGTTGGCACGGAGGACGGCTGAAGGCCGGCCGCGGCCCGGGCTAGGATCCGGACCCGTAAG
>CAXUDP010000174.1:1408-4391 GCA_964249735.1 uncultured Acetobacteraceae bacterium | reverse complement strand
GCCTCGGCGCTGAAGTTCCGCGGCTCGTTCAGCCTGCAGGCCAAGGGCGACGGGCCGGTGTCGATGATGCTGGCCGACTGCACCGAGTCCGGCGCGCTCAGGTTCCACGCCCGCAGCGATCCGGAGCGGCTGTCGGCGCTGCTCGACGCCGACCCCGCGCCAGGCGCCAGGGCGCTGCTGGGCCAGGGCTATATGGCGTTCAGCGTCGACCAGGGGCCGGACACGGAGCGCCACCAGGGCATCGTGGCGATCGAGGGCGACACGCTGAGCGCCATGGCAGGGCACTACTTCGAGACCAGCGAGCAGCACGCCTGCTCGATCCGGCTCTGCTGCCGCAACACCCCGTCCGGATGGCGTGCCGGCGCGCTGGTGCTGGAGCGGATCGCGGCCGACGGCGGCATCGCGCCGGGCACCGAGCTCGACAACGACGTGCTGGACCGGGCCATGATGGTCCGGGATGGCACAGACGCCGAAGCCTGGAGCAACGCCCTGGCCCTGGCCGGCACCTTGGGCGAGGACGAGCTGCTCGACGACGCGCTGCCGCCGGAACAGCTGCTCTACCGCCTGTTCCACGAGCAGGGGGTGGCGGCGGACCTGCCGCGTGCGCTGGCCTATGGCTGCCGTTGCTCGCGCGCGCGGCTGGCCGGGATCCTGGAAGGGTTCCCGTCGGAGGACCTCGACCACATGCAGGTGGAGGGCGACATCGTCATGACCTGCGAGTTCTGCGCGCTGGATTTCCGTTTCCCGCGTGAAACGGTCCAGGGCAGCTGAACGCAACCTGCGCTTGCTGGACACGACATAGGTTTGTAGCGTCCGAGCGGTTGCTCCGCGGGAGGTTCAGGTGCCGATTTGGCCGGTCTCGTTCATCAACGGCATCTTCCAGGTGGCCGATGCCGACGGCGCGCAATACCCGATCACCATGCAGGGCAACCCCGTATTGAACTTCAACCCGGGCTGGAGCCCACGCGGGTTGCAGACCGGGCTCGCCCCGTTCCACATCCTCGAGCTCGATCACGAGGGCGGCGCCAGCGCCTTCTGGCTGCTCGACAACGGGCTCGACTTCCGTGGCAACGCGGTGGTCCACATGCGCGCCGAGGACCGGGTGCGGTTCTTCGCCCATGTCGAGCCGCTGGTACGCAGCCTGTTCGACGAATCGGTCAAGGCGCCGCATTCGGGCATCCCGGCGGCGGCGCACGAGTTCAACGGCTTCCTGCCGGCCTCGGTGTACGAGCTGCTGGTCGAGGCCGCCGACCGCACGATCGGCCGGCCGGACCTGGTATCGCTGGACCGGCTGGACGAGCTGGGCGGCTACGGGCGCAACAACATCAGCCTGTCACCTTCCTGGATCGTCCAGGCGATGAATCATGCGATGCGCCCGGCGGCGTCCGTCCAGGAGCGACTCGACCTGCCGCAGCACACCGTGCTGCGCCATTTCGACCGCGGCCTCGGCATCGCCTACTACCTGCTGGAGGGTGTCGACGCTCCCGACCGCCACCTCTACGTGCCGGCGGTGGGCGCGGTGTTCACCCGGAGCACGCCCGGACCGGACACGCTGGTGCTGCTGGCGCAGCTGATCGTCTGGTACGCGACGCATGCCGACCGTGCGGTGATGCTTCCCGAAGCGGAAGGGCTCGAGCCGGAGCTGGTGCATGCGGTCCCGCCGCCGCAGTACGGCCTCGACGAGCCGCCGGCCGGACGGGTGCAGGACGATTACGTCGTCGCGGCGGATCCGCACGGGGAGGCCACCCTGCCGTACGAGGATCCGGCAGTGGACACGATCCTGCCGACGCCGATACCGGCAGAACCGGTCCTGCCGACCCACGAGCCGGAGATGACGCCGCCGGTCCCGGCGGATGCGTACTACGATGGCTATGCAGAGCCGGAACCGGTCCGGACGGGCGTAAAGGGCGGCGAGGACGAACCGGAACCGGCCTATGCCGCGCCTTATCGCGAACCGGTCGGCGCCGACGCCGCACGCCACGCGCACGCTCCGCTCGCTCCGCCGGTAGCGCCGCGGCAGAACTGGTGGCAGCGGCTTCTCGGGCTCGGCCAGGGCTGATGACGCGTCTGGTTCCGGGCCTCGGCCTGGCGGCGGGGCTCACCGCCACCCTGTTCCTGTCGGGATGCGGGGGTGGTGGCGGCGAGGAAGCCCGGGCGTTCAAGCCGCTGTCCTACAGCTACCTGACCCCGCTCCGGCTGAACGTGGGCGCCATCCGGATCGAGGACCACGTTCCCCCGCCCGCCGGGCCCGACCTGGCGCAGGAGGCGCCGGTGCCGCCGGACGAGGCGCTGCGCCGGATGGCGCAGGACCGGCTGGTGGCCGCAGGCAGCTCCGGGACCGCCGTGTTCAGCATCGACCAGGCCACGATCACCGGCGACCCGAACGGCCCGCTGGACGGCATGCTGGCGGTGCACCTCGACATCATCGGCAACAACGGCGGCCATTCCGGCTATGCCGAGGCGCACGTGTCGCGCCAGTTCGTGCCCGGCGCCGGCACCGACAACGACGGCCTGAGGTCCGAGCTCTACAACCTGACCGTGCAGATGATGCAGGACATGAATGTGGAGTTCGAGTACCAGCTGCGCCGCACCCTGTCCGACTGGATGGTGGACGCGTCCGGCGCCCCGGTCGCCGCGGGGGTGGAGCAGCAGCCGCTGACGACGCCGGGCCAGAACACCCCGCCGGCCCCGCCTTCCGTGGGCGCGCCGCTGCAGCTGGCGCCGCCACCGGACGCGGTTCCGGCCGGCGCCGCCCAGGGGCCTGGCTTCGGCCCCGCCCCGGCAGGCCCGGCGCCAGCCGGTCCGTCGGCCACCGACCCCGCCGCCGGAGCGCCGCTGCAGCTTTCGCCGCAGCCGGGCTTCCTGCAGCCGCCGCCGGGCACGGGGCCGGCCGCACCTGCAAGCCCGGGCAGTGCCGCTCCCGGCTATCCCGCCCAGCCTTATCCAGGTCAGCCTTATCCGGCCCAGACCTATCCGGCGCAGA
>CAXUDP010000174.1:0-1308 GCA_964249735.1 uncultured Acetobacteraceae bacterium | reverse complement strand
GGCCAACCGTATCCCGGTCCCGACCAGCCGGGCCGGATCGACCCGGGCGCCGCACCACAAGGCGAGTGATCCCGGGTGCGGCACGTCCGGCCGCCGGACGGGTGACGCCCTAGCCGGTCGGGCCGGCGATCTCGCGCAGCACCAGGCTCGGGGTCAGGATCTGCGGCCAGACCCGACCCTCCCCGCCCGGCGGGTAGTAGATGTAGAACGGCACGCCGTCGCGGTCGTGCGCCGCCAGGAAGCGGGTGATGGCGGCGTCGTGCAGGGTCCAGTCGCCCTTCAGCAGCGCCACGCGGTGCGACGTGAACGCCGCCTGCACCGCGTCCGAGCGGAATGCGACCCGCTCGTTGACCAGGCAGCTCACGCACCAGGCAGCGCTCATGTCCACCAGCACCGGCCGACGTGCCGCGCGCAGCGAGGCCAGCGAGTCGTCGGAGAAGTCCTGCCAGCCCGGCTCCGCGCCGACCCGACGCGCGCCGTCCGGCGTCCTGGTCAGGCCCGGCAGCAGCGCCAGGGTCGCCAGCAGGAAGGCCAGGGCCAGGAAGCCGGAGAACCGTGCGCCGCGCACCCCGCCGCGGCCGTCGGCGACGCTGGCGACGCGCTGCGACAGGCCGAACAGCCAGGCACCGGTGCCCAGCAGCACCAGACCGACCGCGACCGCCAGCAGGCCGGAGGAGCCGCCCTCGATGCTGGCGACCCAGGCCAGCCAGGCGCAGGCGGCAAAGATCGGGAACGCCATCGCCTGCTTCAGGATCTCCATCCACAGCCCCGGCCGCGGCAGCAGCGTCACCAGCCGCGGCACGCCTGCGAACACGAGGTAGGGCAGCGCGAGCCCCAGCCCCATCGCCAGGAACACCGTCATCCCCGCCGCGGCGGGGGCGGCCAGGGCGCCTGCGATCGCCACGCCCATGAACGGCGCGGTGCAGGGCGTCGCCACCAGCACCGCGAGCAGCCCGGTGGCGAAGTCGCCGGCGTGTCCGGACCGACTGGCCCAGCCCTGCCCGGTCCCGGCCAGGCGAAGCCCCACCTCGAACGCGCCGAGGAGGTTGAGCCCGACCAGGAACAGCAGCCAGCAGGTGCCGGCCACGAATGCCAGCGACTGGAACTGGAACCCCCAGCCGACGGTGGAGCCAGCCGCGCGCAGGCCCAGCATCAGTCCGCCGAGGGCGGCAAAAGCGAGCAGGATGCCGGCGGTATAGAACACCGCGGACAGGCGCTGCTCGCGTCGCGCCATGCCGGACAAACGGCCCAGCGCCATCGCCTTCATCGCCAGCACCGGGAACACGCAGGGCATCAGGTTCAGCACCA
>CAXUDP010000173.1:0-4426 GCA_964249735.1 uncultured Acetobacteraceae bacterium | reverse complement strand
GCTTGGTCATGTCGCCGACAACGCACCAGAGCCAGTTTAGTTAGGCGTTGTAAGTATAACCTGTTGCCCCCTGTCGATGGAACGTGCCTACCGCGATCGCACCCAAACGCCCGACATGGTTGAACAGGTAGTGCAGCTGTGCATGAGGGTCGGCACCGCGGTAGCCGTTGGCATTGATGAGCGTGAAGCGCGCTATGAGGGCGATCCAGATCATCACAGCGGCTACGGTTCCCGCCACTGCGAGATTGCGCTCACGGCGCAGCAATTCTGGTAGCATTAGCGGCAGGATGAGGAAGGGCAGATAGGTCGGACGTGCCATCGCAATGAGGTCCAGACAACGCAAAGCAGCAGCAGCCTGAGCCGCCGCAGCTTGTCGTCAGAACGCAGCTGTCGGACCATCGCTATCGCCATCGCCGAGGCGGAGAGCATGAGCCCATCCTGGGAAATGGCAGCGAACAGCGATAGCGACATTGGCAGGCAAAGCACGCTGAACAACAAGGGAGCTGTACGACCGGAAGCAGCAATTGCCAACGTCGTCACTGCGATGCAGCACAGGCCGTTGAAGACTCGTGCGAGCACCAGGGTCCGCACGATCGACTGGTGCAGCACCTGGCCAACGCGGATGCCGAACGCCGCGGGTAGGTAGAAGAACGGCGGGTAGATCGAGGTGTTGGCAAACGTGATTCCGGTAGGGATACCCCAGACGACATTGCCGGCCTGGCTCAGCATTGTTCGAGTGACCTTGCGGTCGTCATGGAAGCGTATGATTCCGATCGGCTCGTCCACTCGGTTGACACCAAGATCTACCATGCCGCCCGAGGTATGCTTGCCCGCATATCGACGTGCCAGCCATTGCCCCGACGCTACCTGTTCCGCGCGATGAACATGGTTGATCTCATCGGGATTTTCGAGCGGCGGCACCAGCGTTGCCAGAAGCGATACGGCGATGGTGGCATAGACGCAGAACAGGAAAGCCAACAGTTTTTGCGTATCGAATCGGAGAACTGGTTTATCGAGCGAGTGGCTGTCCATGCGAGATGTCCATCGTGGTGTTCACCCTTCAGGTGACAGGGATCTGGTCCAAGGGCATTGCGACGTCGAGGCCATCTGGCTGGAGATGCACAGTCGGTGCAGGCTGCCGACAGCAAGCGGTGACCTGACACTCCTCACGACCACCGCTTCCTGGGCGATATCATCAGTGGCAGGTGCTGTCGCTCTCGACATCCGCTTGTTTCCAGCCTGGATGGTGCCACGGTCTATGGCTTGCCAAGCTTGGTCCAGTCGCACGTATGGCATGGGTGATCACGCCTGCTCTCGTGGCGAAGCCGTCTCGAGACCGGCCCGGCGCTCCACGTTCGTCGCGTTGTTCCGACGTGCCCTCCTTCGAGGCGCACCTGCGGCCTTCTGGTGGGCGCGAATGTTGATCCCGTCCAGGAAGGTCATGCCCAGCTCGACGCGGTCCTTCTGCGCCAGGGCCAGCAGCTGTCCCACACGCCAGCGAATGAACGTCTGGGCGACCTTCCACCATGGTCCCGGCACCTCCGGCACCGCCCGCCACTTCGCCCCGTTTCTGATGACGCCACAGGATCGCACTCATCGTCTGGCGCAGGTTCTGCGGCGCCACCTTCGCCGACGGTCGACACGCCTCGTTCAGCGGCTCGAGCACCGCCCGCTGCCCATTCGTCAGCATCCGGGCTGTCCTCAGAAGGCAGCCGAACGCGAGCAGCGCGGATCAGGTGACCACACCTGATCCGGCGACGCTCTAGCCGCCCGGCGCCCCCTCCACCCGGACCAACCGTCGACGCCCGGCGATGATCGCGCCACCCGCCGCGAGCCACAGCCCCCACAGCAGCAGAAGCCGGAGCGGCAGGTCGCGCAGCAGCAGCACGATCGTCACCCCCTGTGACGCGATCGCCAGTACCGCTGCGAGCAGCAGCACGCCTGGAGGCACCGGCAGCGGCGACGCGCGGTAGGCGTCGGGGTCGGCGCGCGCGTTGAGCGGCGCGCAG
Organism: uncultured Acetobacteraceae bacterium; assembly: GCA_964249735.1. GTDB lineage: Bacteria > Pseudomonadota > Alphaproteobacteria > Acetobacterales > Acetobacteraceae > Lichenicola. The sequence continues at coordinate 2,417 of CAXUDP010000173.1, read as the reverse complement.
GCGACCGACAGGATCGCCGAGATGCTGGCGCCGAGCCCGCTCACCCGGATGATGCTCGCCACGTCCAGCCCGGCCAGCAGCGGCACCGCGCCGATCAGCCCGAGCAGCAGCAGCGGCCATGTCGGCACGCCGCGCCGGCTGGTGCGGCCGAACGACTGCGGCAGCCAGCCGTCGGCGGCCGCCATCAGGATGCTCCGGCTGCCCCACAGCATGTGCGCGTTCATGATCCCCAGCATGCTGACGATCCCGGCACCCAGCTCGAACAGCGCCAGCGGCACCGGCCGCATCACCGAGGCCGCCACCGCAATCAGCGACCGCTCCCCCGGACCTGCCGGAGGCACCCCGGCCGCCACCAGCGCCACCAGCACGTAGAGCAGGGCGGCGCAGGCGGTGGCGCCGAGGATGGCGACCGGAACGTCGCGTCCCGGCCGTCGCATCTCGCCCGACAGCTCCGACACCAGCGTCGCCCCGCTGATCGGGAAGGTCAGCAGCGCCGCCGCCGCCAGCAGCCCGTGCCAGCCATGCGGCAGCAGGTGCCCGAGCCGCGACGGCTCCACGTGCGGCGCCCCGGCCGCGGCCAGCGCGACCAGCGACAGCGCCACCACCGCGGTGATCGCGATCCCGGCCCGCGCCGACACCGCGGTGCCGAGCAGGTTCAGCACCAGCACCAGCACCAGCGCCGCCACCCCGCCCACCCTGGCGGACACTGCCGGCAGCAGCGCGTGCAGCGTATCGCCGAAGGTGGCGGCATAGGCGGCGAGCCCGACATGGGTGCTCAGCACCATCCAGAAGGCGATGAACCCCGCCGAGGGGCCGATGAACCGGCTCGGCCAGCGATACAGGCTTCCCGAGACCGGCCGCGCCGCCCCCAGCACCGCGTAGGGAAGGCTGACCAGCAGCACCACGACGCAGGCCAGCAGGTAGGCGGGTGCCGCACCCGCTCCGGTCAGCGCCACCGCGGTCCCGGTCAGCACCACCACGCCGCCGCCGATCACCTGCTTCAGCGACACGCAGAAGGCCATCGGCAGCGTCAGCGTCGCGCCGAGACCGCGATCGGCAGCACCGGACTCGCTCATGAACAGCCTCTCCTCCCGCTGCGGGATTTATCACCCGTGCCGAGGCAACCGGCCAGGCCGCCGCCCGGTTCAGGCTGCCGGACCAGGCCGGAAGGAGGAGCCATGAAGCGGACGCGACGACCCGGTCCGGGCGTGCTGGGCGGCCTGGTCGCCGGCACCGTGCTGACCGCCCTGCTGCTCGGCATCGAGCGGAGCACGGCCAAGCCGTCGGACATCGTCAGGCTCGGCCGCAGGACCGCCAACGCCCTGGGCTCGCCCTACCAGCACCAGGAGTCGATGCCCGCGCTCGACGAGCAGCTCCGCTACCATGGCGGCCACCTCGCCCTGTCGGCGGCGATGGGCGCCACCTATCCGGCGCTGCGGTCGCTGCCGGTGCTGCGCTGGCCGGGCGGAAGCCTGTTGTTCGGGGGAGCGTTCTACCTGCTGTTCTGGGGCCTGCTCGGCCCCCGGCTGCGCTTGACGCCGACACTGCGGCAGGAAGGGATCGCCACCGTCGCGCAGCGGCTTGGCCTGCACGCCCTGTTCGGCCTGGTCACCGGGCTGGTTGCGGACGCGCTGGCGCCCGCCCGGCCTCGGAGCGCGGGCTAGGACTGCGCTCCAGCAGGAACAGCGCCTGCTCGCCGAACAGGTTGGCGAGCTGCGCCGAGCGGCGCCAGGGCGCACGGTCGCCCTTGTCGTCCACCGCCATCCAGCGGCGGATCGCGTAGCCTTCCTCCGCGCACAGGGCGAAGAAGTCGCGCACCGTGCAGGGGTGGATGTTCGGGGTCTCGTACCAGGGCCGGCCCCACACCTCGGTCATCGGCATGCGGCCGCGCAGCAGCAGCTGCATCCGGAGGCGCCAGTAGCCGAAGTTCGGGAACGACACCACGGCATGCCTGCCGATCCGGAGCATCTGACGCAGCACCTCGCGCGGCCGCTCCACCGCCTGCAGCGTGCGCGACAGCACCACGTAGTCGAACGCGCCGTCGGGGTAGTGCGCGAGGTCGGTGTCGGCATCGCCGTGCATCACCGGCAGGCCGTGCGCCACCGAGCGTGTCACCTCGCCCATGTCGAGCTCGATCCCCCGCGCGTCGCAGTTGCGGGTGCGAAACAGGTGCTCGATCAGCGAGCCGTCGCCGCTGCCGATGTCCAGCACGCGCGTGTTCGGCTCGATCATCTCCGCGATCAGCTTCTGGTCGAGCCGCATCCCGGTTCTCAGGCGAGCCCGGCATGCTCGGCGCATCCCGACAGGAAGCCGCGCACCGTGCGGTCGAAATCGGGCTCGTCGAGCAGGAACGCGTCGTGCCCCTTGTCGGACTCGATCTCGACGAAGCTGACGTTTGCGGCCGCCCGGTTCAGCGC
>CAXUDP010000172.1:0-4488 GCA_964249735.1 uncultured Acetobacteraceae bacterium | reverse complement strand
AACGACGTGACCGGTCTCGGCGTGCCGTTCGTGCCGCTGCTCGCGCTGCAGTAGGGCTTATCCAGACGACATGGCGGCGGAGCGACGTTCCGCCGCCAACCGTCGCCTGGAGCATCATCCGATCGAACCGACCCGATCGACCGGACACGGATGCTCGACAAGACAACGAGCCGGAGCATGCTCTAGTGTCGGTGGACGCCCGTTGCCAGGCCGGCAGTGATGAGGACCCCTCCACTCGCCCGCTTCGCCCACCGTCCGGCAAAGTGACGCGTCGTCAGTTGCGAGGCTTTCACCGCACCAAGCGCGTAGATCGTGTCGGTGAAGGCGACGACCGCGCCGAAGGTCAGCACCAGGATCATGGCCTGCTCGGCGTAGTTGGCGCCCGGGCTGATGAACTGCGGCGCGAAGGCGACGAAGAACACGATGGTCTTGGGGTGGAAGACGCCGACGGCGATGTTGCTGGCGAACGCGGCCCGCGGCGAGACCGCGCTCCGGGGCGGCGCGTCAACCGGCTCGTTCCTGGCCTCCACGATCGCCGCCATCCCCAGACCGATCAGGTAGAGCGCTCCGAGCCACTTCAGCGTGGAAGGCCAGCGCCGACTCGGCAAGCAACGCACCGACGCCTGCCAAAGAAAGGCTCATCGCCATGATGTTGCCGGCTGCCATGCCGGCTACCGAAGCCAGGGCCGTCCTGCGGCTCGAACCGATCGCGTAGCCGACGATGCTCATCACCCCCGGGCCTGGAACCAGCCCCATGAGCAGGGAGGCCAGTGCGAAGCCCATCCAGAGATGCGTGTTCATCCTGTCCCCATGAGCATCCGGCCAGGCCCCAGCGCGGAACGACCGTTATCGCTCGGAGCTAGGCGTAACTCCACGCGTACGGGCAATCAACAGTAGTGCAAGACGCAACAAAGTGGCGGACTCCACCACCGACAGCGGAGCCATCTTCTGGGATAACCCTTGGTATGCTTCTTGCTGCTTTCGCTTCGTAGTGATCGATGGGAGCCTGGCCGATGGGAAACGAACACGGGACTGGGCGACGTATAGTCCCTTTGGCCGGCGTAGCAGCACTCCTTGCAATGCTGTCACCAGTCCGAGCGGCCGCAATCCCGTCCGATCGCAGCTTTGACGCCTACGAGCATCCCACCGACGTGTCCGACCTGGGGTATGGCCGCCAAATCAGTTGGACGTGCATGGGGCATGGCTCCCCCACCGTCATCATGACCGCTGGCGCCGGGGATTGGGCGAGCACGTGGCGAAAGGTGCAGTCAGCTGTCGGATCGGTCACGCGCGCCTGTGCTTGGTCCAGGGCCGGTTTCGGATTCTCCGGCGCCAGCGGAGAACGACAAGACGTTCGCCACACGGAAGCGGATCTGGAGCATGCGCTCATTGCCTCCGGCATTCGCGGGAAGTTCGTCCTGGTGGGCCACTCGATCGGCAGCTACGAGACCCTCCTCTTCGCGGATCGGAACCGGGGCAAGGTCGCAGGCATCATCCTCGTGGATCCGGCCTTTCCCGACCAATTCCGGATCATCAAGGCGCTGTACCCGCATCTGAGCGACGTGCTCGACGGTCTGAACGCGCAGGTCGCGAAGATGGCGCGGGACTGCACCGCGGGGGTGAAGTCCGGCTCGATGAAACCGGGCATGCCGGGATGGACCGACTGCATGAGTGACGATCCGGGCTACCCGGAAACCCTGAGGAAGAGCCTGTCGCTCCTAACCGCCCACCCGGATCGACTGGAGACGGAGCTGTCCTTCGTTGATGCCGAGGCCGCGGATGCCGAGGAGGTCGTCGACCTGCACCGGAACTACGGCGCCATCCCGCTGGTGGTGCTCACCGGAACCGTTCCGCCGGCCCTGCCACCCTCCCTGGCAGCGGGTCCGGTGGGAACAGAGCTGAAGAAGTTTGAGGCCACGACCTGGGTGAAGCAGCACGACCAGCTGGCGGCACTGTCCTCCCACGGCAGGAACGTTCTCGTTCCTGAGGCATCACACTACATCCAGGTCCTAAAACCCGAGGTGACGATCAAAGCGATCACCGACGTTGTCCGAGACGCGCAGAAGGACACGGCGCCTCACGAACCCTAGCGTGGCCCGGCCGTCGTCGGACGTTGGCAAGTGTAGTGCTTGTTATCGGATGAAGAAGCTCGCAGCTGGCGTCAGCGTGCGACGGCCGGACGCTTACGAATGACCGGCACTCCCGCTGATCCCGTGTCCACGACCTGCCCTGGTCGGCCAGCCACGGCTGTGCGGAGGAACCCCAGACAGGTGTCGACCAGGTCCGGACCATGAACCGGCGACCAATGGCGGGCAACGATGTAACTGATCCTCAGATGCAGGCTCCTGAGCCGGTGCAGCGTCCGGACGCAGGCGGGCAGATCCGCCTGGGCGAGGTTGCCGACTCGCTCCTTCAGGATGTTCCCGATATACGGCACGTCCTGGCTCGGGAAGTAGACGAAGACAAGATCGTCGACACGCAGGGGATCCGCGTCACATCCGTCACGGCGGCGTTTGTTGCCGTGTCATGCGCCATCCCGTCGCCGCTCGCGCCTTGCTCAGCCGCGCGCTTCTGGCATCCCCTGGTCGATCCGGCCGAGGAACTTGGACATGGCACGTTGCGGAGCAGGAAGGATGCTAACGCTGCGCTGTCTGCCGGACCTGCTCGACCGCAGCGACCACGGCCTGCGCGACCAGGTCCGGGCGGTCGCTCATCACGATGTGTCCGCTCCCCTTGGCAATCATCACGGTGCGGTTCGCGCTCGCGTGGGCGAATTCCACGTGGTCCTGCGTCCAGAGCGTGTCGTCCGCCGGCGTCGGGAAGGGTGGGTGCTCGGACACGATCACGGTGGCCGGCACGCTGTTCGGCCAGTGCATGGCGTGGAAGCCGTGCTGCATGGCCGGGAACGCCGCGAAGAACGCGTTCCATGTGCGGCCCTGCTTGTCGGTCCGCTCCATGTCCTTCGGGAAGGTCGCCACCATCCGCGCCGTCTCCTCGTCGGTGCAGAAGGACGGAATGGTGGCGTCCACCAGGACGACGCGGGCGACGGCGCCGGGGTTCTGGTTGATGAAGGGAAGCGCCACCTCGCCGCCAAAGGAATGGCCCACCAGAACGATCCCACGGTCGGCGCCCAGGGCGGACAGGCCGGCCTTGAGGTCGTCCACCTCGTGCTGCAGCCTCACCGGACGCGTGTCCTCGTCGCTGTCGCCGAAGCCGGCACGATCGAAGGTGATCAGCTCGGCCCCGGTGTCGCGGTGGATGGTGCCGAGCACCGGATCCCAGGCTGACCCGTCCATGCCGCCGCCGGCCTCGAACACTACCGCAGGCGGCCGGCCGGCAATGATGTGGAACGCGACACGGCGGCCACCGACGTCAACCAGGCGGGTCTGGGCAGCCGGGGATGGTACGGCAACGGGTGGTGAGGATGCAGGCGGGGCAGCTGCGGCGAGGGAGCTCGCGGCACACCAGGCCAACGTTGTCGCAATCGAGATCCGCTTCTGCATGCAATGCATCCCGCCTGTCGTTACGTAGGCGAATGCTGCCGACTTGGTCGTCCAGGTGCAACCCGGGTGAGGCGATGCTCCTGGCACGGAGCATTCTTGCCGGGTCATCGGCGGTCGTCGGCATCCTGCCACCGCCAGGATAGCCGGAACAGGCGCTATCACTCGGCCTGCATAGTCGTCAGGGAGATGCACGATGCGAGCAGGTCGTAGCGTGCCAGCCTGCGGCAGTGGGCCATCCAGGCGAACGAGCGTTTCACGACCCACCAGCGTGGCAACAAGACGAAGCCGCGCCTTGTGTCTGTCAGCTTGACCACCTCCAGCCGGATGCCGTGCGCCTGTGTCGCGCCCGCCGCCTGTTAGCCGTTGCAGTCCTGGTCCACGCAGGCCGGTGTAACGCTGTCGCCGGTCGCAACCCGCACGGCCCGGGCCGGAGCGCCGACCGCCTTCAGCTCCTCCGCGCGGCCCGAAGCCAGGCGTAGCGTGGCGCGCAGGTCGTGCGCCAGCATCTCGAAGCACCCGGCCTTCAGCCAGCGGCCGGCCTGGTCATACACGGCATGCCGCACCAGGCCACGCCGCAGCGCATCAGGTAACGCAGATCGTTGAACACCTCGCGCAAGGGGTGTCCGCGTTGTCAACAGCGTCAGGTAGGGCGCAACAGGCGCCTTGGTCAGTTCTGCTGCTCAAGCATCATCAGACATGTCGGACGGAAACGGCTCGCAGGCAGTCATAGTCCCATGGAAACCGGGAACCCGGTCGCCCACAGTCCATGACAGCTAGACCCCCGGGTCGGGTGCCGCGTCCTCCATCGCCGCGATCGCCGTTGCCGGCTGTCTGCCCGGCGCTCCCAGCAGCAGCTGTTCCGGCTCACCCGTTCGCGCTCGGCGCAGGCGCTCGATGTTGGTCCGGACCACTGGATGCTCGTCGGCCAGCCGGCGGAACTCGCGCGCGCTGATCGCCAGCAGGTGGCCGAAGCCCAGCGAGCGCA
>CAXUDP010000171.1:0-4525 GCA_964249735.1 uncultured Acetobacteraceae bacterium | reverse complement strand
CGCGACAGCGAGCGCACGCCGTGGTCGGACAGGAACTCGGCCGGATCGAGCACGCGCAGCAGCAGCCGCTTCATTCGGTGGCCGCGCAGAAGCGACAGCAGGCGCCGCTCGCCGATGCCGGGCTCATCCCAGCGCGCGACCAGGCCGGCGAGGTCGGGGCGGCGGCTCAGGAACAGATGCAGGCGGCGGGAGAAGTTCGGCAGCCGCTTGAGCATCGCAGGTTCCAGCGTTTCCACCGCGAACAGCGGCGTCAGCCCGACCATGGAACGCAGCTTGAGCTCGCGCATGGAACCATCGGGCAGGTTCAGCACGTCGTGGAAGAACTTGTCGCTCTCGTTCCACAGGCCGACGCCGCGCGCGCCGATGTCGTTGATCGCCTGCGCAATGTAGAGGAAGTGCTCGAAGAACTTGGACGCGATGTCCTCGAACGCGCTGTCCTCCATCGCCAGCTCCAGCGCGATGCGCATCATGTTCAGCGCGAACATGGCCATCCAGGCGGTGCCGTCGGTCTGGTCGAGGTAGCCGCCGGTGGGCAACGGTCGCGAGCGGTCGAACACGCCGATGTTGTCGAGCCCGAGGAAGCCGCCCTGGAACACGTTGCGGCCCTGGTTGTCCTTCCTGTTGACCCACCAGGCAAAGTTCAGCAGCAGCTTGTGGAAGATCTGTTCCAGAAAGCCGCGGTCGCCGACGCCGTTCTGTTCCTGCTCGATCTGGTAGACGCGCCACGCCGCCCAGGCCTGCACCGGCGGGTTGGCATCGCCGAAGTTCCATTCGTAGGCCGGGATCTGCCCGTTCGGATGCATGTAGGCTTCCGACGACAGCAGCAGCAGCTGGTCCTTGGCGAACGCGCTGTCCACCATGGCGAAGGTGACGCAGTGGAAGGCGAGGTCCCAGGCGGCGAACCAGGGATACTCCCACTTGTCCGGCATGGAGATGATGTCGGCAGCGTTCATGTGCCGCCAGTCGCTGTTGCGGCCGCGCTTGCGGTTGGCGGGCGGCGGCGGCAGGGTCGGGTCGCCGCGCAGCCAGCGGTAGACGTCCAGGGTATAGAACTGCTTGTTCCAGATCATCCCGGCCAGCGCCTGGCGCTGCACCGTGCGCGCGTCGACGTCGCGTATGTCCTTCTGCAGGGCGGCGTAGAAGCGGTCGGCCTCGGCGCGCCTGGCGTCGACGATGGCGTCAAACCCGGCGAAGGGCGGGATGATCGGCTCGCCGCGCACCAGGCGCACGCGCACCGTCCACGCTTCTCCGGGTGCCAGCGTTGCGACATGCCAGGCGGCGCACTTGGTCGCGGGCCCTTCGGTGCGGGTGGCGTTCTCGCGTCCGTCCACCACGTGCTCGTGGAACCCGTCCTTGTAGACGCCCTCGCCCGGCTCCATGCCGACGATGCGCGGGTTGGTCTCGTTCTCGCAGAACAGGACGCGCACGCCGTCCTCGACGTGGAAGGTGTAGTGCCCGAGCATCCGGTGCTCGGCGACCACCCGGTTCGCGCCGTAGGTGCGCATGGTCGGCTTCGGGTGGTTCTCGCGCCATGACCAGTGGTTGGCGAAGATCAGCTGCGGCAGCACGTGCAGCGTCGCCGGCTCGGGGCCGCGATTGGTCGCGACCACGCGCATCAGGATGTCGGCGTCGTCGGCCTTGGCGTACTCGATCGACACGTCGAAATAGCGGTCGTCCTCGAACAGCCCGGTGTCGAGCAGCTCGAACTCGCCCTCGTGGCGCGACCGGCGGTGGCTTTCCTCGACCAGCCGCTCGTAGGGAAACGCCGCGTGCGGATATTTGTAGAGCATGCGCAGGTAGGCGTGCGACGGCAGCGCGTCGAGCTGCCAGTACAGCTCCTTGACGTCCTCGCCGTGCGTGCCCTGCGGCCCGGTCAGGCCGAACAGGCGCTCCTTCAGCATCCGGTCGCGCCCGTTCCACAGCGCCAGCGACAGGCACAGGCGCTGGGTGTCGTCGCTGAAGCCGGCCAGGCCGTCCTCGCCCCAGCGATAGGCGCGGCTCCTGGCGTGCTCGTGCGGCAGGTAGCCCCAGGCGTTGCCGTTCTCGCTGTAATCCTCGCGCACCGTGCCCCACTGCCGGTCACTCAGGTATGGGCCCCACTGGCGCCAGTTGCGCATCCCGTACGCCTGCTCCTCGAGCCGGCGCCGTTCCGCGTCGTGCAGTCGCAGGTCACCCGCGCGCGGGGCGTTCATGCAGCTGGTTCCGTGCCCGCGTGTGTCCGGCCGGTCATGCCGTCAGCGGGCGTCCTTGCCGCGCAGTACCTCGCGCAGGGCCTGGGCGCGCTCAGCCCGGAACCCCTGCGCCACCACGTAGAGCTCGCTGGACTCCTTGCGGCTCGCCGGCGGCTTGGCGTGCTTCACGGTGGCGAAGGCCTGCTTCATCGGCGTCAGCATGTCCTTTTCCGAGCCGCCTTGGAACACCTTGGCGACGAAGCTGCCCCCATCCGACAGCACGTCCAGGGCGAAGTCGAGCGCCAGCTGGGCCAGGCCGATGATGCGGATGTGGTCGGTCGCAGCATGGCCGGTGGTGTTCGGCGCCATGTCCGACAGCACCAGGTCGGCCGCCCCGCCCAGCATCTCCCGCAGGCGAGCGGGGAGGCCAGGATCGTTGAAGTCGCCCTGCACGATCTCCGCGCCCCGCACCGGGTCGACCGGCAGCAGGTCCACCCCCACCACTCGCGCAGCACCGCGCTTGACCGCCACCTGCGACCAGCCGCCGGGGGCCGCACCCAGGTCGATCACCCGCATGTGCGGCCGGATCAGCCGGAACCGGTCGTCGAGCTCGATCAGCTTGAACGCCGCGCGCGAGCGCCAGCCCTGGGTGCGGGCGGCGGCGACATAGGGATCGTTCAGCTGCCGCGACAACCAGCGCTGCTGCGCCGTGGTGCGGCCGCGCGCGGTGCGCAGCGACACCGACTTGATCCGTCCCGCCTGCACCGCTGCGGCGTCGCCCTGCGCGCCGCCTCCGGGCGCCCTTTCGCCGGTCCTGCCGACCCGGCGTCCCGGCACCTGTCCCGGCGGGTTCGGGCCGCCCTTGGCCCCGCCCGGCCCGCCGCGGGCACTCATGCCGGCAGCACCGGAACCGAGGCGGCGATGACAGGAACCGGCACGAGGTCGGCGGCAGTCGAGGAACGATCTCGCATCATGCGCAGTAGCATACCATCACGCAGGCCGCGATCCGCCACCACCACGCCATCGGTCGGCCAGAGCCGCTGGATCGCCTCGAAGATGGCGCAGCCCGGCAGGACGGAGGCGGCACGCTCCGGCCCGACGCAAGGGTGGCGGCGCAGGCCATCAGGACCGAGATCACGCAGCAAGGCGATCGCATCCCGGGCCGCGTCGTGCGACAGCACCACGCCGTCCACCAGGACGCGCTTGTAGCGGCGCAGGCCGAGCGCCACGCTGGCCAGGGTGGTGACGGTGCCGCTGGTGCCGAGCAGTCGCACCACGCCACGCCTGACCTCGCGCCGGATGCAATGCACCGCTTCGAAGGCGTGCAGCCGTTCCGTCACGTGCTCCACCATCGCTTCGTAGCCGGACACGGTGAACGCCCTGTCGCCGAACAGCTCGGACAGGGTCAGCACCCCAAGCGCGAGGCTCTGGTAGCCGGACAGCTCCGGCACGTCGGCGTGCGCGCCGCCGCGGCCGCTCTCGCGGCCGACGCGGACCCAGGCGATCTCGGTGGAGCCGCCACCGATGTCGAACAACAGGGCGCGGCTGCGCGCCTGGCCGGCACCGCCGCAGGGCCCGGCGGACAACGGGATGCGCAGGTCGCCGCGCTGCCGTCCGGCCGAAGGCGGATGAAGGCCGGTCGTCGCGTCGCCGACGTCCCGTTCAGGCAGCCGCCGCTCCGGCAGGTCGGCCTTGAGCAGGGCCGCACAGCTTTCCAGCGCCAGCTCCGCCTCCTCGCGGGTGGAGATGACGTCGATCGACAGCCCGGTCTCGGTACGCACGCGGTCCAGGAAGGCGCGGCCGTTTTCCGCCCGCCGGCACGCCTCCGTCGCGACCGCGCGCAGCCCGCGCAGCCGGCGCCGGCCGATCCGGGTGGCGCAGGCGTGCAGCGCGCCGATGGTGCGGTCCATCGCGTCGTCGCTGAGCCGCCCGGAGCTTTGCAGCCCTTCGCCCAGCCGCACGATCCGGCTGAAGCTGTCGATGACCCGGAAACCGTGCCGGGTGGGGGCTGCGATCAGGAGCCGGCAGTTGTTGGTGCCGAGATCGAGGGCGGCGAAGGTCGGCGCGGCCGGCTGGGCGGCCTCGGACCCGAAGCGGACGGCATGATCGATCATCGCAGGCCCTTCCGCTGCGGTTGACATGGTTTGGCCGTCATTCTTCGGCCGGCCCAGCACGGCGGGCAAGCCATATTCGTCTCACGCTGTGGACACCGCGCCCGCACGGTTGCCAGCTTTCGCTGCCGATGCTACCTCCCCTGTCGCACCCAACGGTGCCACCGCTTGGGGGATAGTTTAGCGGTAGAACTGCCGGCTCTGACCCGGCCAGCCCTGGTTCGAATCCAGGTCCCCCAGCCA
>CAXUDP010000170.1:3244-4580 GCA_964249735.1 uncultured Acetobacteraceae bacterium | reverse complement strand
ATCATGCTCGGCTGGGGTTTGAACATCGTCGTCGGCCTCGCCGGCCTGCTGGACCTCGGCTACGTCGCCTTCTACGCGGTCGGCGCCTACACCTACGCGCTGATGTCCACCGGCTACGGGCTCGGCTTCTGGACCTGCCTGCCGCTCGCCGGGCTGTTCGCCGGCGCCGCAGGCATGCTGCTGGGCTTCCCCGTGCTGCGGCTGCGCGGCGACTACCTCGCCATCGTGACGCTGGCGTTCGGCGAGATCATCCGCATCGTGCTGATCAACTGGACCGACCTCACCAACGGCCCGAACGGCATCACCGACATCCCGCGCCCCACCCTGTTCGGCCTCAGGTTCACGGCGTCGGGCGGGCCGGACACGTTCGCCGGGTTCTTCGGGCTGGCGCCGAGCCCGGTGCAGCGGGTGATCTACCTGTACTACGTCATCCTCGGCCTCGCGCTGCTGACCAACTGGGTCACGCTGCGGCTGCGCCGGCTGCCGCTGGGCCGGGCGTGGGAGGCGCTGCGGGAGGACGAGATCGCCTGCCGCTCGCTGGGCATCAACGTGACGGTGACGAAGCTGACCGCGTTCAGCATCGGCGCCGCCTTCGGCGGGCTCGCCGGCGCGTTCTTCGCGACCCGGCAGGCCTTCGTCAGCCCGGAGAGCTTCACCTTCATCGAGTCCGCCATCGTGCTGGCCATCGTGGTGCTGGGCGGGCTGGGCAGCCAATTGGGGGTGGCCTTGGCGGCCATCGTGATGATCGGCGGCCTGGAAATCCTGCGCGACGTGCTGAGCGGGCTGAACAGCCAGCCGGGCTTCGCCTGGCTCGCCCCCCTGGTGGGGGACATCGGCCAGTATCGGATGCTGATCTTCGGCCTGGCGCTGGTGGGCATGATGATCCTGCGGCCGCGCGGGCTGGTATCCGGCCGCACCCCCTCCGTGGCGCTCGGCGCGCCAAAGGAGATCGCGGCCGAGCTGGTGGCGCAAGGCCGTGCCTGAGGCATTGAGGGCGGTGCCCGAGCCGCTGCTGGCGGTGCAGGACCTCACCATGCGCTTCGGCGGCCTGACGGCGGTGGCGGGCTTGTACTTCGCCGCGCAGGCGGGGCAGATCACCTCCGTCATCGGGCCGAACGGCGCGGGCAAGACGACGGTGTTCAACTGCATCACCGGCTTCTACCGCCCCAGCGCCGGCGCGCTGCGGCTGACCCACCCGGACGGCACGGGCTACGCGTTGCAGCGCCTGCCGGGTCACCGCATCGCGCGCCGCGCCCGGGTGGCGCGCACGTTCCAGAACATCCGCCTGTTCGCCGGCATGACGGTGCTGGAGAACCTGCTGGTGGCGCAGCACAAC
>CAXUDP010000170.1:1343-3144 GCA_964249735.1 uncultured Acetobacteraceae bacterium | reverse complement strand
CCGCCTGTTCGCCGGCATGACGGTGCTGGAGAACCTGCTGGTGGCGCAGCACAACGTGCTGATGCCCTCCGTCGCCGCCGGGCTGCTGGCCGTGCTGGGCCTGGGCGGGCACCGCCGGGCGGAGCGGCTGGCCATTGAGCGCGCCCGGCTCTGGCTGGACGCGACGGGCCTGCTGCGCCGCGCGGACGACCCGGCGGGCGCGCTGGCCTACGGCGACCAGCGCCGGCTGGAGATCGCCCGCGCCATGTGCACCCGCCCCGTGCTGCTGTGCCTCGACGAGCCGGCCGCCGGGCTCAACCCGCGCGAGAGCGACCAATTGGCCGCGCTGCTGCGCCGCATCCGCGACGGGGCGGTGGACGCGCCCTGCTCCGTGCTGCTGATCGAGCACGACATGGGCGTGGTGATGCGCATCTCGGACCACGTCGTGGTGCTGGACCACGGCCGCAAGATCAGCGACGGACCGCCGGCTGCCGTGCGGGCGGACCCGGCGGTCATCGCCGCCTACCTCGGCGAGGGCGACGAGGACGAAGCCGCATGACCCTGCTGCGCCTGCAAGGCGTCACCGCGTTCTACGGCGCGATCCAGGCGCTGCGCGGCGTCGACCTGCACGTGGACCCGGGCGAGATCGTGGCGCTGATCGGCGCCAACGGGGCGGGCAAATCGACCCTGATGATGACGGTCTGCGGCAGCCCGCGCGCCCGCGCCGGGTCCATCAGCTATGACGGGCGGGACATCACCGCCGAGCCGACCCATCGCATCATGCGCAGCGGCATCGCCCAGTCGCCGGAGGGCCGCCGCATCTTCGGCCGCATGACGGTGAACGAGAACCTGCTGATGGGCGGCCAGGTGGCGCGCATGGCCGGCTTCGAGCAGCTGCGCGAGCAGGCCTTCACCCTGTTCCCCCGCCTCAAGGAGCGCATCAACCAGCGCGCCGGCACCCTCTCCGGCGGCGAGCAGCAGATGCTGGCCATCGCCCGCGCGCTGATGACCCGGCCGCGCCTGCTGCTGCTGGACGAACCCTCGCTCGGCCTGGCCCCGCTGGTGGTGCGGCAGATCTTCGGCGCCATCCGCGACCTGAACCGCGAAACCGGGCTGACGGTGCTGCTGGTGGAGCAGAACGCCTACCAGGCGCTGCGGCTGGCGCATCGCGGCTACGTGCTGGTCAACGGCGCGATCACCATGGAGGGGCCGGGGCGCGAGCTGCTGGCGCGGCCGGAGATCAAGGCGGCCTACCTCGAAGGCGGCCCCTAGGCTGGAACTCCGCCGAGGGAGGCGCGCTTGCACCGCCAGGCGCGGCGCGCCAACCCACCTCCCGGAGACCACCATGCCCGACGAAACCATCGTTGCCGTCTATGACACCGCGCCGCACGCCCAGGCCGCCGTGCAGGATCTGCTGGCCGCCAACGTGCCGCAATCCGCCATCCACCGCCACACCACCGAGGGCAGCTACGCCGGCGCCGGCGCCACGGCCACCCCGGCGGCCGGCCAGGGCTTCTGGTCCAACCTGTTCGGCGGCGAGAGCGCGACCGACCAGGCCGTGTACGACAGCACCCTGTCCAAGGGCGGCAGCGTCGTGACCGTGACCGGCGTGCCGGGGCATGACTTCGAAGCGGTGATGGCGATCCTGGAGCGCCACAACCCGATCGACATCGACGAGCGCGCCGTCGGCATGACCCAGGCCACCACCAGCGTGACGCCGCCGCTGGCAACCGCCGCCGCCACGGCCCCCGCTTCCACGGCCGGCGCCGACACGCTGCAGCTCTCGGCCGAGGAGCTCGTGGTCGGCAAGCGGCTGGTGAAC
>CAXUDP010000170.1:0-1243 GCA_964249735.1 uncultured Acetobacteraceae bacterium | reverse complement strand
CGACACGCTGCAGCTCTCGGCCGAGGAGCTCGTGGTCGGCAAGCGGCTGGTGAACCAGGGCGGCACCCGCATCCGCCGCTACGTGGTCGAGACGCCGGTGAGCGAGAGCGTCACGCTGCAAAGCGAGCAGGTCACGCTCGACCGCCGCCCGGTGACGGACGGCCGCCCCGTGACCGATGACAGCTTCGGCGAGAAGACCATCGAGATGACCGAGATGGCCGAGGAGGCGGTGGTCAGCAAGACCGCCCGCGTCGTCGAGGAGGTGGCTCTGCGCAAGGAAGGCGTCGAGCGGGTCGAGACGGTCCGCGACACGGTGCGCAAGGAGGAGGTGGAGGTGGAGCAGCTGTCCGGCGAGGCCGTGCGCAACGCGGCGGCGCCGATGGGCAAGCCCAGGATCTGAGGCCGGCGGGGCTCTGCCCTGCTCCTTCTCCCGCTACTTCTCGACGAACGCCTTCTCGATCACGAACTCGCCCGGCGCGTTGCTGCTGCCCTCGCTGAAGCCGCGGGCCAGCAGCATCCGCTTCACCTCGTCGATCATCTGCTGGCTGCCGCAGATCATCGCGCGGTCCTGCGCCGGGTCGAGCGGCGGCAGGCCCGTGTCGGCGAACAGCCGGCCGGATTCGATCAGGTCGGTGATGCGGCCCTCGTGGCGGGACGGCTCGCGCGTCGTGGTCGGGTAGTAGATCAGCTTGGCGCTGACGTCCTCGCCGAGGAACTCGTGGTTCGGCAGGTGCTCCGTCAGGTGGTCGGCATAGGCCAGCTCGGCGACCCGGCGGCAAGTGTGGGTCAGCACGACGTGCTCGAACCGCTCGTACAGCTCCGGGTCCATCACCAGGCTGAGGAACGGCGCCAGCCCGGTGCCGGTGGCGAACATGTACAGCGTGCGGCCGGGCCGCAGATTGTCCAGCAGCAGCGTGCCGGTCGGCTTGCGCCCGACCAGGACCTTGTCGCCCGGCCGCACGTGCTGCAGCCGGGAGGTGAGCGGGCCATCCGGCACCTTGATGCTGAGGAACTCCAGCGTCTCGGCATGGTTGGGGCTCGCCATGCTGTAGGCGCGCAGCATCGGCTTGCCCTCGACCATCAGGCCGATCATGGCGAACTGGCCGTTCTCGAAGCGGAAGCCCGGATCGCGCGTCAGCGTCAGGCTGAACAGCCGCTCGGTCCAGTGCTGCACTGCCAGCACGGTCTGCTCGCTGAGGTTGGCCGGCACCTTGGCCGCCACCTGCCCGCCGCCCTCGGGGGC
>CAXUDP010000169.1:0-4669 GCA_964249735.1 uncultured Acetobacteraceae bacterium | reverse complement strand
ATGCGTCCGCCCTCCGGCGGCCCGATGGCCACGCAGAAGAGCGCCCAGGACTGGCTGACCGAGGCGGACGGCGCGGTCGAGGCGCTGATCGCCGAGCGGATCGCCGCCCGCTTCCCCGATGACGGGTTCCAGGGCGAGGAAACCGGCCGCACCCGCGACGGCGCGTTCCGCTGGGTGGTCGACCCGATCGACGGCACCTCCAACTTCGCCCGCGGCCGCAACCGCTGGTGCGTGTCGCTCGGCCTGCTGCGGCACGACGAGCCGGTGGCCGGGATCCTGTCGGCGCCGGCGCTGGGGGAAACCTTCGCCGCCCTGCGCGGCGCCGGCGCCACCCTGAACGGCGAGCCGATCCGCGCTTCCCCGGTGGACGACCCGGCGCGCGCGATGGTGGAGGTCGGCTGGAGCCCGCGCGTGAGCCGCGCGGACTTCATCGCCACGACCGACTGGGTGATGGCGCTGGGCGCCATGCCGCGCTCCGGCGGCTCCGGCGCGATGGCGCTGGCCGATGTCGCCTGCGGTCGGCTCGACGGCTACATCGAGCTGTACATCAACCTGTGGGACGTCGCCGCCGCCCTGGCGATCCTGCACGAGGCCGGTGCCCGCACCTCGCCGTTCCTGCGCGACGGCGGGCTGGAGCGCGGCATCCCGATCCTGGCGGCCGCCCCCGGCGTGGCCGGGGTGTTGTCGGAGGCGGCCCGGCTCGGCCTGGACTGACCGGCGATAAAGCCCTGTGCGAAGCGTGCGGGACAGGCCATTGTTCCGACGCAGTTTCAGCGTCAGCTGAGTCGACAGGTCGAGGACACGGTTCCATGCATCTTTCTCCCGCCGCCCGGTCCGGATCGCGGCACCCGAGGCTGGCGCAGGCCCTGCTGGCCGGGGCGCTGCTCGGCGCCGTGCTGCCCGGCACCCGCGCCCTGGCGCAGGGTGCGCGCCAGCAGCAGCAGCAGGAGCTGGTGGACCGCGCCACCCTGACCGCGCAGGACATACTGGACTGGCGCGACAACGATCCCACCGAGCGCCACCTGCTGGCCCGCTCCAGGGGGGTGATGATCTGCCCCAGCATCTTCCGCATGAGCTTCCTGTTCGGCGGCTCCGGCGGCGGCTGCGTGCTGCTGTCGCGCGACGCCAACGGCTCCTGGTCCGCGCCCGCCTTCTATTCCATCGGATCGGGCAGCTTCGGCCTGCAGGCCGGGGTGCAGGATGCCCAGGTCATGCTGTTCATCCTGACCAGGCGCGGCCTGACCGCGGTGATGGACAGCCAGTTCAAGATCGGCGCCGACGCCTCGCTCGCCTTCGCCACGCTCGGCGTCGGCATGGAAGGCGCCACCACCGCGGCACTTCGTGCCGACATCGTGGCGGTGGAGAAGGCCCGCGGCCTGTTCGCCGGCATCGCGCTGCAGGGCAGCATCATGAGCTCCGACAGCGTCGGCGACCACGCCTACTACGGCCAGCCGGTCGGCCCGGAGGACATCGTGGTGGCCATGCGCGTCAACAACCCGGGCGCCGACCCGCTGCGCGCGGTGCTGATACGCTACGGCTCGACCGGACCGGTCCAGCCGCCGCCACCCTACGGCCCGCCCCCCTACGGACAGCGGCCGGGCGCCTACGCGCAGCCGCCCGACGCGAACGGCCCGGTGCAGCTGGCGCCGACCGGGCCGGTGCAGCAGCAGTCCCTGCCGCCGCCGCGCTAGCTCCGGTCGCGGGAATCGGCCGGCGTCAGGCCGTGATCCGGTCCACCGCCGCGCAGAAGCTCCGCATGTCGGCAGCCGAGCCGACGGTGATGCGCGAACGGGTCGGCCAGATCGCCCAGCTGCGGCCGATGTCGATTTTCTCCGACGCGAACGCCGCCTTCATCTCGGTCGCCGGCCGCCGCCAGTCCACCATGAACATGTTGGCGTCGCTGGGCAGGTAGGGAATGCCGCGCTGCTTCAGGTGGGCGAAGGTGTCCTCGCGCACGGCGATCATCTCGTGGCGACGCGCCGCGATCTCGTCCGCCTGCAGCAGGGCGGTGCCGCCCGTCGCCAGCGCCACCACCGACAGCGCGCCGCTCTGCATCTGGCCGTCGTAGCGCATCATCCGGTCGTGGAGGTCGGGGCGCGCCATGCTGACCCCCAGGCGCAGCCCGGCCATGGCGAAGATCTTGGAGAAGGTGCGCAGCACCACAACGTCCTTGCCCTGCACCACGAGGTGGGCGGCGCTGGGCGTGCCGGCGAAGTGCAGGTAGGCCTCGTCCACCAGCACGATCGAGCCGGCCGGCTTGTTCTCGACCAGCCAGGCGATGTCGGCGATCGGGGTGACCGTCCCGGTCGGGTTGTTCGGCGAGCAGACGTAGTACACGCCGGCCTTGTCGTCCGCCGCCAGCATCGCCCGCACGTCGGTGGCGTAGCGGTTCTCCGGCCGCAACGGCACCTTGCTCACCTTGACGTTCAGCCACTTGCCCACCGCCCACGCTTCCTCGTAGGTCGGGTCCGCCGTCACCAGGCCGCGGGTCGGCGAGCAGAACGTCACCACCGCACGCGCCAGCGGGTCGCTCGAGCCGGGCCAGGGCAGGATGTGGCTGGCCGGCACCCCTTCCACCGTCGACACGTTGTCGATCAAACGCTGGCGCAGGTCGCTCGGCTCGTAGCGGTTGCCGTGTTGCACGGTGGCGGCACCCGCCGCCGCGGCGGCCGGGAACGGCCCGGTCCAGCACTCGTTGCTGCCGATCCGCACCATGCCCTGCAGGTCCGGCTTTCTCGTCAGGCCGGTGATGGTGGTGGTCGCCGCCCGTGCCGCGCTGCCGGTGATCGACAGGCCACCCGCCGCCGCGACCGCCTGCACCCCCAGCAGGGCCGAGATCCGTCCGAAATGGCGGCGCGAATAGCCGCGCCGGAGGAGATCCTGTTTCGCATCCTGCGACAAGGCAACGGTCATCCCGGCTCCTTCTGGTGCTATGCCTGACGCCAGCTTGATGTTGCAACACGGCATCCGTCAACAGGAAATGCCTGCACGACTCGGTCTGCGCGCAACATTCTTTCGCCGCTGGGCACGGCAGGATTCAGGTGGCGGCCTCGTCCAGGACCCGGCGCAGCGCGTCGACGTCGTGCGCGAACCGGCCCAGGAACAGGCCGTCCACCGCACCGCCGATCCGGGCGAGCAGCCCCGGCCCGGCGCTGCCGCCATAGATCAGCCGCGCCGACGGCCATGCCGCCAGCCTGTCGCGAAGCGGCCCGGCCACCGCGGCGATGGTGTCCGGCCCAGCCGGTTCCGCCGCCCCGATCGCCCAGACCGGCTCCCATGCCACCACCATCGCGCTCCCGCGGTCCAGTCCATGCGTGGCCGCCTCGAACTGGCTCCAGCAGGCCTCCACCGCCGACGCCGGCGTTCCCCGCTCAGACTCGCCGATGCACAACACCGGGACCAGTCCCGCCCGCACCGCGGCCCGCGTCTTGGCGGCGATGATCGCGTCGGTTTCCCCGAACAGTTGCCGCCGCTCGGCATGGCCGATCTCGACATACCGGCAGCCGGCTTCCGCCAGCATCGGCGCCGACACCTCGCCCGTGTACGGACCCGCATCCTCCCAGAACATGTCCTGCGCGCCGAGCGCGATCCCGGTTCCGTCCAGGATCTCGCGCGCGTCGTGCAGCGACAGGAAGGACGGGATCACGAACAGCTCGACCCCGGCCGGCGGAAGCGCGCGGAGCCGTTGCATCCAGCTCCTCGTGGCCGCCAGGCCCATGTACATCTTGAGGCTGACGCCGACGATCCGGCCCCGGACCGGCACCGGCGTCGGCACGTTCAGGCCGCGCCCGTCTCGTAGCTGCTGATCGCCGCGACCTTGTCCGCCGAGCGCGAGGCCGGATCGAACCGGTGCTTCAGCCATTCGGCCACCAGCACGCGCGCCAGCTCCACGCCGATCACCCGCTCGCCGACGCACAGCACCTGGGCGTCGTTGCTCAGGATCGCGCGCTGCACCGAGTAGGTGTCGTGCGCCGTGACCGCTCGTATCCCCGGCACCTTGTTGGCGCTGATCGCGACGCCCAGGCCGGTGCCGCAGATCAGCAGCGCGCGGTCCGCCTTGCCGTCCGCGACCATCCGGGCGGCGCGGACCGCGATGTGCGGGTAGTCGGTGCCGTCGTCGCCGGTGACGCCGACATCGGTGACCTCCGACACGCCGTCATGCTTCTGCAGGTCGGCCTTCAGCGCGTCGCGGAACCGCATCCCCGCCTCGTCACAGCCGATCACGATGCGCAGCCTGGTATCCGTCATGGTTTCACACTCCAGCCGCATGCGCGGCCATTGCAAGGGACACCGCCCCTGCATCGGGCAGCCCGCGGCTGCGTTCGCCGTGCAGCCGGGCGCGGCCGAGCCGGGGCAACAGGGACGCGGTCGCCTCGGCCGCCGCGGACGCTGCCGCCGCCGCGTCCGCCCAGGCGGCGCGAAGCGTTCTTCCCGTCTCGATCCGTGCCGACAACGTTTCCACGAACGGCGCCAGCGCGTCGACCAGCGTCTTGTCGCCCGGCCGCGCCCCGCCCAGGCGCATCACGGCGTCCAGCGCCGCCGCCGCGGCCCGGCCGACCCGGTCCGGAGCCACCGTTGTCCGGTCGTCCAGGACCCCGCTGGCGGCGCGCAGGCCCAGCCCCCAGATCGCGCCCGAGGCGCCGCCGGCACGGTCGGCCCAGGCGTCCGA
>CAXUDP010000168.1:2585-4758 GCA_964249735.1 uncultured Acetobacteraceae bacterium | reverse complement strand
GAGTATGCGCACAAGCGCATGCGCGCCGAGCTCGGCCATGCCGGCGAGGACGCGCGCGACATGGACGCGCTGCTGGGCCAGGGCTACCGCGGCTCGCGCTACTCGTTCGGCTATCCGGCCTGCCCGAAGCTGGAGGACCAGGAGCCGCTGCTGCAGCTGCTGCAGGCGGAGCGGATCGGGGTGAGCCTGTCCGAGGGATGGCAGCTGCATCCCGAGCAGTCGACCAGCGCCCTCGTGCTGTTCAACCGCCATGCCAAGTATTTCTCGATCTGAGGCGTGTCCACAATTTGGGGCGGATCAAAAAAGAGCGCCGCGGTGCTTGGTCTGCGGCTGTACAGTTGATCGTTACTTTTTCGTTGCGCAAGTGTTTCCCCCCGTCCTATGGCTTGCGCATCCGGCACGCATAGGCGGGCCATCCAGCACGAAGGCGGGAAACGATGGCCTATGTTCTGACCGGCAACGTCGAGTTCGACCAGAACTACAGCGGCAGCCTCACCTTCGGGCAAAGCACGCAGCTTGTGTACAGTGCCTTCTCCCTCAGCACGACGATCGTCACCGTGACCATCGCGCCGACGCTGAGCGCGTTGTCGGTCATCAACGCCGGCTCCTATGGCGACCTGATCCTGACCTCGACCAGCCTGTCGCTCGGCACGGCGTTCGACGTCGGCTACGGCACCAATGGCGGCGCGGGCTACTACACGTCGGCTGCCAACAAGCTGTCCACCACCACGGTCGGACCCAGCAACACCGCGACCGGCAACGGCACCCTGGAGATCGGCGGCGGACTCGTGTCGGCCGGCATCGCGGACTCGGTCAACTTCGCCGGCGTCAACAACACGCTGGTCCTCGACACGAGCACCCTGCCCAGCGGCGGGCTGCTGTCTTCGATCAACAACTTCCAGGGCAGTGGCGACCAGATCGTGTTCAACGGCGTCACCGCCGCCAACGCGAAGATCGTCAGCTACAGCAACGGCGTGCTGACCTTCTCCAACAACGGCGTCACCGCCACGATCGGCTTCGGCGGCATGGCCAACACGGTGACGGCCGGCAACTTCACCATCGGCAACACGGCCGCCATCGAGGGCGGCAACAGCTCCACCTATGCCGGCAACCTCGTGATCGGCTTCGCCACCTGCTTCCTGCGCGGCACCATGATCGCCACGCCCCTGGGCGAGGTGGCGGTCGAGGACCTGCGCGCGGGCGACCTGGTGACCGTGATCGAGGCCGGGGAGCCGGTGGAGCGTCCGGTCGCCTGGGTCGGCGGCCGCGCCATGCGCGTCGCGGATCATGACGGGCAGGACGCCGCCTTTCCCGTCCGCATCCGTCGCGACGCGTTCGCCGACAAGGTGCCGCACCGCGACCTGCTGGTGACGCCGGAGCACTGCATCCTGACCGAGGCCGGCCTCACCCCGGCACGCATGCTGGTCAACGGCGCCTCGATCCTGGTCGACCGCACCGTGCCCGAATACGACTTCTTCCACGTCGAGCTGGAGCGGCACGGCATCCTGCTGTCCGAGGGACTCGCCACGGAAAGCTACCTCGACACCGGCAACCGCGCCCTGTTCGTCGAAGCGGGCCCGGTCCCCGTGCTGCGACGCGACGCCGTCATGGCAGCACCCCTGGTGGTCGCGCGCGACGTGGTCGAGCCGATCTGGCGCCGCCTGCTGGACCGCGCCGTCGCCCTCGGGCTGCACGTCGACTGCGCCGTGGCGGCGCTGACCGACCAGCCGGACCTCCGCCTGCTGCTCGACGACGGCAGCGAGCTCCCCGCCTGCTGGCACGACGCGCAGCGGCACATGTTCCGCCTGCCGCGCGGCGCCCGGCCGCTCCGCCTGCTGTCGCGTGCCGCGGTGCCGGCAGAAACGGTCGGTCCGTTCGTCGACGACCGCCGCACCCTGGGGGTCGCCGTCGACAGGCTGGTGCTGTGGACGGGGCTGGACGAGCAGCTGGTGCCGGCGGCCGGCCGGACACTGCGCGGCTGGCACGGCGGCGAGGGTGCGCGCTGGACCGACGGCAACGCGGAACTCGACCTGCCGCGCGCCGACGGCGACGTCGTGCTCGACATCCACCTCGCCGCCACCATGCTGTATCGCGACGAGACCAGGATGGCCGCCTGAGCGGACGAGCGCGTCGGACAGGCCCGGCGCTCCGGCAGACGGCGGCCTGCCGCACC
>CAXUDP010000168.1:0-2485 GCA_964249735.1 uncultured Acetobacteraceae bacterium | reverse complement strand
CATGACGCCCCGGATGCCGCATCAGCGGGCATTGCCGAACGTGGTCCTGCCGGTGCCGGAGGATCCCGTCGCCGCGACCGGCGTCCCACGACCAGACGCTTCTCCGCCGCCACACGGGGCGTGGGCAACGGACCTGGGGCGCGGATACGTCGCCAGGAGGACGCGGATGGAACAGGATGCGGCGGCAACCGGAGGCGGCAGATGCGGCAGCACCCCGACGCGGACAGCGTCCTGTCCGCCCTGTGGCAGGCGCAGCCGGCCGGCGCGGCGGCGGCGCCGACCGACCCGGTCCGGGTCAGGCGGCTCGCGCAGGCGCTGGGCGAGCAGGCGATGCAATGCGTGGCCGACACGCTCGGCGCCCACCGCGCGGAGGTGGTGCGACACAGCGCCGACCTGCTCGAAACGCTTCTGTCGCTCTGGGCCGCCTGCGGCCTGTCGCCCGACGAGATCTGGATCGAGCTGCACAAGCGCGAGCAGCTCGGCAGCCTGCTGATGCAGCTCAACCAGGCCCAGAGCCAAGTGCCGCGCCGCCTGCTCAAGCCCTGGCGGGTGGACAGCACCAAGCTGCCCTGATCAGCGCTCCCTGCTTGGGCCGCTCCCGGCGAAGGGCAGCCCTGAACCGGCGCGACAACACGGGACTGGCGCCGGCGCACCGGCAGGGCGATATAGCCGCCATCGTGATCCTCCTTCCCAGCCCAGTCCGGACCGCGTTCCAGCCAATCCCGATCCGCTGCGCCGGCGGCCCGACGGACCCTGGCGCATGAACTGGGCCGACCTGCTGGTGCTGGCACTGCTGCTGCTGTCGGCGCTGGTCGGGCTGCTGCGCGGCTTCGTGCGCGAGGCGCTGGGACTATGCGCCTGGATCGCCGCTGCCCTGCTGGCGATCCGGTTCAGCCCCGAGGCGGAGCCGTTCGCCCGTCGCCTGATCGGCGACGCGTCGATCGCCGATCCCGTGGCGTTCCTCGTGGTGTTCGGGGTGCTGCTGATCGCCTTCCTGCTGGTCGCGGCGGCGCTGGGCGGACTGGTGCGCGGTTCCCTGCTCGGCGGGCTGGACCGGCTGGCCGGCTTCGGGTTCGGCGTGCTGCGCGGCTTCGCGGTGCTGGCGATCGCCTATCTGGTGGCGGTGCCGCTGCTGCCGGAGGCCGGGTGGCCGCACGCGCTGACCGCCAGCCACTCCCTGCCCTATGTCCGCGCGGGCGCCGCCTTTGTCGCGGTCCGCCTGCCGGAGCGGTTCCGCCCCGACCTCGCCCCGCCGCCATCCACGGACGCGAGCGCCCCATGAGCCGTGCATCCGACCGCCGGCAGGAGACCGACATGACCGCTTCGATCGGCGAACCGACCGGCCCGCACGACGACGACCACCCGCACGAGGAATGCGGCGTGTTCGGGATCTGGAACGCGCACGATGCCGGGGCGATGACGGCGCTCGGGCTGCACGCGCTGCAGCACCGGGGCCAGGAGGCGACCGGCATCGTTTCCTTCTCCGAGGACGGTCCCGACAGCCGCTTCCACACCCATAAGGGCCTCGGCCTGGTCGGCGACGTGTTCGGCGACGCCCGTATCATCGGCGGCCTGCCGGGCCACGCCGCGGTCGGCCACAACCGTTATGCCACCACCGGCGCCACCCTGATCCGCAACGTCCAGCCGCTCTACGCCGAGTTCGAGTTCGGCGGCCTGGCGGTCGGCCACAACGGCAATCTCACCAACGCCGCCAGCCTGCGCCGTGCGCTGGTGCGTCGCGGCTGCATCTTCCAGTCCACCACCGACAGCGAGGTGTTCATCCACCTGATCGCCATCAGCCTGTACACCACCGTCACCGACCGGCTGACCGACGCGCTGAAGCAGGTGATGGGCGCGTATTCGCTGGTGGTGCTGAGCCAGGAGGCGCTGATCGGGGTGCGCGACCCGCTCGGGGTGCGGCCGCTGATCCTGGGACGGATCGATCAGAACAAGGAAGGGCAGGACAAGGGAGGGCAGCCCGACGCCAGGCCCGCCTGGGTGCTGGCCAGCGAGACCTGCGCGCTCGACATCGTCGGCGCCGAGTTCGTGCGCGACGTGGAGCCGGGCGAGATCGTCGTCATCGACCACGACGGCGTGCGCTCGATCCGCCCGTTCGGCGAGCGGGACGCCCGGTTCTGCGTGTTCGAGTACATCTACTTCGCCCGCCCGGACTCGGTGCTGGACGGCTATGGGGTGTACGAGGCGCGCAAGCGCATCGGCGTGGAGCTGGCGCGGGAAAGCCCGGTCGAGGCCGACGTGATCGTGCCGGTGCCGGATTCCGGCGTGCCCTCGGCGATGGGCTACTCGGTGTCGAGCGGCATCCCGTTCGAGCTCGGCATCATACGCAACCATTATGTCGGCCGCACCTTTATCGAGCCGACCGACCAGATCCGCAACCTGGGCGTCAAGCTGAAGCATTCCGCCAACCGTGCCATGATCGCCGGCAAGCGGGTGATCCTGGTGGACGACTCGATCGTGCGCGGCA
>CAXUDP010000167.1:0-4759 GCA_964249735.1 uncultured Acetobacteraceae bacterium | reverse complement strand
TCGTCCTTGAAGCGCTTGAGCTGGCTGAGCTCGCCCTGGTGCACCACCACGTTGTCGCGCAGCAGCCGCACGCCGCAGCCGCGCTTGACCACGCCCTCGGTGATGTAGCAGCCGGCGACCATGCCGGTCTTGGTGATGTTGAACACCTTGCGGATCTCGGCGTAGCCCAGGAACTTTTCCCGGTGCTTCGGCGCGATCTTGCCCTTCACGAGCTGCTCGATGTCGTCCGACACCTGGTAGATGATCGAGTAGTAGCGGATGTCCACGCCGTCGCGCGTCGCCAGCTCGCGCGCCTGGCTGGTGGCGCGGACGTTGAAGGCGACGATGATCGCATCCGACGCGCGGGCGAGCTGGATGTCGCTTTCGGTGATCTGGCCGACGCCCGCGATCAGCACGCGGACCTTGACCTCCTCGTGCTCCAGCTTGAGCACGGTGGCGGAGATCGCCTCAGCCGAGCCCTGCACGTCGGCCTTGATGACGACCGCGACCTCCTTCTGGGCGCCGGCCTGGATCCGGGCCAGCATCTGGTCGAGCGTGCCGCGGGCGGCGGTGATGCCAGCCGCCTGCTTCTCCTTGACCTTGCGCTGGCGGAACTCGGAGATCTCGCGCGCCCGGTTCTCGTTCTCCACCACCACGAACGGCTCGCCGGCGCCCGGCACCGAGGACAGCCCCAGCACCTCGACCGGCGAGGACGGGCCAGCCAGCTTGATCGGCCGGTTCTTGTCGTCGAGCATCGCCCGCACCCGGCCCCATTCGGAGCCGGCGACAATGATGTCTCCCTGGTTCAGGGTGCCCTTCTGCACTAGCACGGTGGCGACCGGGCCGCGGCCGCGGTCGAGGCGGCTCTCGATCACGCTGCCCTCCGCAGCGCGTTCCGGGTTGGCACGCAGGTCGAGGATCTCGGCCTGCAGCAGGATCGCCTCCTCGAGCTTGTCCAGCCCGGTGCGCTTGGTCGCCGACACCTCCACGTCCTGGGTGTCGCCGCCCAGCTCCTCCACCACGATGTCGTGCTGAAGCAGCTCCTGTCGCACCCGGTTCGGGTTGGCGCCCGGCTTGTCGCACTTGTTGATGGCGACGATGATCGGCGCTTCCGCCGCCTTGGCGTGGCGGATCGCCTCGATCGTCTGCGGCATGACGCCGTCGTCGGCCGCCACCACCAGGATCACCACGTCGGTCACCGACGCGCCGCGCGAGCGCATGGCGGTGAAGGCCTCGTGGCCCGGCGTGTCGATGAAGGTGATGTGCGCGCCGGCAGCCGTCTCGACCTGGTAGGCGCCGATGTGCTGCGTGATGCCGCCCGCCTCGCCACCGGCCACGTCCGCCTGGCGCATGGCGTCGAGCAGGGAGGTCTTGCCGTGGTCGACGTGGCCCATAATCGTGACCACCGGCGCTCGCGGCAGCAGGTCGAGGTCCTCGTCGACCTCGCCCTCGATGCCGATCTCGACGTCGCTTTCCGACACGCGGCGGACGCGGTGGCCAAACTCCTGGATCACCAGCTCGGCGGTGTCGGCGTCGAGGATCTGGGTGACGTTGGCCATCACTCCCATCTTCATCAGCGACTTGATGACCTCGCCGGTCCGGGTCGCCATGCGGTTGGCGAGCTCGGCCACGCTGATGGTCTCGGGCAGCACCACGTCGCGCACCACGCGGACTTGGTCGGAGCGCAGGCGCTCCAGCTCGGCCTGGCGGCGCTCGCGATCGCGCTGGCGGCGCACCGAGGCGAGCGAGCGGGTCTTGTCGTCGTCGCCCTCGATCGCGGCCTGCACGTCGACGCGGCCGGTCATGCGGCGGTCGCCGACCTTGCGCGGCGCCACCACCGGCACCTTGCGCGGCGGCAGGGCGGCGCCCGGACGGCGCAGCGCCCCGGGACGACGCTCGTCATCCTCCGGACGCGTGGTGCGCAGGCGCAGCGTTTCCGCAGGCGCCGCGGCGGGAGTCGCACCCGGACGGGTGTTGACCACCGGCGCGTGGCCAATGGCGCGGGAGGCGATGGTGCGAAGCGGCTCGGGGGTCACGATCGTCACCCCACCGCGCGCCGGCTCGGCAGCAGAGGCCGCGGCGGGAGCGGGCTGCGCCACCTCCGCCTCCAGGCTCGCCTCGGTGTCGGCGGCGGCGCGCCTGGCATCCTCGGCCTCGGCGCGCGCGCGGGCATGATCGGCGACCGCCTGGCGCTCGGCCTCCTCGGCCGCACGCTTTGCATCCTCCTCGCGACGGCGCGCCTCCTCGGCCGCCGACAGCACGGAGATCTTCTCCTGCTCGCGCCGGTCGACCTCGCGACGCGCGGCCTCCTTCTGCTGCTCGTCGAGCACGCGCTGGCGGGTGGCCAGCTCGGACGCGG
Source organism: uncultured Acetobacteraceae bacterium (assembly GCA_964249735.1). GTDB lineage: Bacteria > Pseudomonadota > Alphaproteobacteria > Acetobacterales > Acetobacteraceae > Lichenicola. The sequence goes on along the minus strand of CAXUDP010000167.1, from coordinate 2,421 downwards.
TCAGGGCACGGCCGGCACCGGCGGGACGGCCCGCCGGGCCGCCCGAGCGCGCTGCCGGACCGGTGGCAGGTGCTGCACCGGGCGTCGGGGTGGGCCCGCGCTTCTTGCGCACCTCGACCTGCACCACCTTCGAACGGCCATGGCTGAAGCTCTGCCGCACGGACCCGGCATCGACTGTCCGTCCCACCTCGAGACGCGCCGCCGGCCTGAGCGACAACCGCCCCTTGCCCTGATCCTGATCGCTACCTTCGCTCATGCACCCGCCTGTTCCAGCCCATCCGCTGGACCGGGCGGCTGCTCGCCACCCCCGTCCGGTCGGATCGGGGCCGCCAACCCGGCGAGCCCCGCAAATCGTCCACTTTCCGTCACCAAGCGATCGGCCAGGGCCCCTCGCGACAGCGCGGCATGCACTACATGGTCGCGTCCAAACGATGCGGCCAGCCTTCTTCCGGACATGACTGCCACGACCGGAAGCGTCCGGGCGCCGGACAGCAGCCTGGACCGCTCATCCGGACTGCCATCGGTCGCCTGCACGATCACCGCCGCCCGTCCCTCGACGATCCACTCCCGGACCTTGGCGTAGCCGCAGACCGCCTGTCCGGCACGGCGGCCGAGGCCGAGAAGATCGGCGATACGGCGGAGCAGTCCGTCCTGCAGCAGAGGGCCTAGATCCGGTGGGATCGTGACCTGACCGCGCGCGGCCCGAGCGAACGCTCCACGCGTCCGGGCGGTTTCTAGCACATCCCCATGCGCACTCAACCAGATTCCCCGTCCGGGCAGACGTGCAGCGAGGTCCGGGGTCAGCACCCGGTCCGGCGACACCACGAAGCGGATCATCCGCTCCTTCGGCAGGCGCTCGCGCGTGACGACGCAGCGCCGGAGCGGGCCCCGTTCCGGCTCGTCCGCCTCCGCATCGGCCCCTGCGTCGGTGTCGGGCGGTGCCGGCTCAGACGTGGGACGCTCCCCCGCCTTCGGCCTCGTCCGCAGTTCCTTCGGACGCCGGCGCGGCGCCATCCTCTCCCTCAAACCAGTGCGCGCGAGCGGACATGATGATCTCGTTGGCCGCCTCCTCGTCCATCGCATCCGAGCCCAGGATCTCGACCAGCTCGTCGCCGGCGAGGTCGGCCAGCTCGTCCAATGTCCTGACCTCCTTCTCGCCAAGCGCCACCAGCATCTGGTTGGAGAACACCTCCAGCGCGATCAGCTCGTCGGTGACGCCCAGCGCCTGGTGCCGCTGCGCCAGCTCGTCCTCGCGCCGGTTGAGGAAGCCCTCGGCACGTCGGATCAGCTCCTCCGCCACCGTCTCGTCGAAGCCCTCGATCTCGGACAGCTCCTCGAGCGGCACGTAGGCCAGCTCCTCGACGGTGTTGAAGCCTTCGGTCACCAGCAGGCCGGCGATCACGTCGTCCACGTCCAGCGCCTCGACGAAGGTGCCGGTGCGGCGGCGGAACTCCTCCTGGCGGCGCTCGCTTTCCTCCGCCTCGGTCAGGATGTCGATGTCCCAGCGGGTCAGCTGCGACGCCAGCCGCACGTTCTGGCCGCGGCGGCCGATGGCGAGGCTGAGCTGCTCGTCCGGCACCACCACCTCGACGCGCCCCGCTTCCTCGTCCATCACCACCTTGGACACTTCCGCCGGCGCCAGCGCGTTCACCACGAAGGTCGCCGCCTGCGGGCTCCACGGGATGATGTCGATCTTCTCGCCCTGCAGCTCCTGCACCACGGCCTGCACCCGGCTGCCGCGCATGCCGACGCAGGCGCCGACCGGGTCGATCGAGCTGTCGCGCGAGATCACCGCCATCTTGGCGCGCGAGCCGGGGTCGCGGCTCACCGCCTTGATCTCGATGATGCCGTCATAGATCTCCGGCACCTCCTGCGCGAACAGCTTGGCCAGGAACGCCGGGTGGGTGCGGCTGAGAAAGATCTGCGGCCCTCTAGGCTCGTCGCGCACGTCGTAGATGTAGGCGCGCACCCGGTCGGAGTTGCGGAAGCTTTCGCGCGGGATCAGCTCGTCGCGTCGCAGCAGCGCTTCCGCATGGCCGATCTCGACCATCAGGTTGCCGTACTCCGTGCGCTTCACCGTGCCGTTGACGATCTCGCCGACGCGGTCCTTGAACTCGTCGTACTGGCGCTTGCGCTCGTACTCGCGCACCCGCTGCACGATCACCTGCTTGGCGGTCTGGGCGGCGATGCGGCCGAAATCGATCGGCGGCAGCGGGTCGACCAGATGCTCGCCGACCTTGATCTCGGGCTTGAACTTGGCGGCGATGTGGACCGGGATCTGCGTCTCCTCGTTCTCCACCGTCTCGACCGCCTCGGTCCAGCGCGACAGCCGCACGTCGCCGGTGCGGCGGTCGATGGTGGCGCGTATGTCCTTCTCGTGGCCGTACTTGGCGCGGCCGGCCTTCTGGATGGCCTGCTCCA
>CAXUDP010000166.1:0-4834 GCA_964249735.1 uncultured Acetobacteraceae bacterium | reverse complement strand
AATGGAACGAGTTCCGCGCCCTGTCGCCGGAGCGGCTGCGCGGGCTGATGGCCGGCCGCGTGGTGATCGACCTGCGCAACATCTACGACCCGGCGGCGATGCAGGCGGCCGGGCTGGCCTACAGCTCGATCGGACGGCCGCAGCACGCGGCACGGGTCACCTCCTGGCAGCGCGCCGACACCGGCGACTGAGCGGTCGGGCCCGCCTGCACGCCGCCCAGGCTCATGCCGGCGCCCAGCGATGCGCCAGCGGGCCGACGTCGATCGCGATCCCGCCTTGCGCCTTGATCCGTCCGCAATAGATCACGCCGAGCGGTCCCGGCGCGGAAACGAGAAACACGGCGCCGGGAAACGGTACCGAGAGCTGGTCCAGCACGCGGCCGTGCCCTTCCGGCAGGAAGCCGGGCGCCTCCATGCCGTCGGCCAGCACCGGCATCGACGCGTCGCGGGGAACCACGATCGTGCGCGTCTCGGCCACCCCGCAGAAGCGGCCGAGCTTCCCGAACAGCTCCGGATAGGCACCGACCACGCCCAGGAACGGCAGCCCGCTCAGCAACGGGCGCAGGTACGGGACGCGCTCGTTCAGCATGTCGAGCACATGGTTGACGGTGAATGCCGTGCCCGCCTGGCCGGTGCAGGCCCGCTGCATCTCGGCCAGGAAGCCGAAATGGTAGGCCTCGTCGCGCAGCCGCTCGGGCTCCGGCAGGCCGATCACGTCGGCGCTGCGCAGGCCGTCGTTGAACGCCCGCTCCAGGCCGGCCAGCACGACCACGCCGAGACCTTCCGCTCCCTCGCCGAACCAGCCCTGCCAGACGCTGTCCAGCATCGCCGATAGCTCGGGCGACCGCAGCACGCGGTTGGCGTGCCGGCTGATGAAGCAGACGAACCGGGACAGGGCGATGTCGAGCCGGACCAGGCTGAACGGCTGCCCCTCCGCGATCGCCTGCGCCATGCGCTGCGACACCGCGTCGGGGTCGAGCCAGCGCGGCGAGACCCGCAGCGCCGACGCGTCGGCGAGCACCGCCTCGCGGTCGACCGCCTGCGCCAGCTTCGCCACCGCCAGGTGGGCATAGGGCGGATAGGGCGAGGGGCCATCCGCCGCCAGCCGGTCCAGCAGGTCCTGGCTGCCGGCCAGCTCGCCGTAGCTGGCGGTGATGGCCAGCGCGCTGGTGTAGTTCCACAGCGTGTCGTTGGCATGCCCCAGCCTCGGCACCGCCACGCGCAGGAACGGCACCGCGGCGGCGAAGTCGCCGACACGGCACAGCGCGGCCCCGAGCTCGCTGTTGAGGTCCGGATCGTCCGGCCTGGCCGCAACCAGGCTGCGCAGCGCGCGCAGCGCCAGCTCCGGATCCCGCGTGCGGGCGAGCTCGAGTTGCAGCTGGTAGACGGGTGTCACGTCGGGCCAGAGCGCCAGCGCACGCCGGCAGGCTTCGAGGGCGGCCTCCGCTTCGCCCTGCCCGGCCAGCAGCTGCGCCTGGCACAGCCAGACCTCGGGATCGGTCGGGTCCAACCGAAGCCGGGCCGCCAGCGCGGCTGCCTGCTCGGCGTCGGGTCCGTCCGAAGCCGACCCCGAAGCCGGATCGTCGACCTCGGACATTGGCAGGACCTCCGGCAGCTGTTCCCGAGTGGTCCGGTTGCGCGACCGACGGGCGGCGCCGAGACTATCCGCCTTCCCGGTCCGAGGCCAACATGCGTCCGACGTCCCGATGACCAGCGGCTACCTCTACATGGGCGATGCGATCGCCTGGTCGCTGCCGGGCTTCTCCTGCGAGGAAGCGGCGCCGGTGGAGAAGCACCTGCGTCCGTCGCCGTCGCTTCTGCTCGGCCCGGTGCCGCGCGAGTTCGGCAGCTGGTACTACGGCGACCGGCAGGCCCCGCCGGTCACCCTGTTCCGGATCGACGACGTCATCCTCGAAGGCGACCGGACCCTGCGCCAGGACGGCAGGACGATCTGCATCGAGCAGAACGGCATGCACCCGCAGGCAATCGAGTCCGCGGCGCCGAGGTCGGCACCGGCAACCGTCAGCCGGCACGACGAGGTCGTGCTGCTGTGCGGCCCGGCCTACCGCATGTACGGCCACTGGCTGGTCGACTTCCTGCCGCGCCTCTACGTGCTGACGCATCTCGGGCTGGATCTGCGCAGGCTCCGCTACCTGCTGCCGGACGACATCGCGCCGTTCGCTCGGCAATGGCTGCGCCTGCTCGGGATCGCGGACCACCAGGTCACGACCTATGACGTGCGCACCGAGACCTGCCACGTGGCACGGGCGCTGGTGCCGACTGCGTTCCGCGGCGACGGCCGCGCCAGCACCCTGCTGGCGGCGGCGACCCGGTCGCTCACGGAGGCGGTGCTGGGGGACGCGGGCGCGCAGGCCTCCGCCACGCGCCGCCTGTTCGTGTCCCGCCGGAACTGGGGCAACGACAGCCGCACCCTGACCAACGCTTTCGCCGTCGAAACCCAGCTGGCGGAGGACGGGTTCGAGATCGTCTATCCGGAGGAAATGGGTATTCCCGACCAGGTCAGGATGTTCTCCGAAGCCAGGATGCTGGTCGGCGAGTACGGCTCCGGCCTGCACAACTCGATCTTCTGCGGTCCCGACGCGACGGTGATCGCCCTGCGCGGCACCGCGGGACATCCGGGCTTCCTGCAATCGGGTCTGTGCGCGGCACTCGGCCAGCAGATGGGCTACGTGTTCTGCGGCACCAGCGACGAGGCGGGGCAGCAGCGCCTTTCGGTGGCGGACGAGGACCTGGCGCTGCTGCGGTCGCTGATCGCGAACGGGCTCGGTTGAGCCGGATCAGCCGATCATGCGCCAGTTGCCCTCCTTGTCGTTCTTGTACTGCATCGGCGGCGCGTCGAAGAGCCGGCGGTAGTCGCCCTCCTCCAGCAGCACCGTGCGCCCGAACGTTTGGCCGCCCCCGTGCTCGGCCGGGTCGCAGAACAGGTCCAGGATCGAGAAGCTGAGCACGCCGGGACCGGTCAGCACCCAAACGTTGGTCTTGCGCCCGTGCCTCGCCACGCCCGACAGGTTCGCCACGCAGTTGTCCAGCGTGCGCCCGATGATCCGGGTGCCGCTGGCGGCGCCGATGAACCAGTTGTTCACGCAGCTCGGCAGGCCGCGGCTGAAGGTGAAGACCTGCTCGACCTCGCCGGTGCGGAAGCAGGAGTCGAGCGGCCGGTCGCAGACCTCGTCCGCGTCGATGTAGAAGCCGCCCTGCTTGTGGAGATAGGCGAGCCTGAAGAAGTCCGCCTTGGCGGCGACGTGGAAGCAGGCGCGGTAAAGGTCGACCAGGGCGGTGCCGTAATGGGTGGCGAGGAAGTCCTGCGCGGTCGCGTCGTCGAACAGCTCGTGGACGTAGCCGGGGTTGGCGATCCTGCAGCGCTGCATGAGCGACAGGACCTCGTCCGGCGGGGTCGGCTTGTCCCAGTACTGCATGATCCGGCGCGGGATGCCGTGCGCCTCCGACCGGTTCGGCGGACGTGCAGCCAGCCCCTCGATCGTGTCCTGCGGCAGCACGCCGGACAGCAGCGCCACCTCCAGCAGGGTGAGCCAGCCATCCTCGAAGGCGGCGCCCTCGCGGACGCGCCGGCGACGCGACAGGTAGGCCGCGATCGACTTGGCCGTGGCATAGGACAGGTCGGCGGCAGCGGCGGCCTTCAACAGGGCCAGCGCCTGTTCCGCCTCCCCCTGCTCCTGACGCAGCAGGCTCAGGTGCATCAGCGCGACCGGATCGGTGGGCACTGCCTGCAGCAGCGCCTCGAAGATCGTACGGCTCTGGTCGAAGGCCTGGTAGTAGTACGCGTCGACGCCCGCTCTTCGCGCCGCCTCCGCCTCCGCCGCCGTCATGACGGGCATGAAACAATCCTCCAGCAGCCGCAACCGATAACACGGGGGTCGGGCTGCCTTCAACGCGACGCAGTCGGACCCTCGGCCGCGGCGCCGTCAGGCCCGGGCCGCACGACCGGCTCCGGCATGCGCAGCTCGTGCGGGTTGGCGTCGCAATAATCCAGGAACGCCCTGACGTCCGGCTGCATGATCCGGGGCAGCATCACGGAGATGATGCGGTCGTCCCAGTCCCACCAGCGCAGGTCGAGCAGGCGGACGATCGTACGGGCGTCGAAGCGGAAGCGCACGATCCGCGCCGGGTTGCCGGCGACCACCGCGTAGGGCGGCACCGACCGCGTCACCACCGCGTTGCCGCCCACCACCGCGCCGTCGCCGATGGTGACGCCGGCGGTGACGAAGGCGAAGGCGCCGATCCAGACGTCGTTGCCGATGACGATGTCGCCCCTGGTCGTGTGGCTGGCGCTGACGGGCGCCAGCGGCCAGATGTGCTGCAGGGCGGAGAACGGGTAGGTGGTCGCGGTGTCGGTCCTGTGATTGCCGAGCGCCAGGCACACGTTGCCGGCGATCGAGACGAAGCGGCCGACCGTCAGCCGGGCGAGGCTGGCCTCGAAGATGATCGGATGGCCGTAGCTGTGCTCGCCGATGTCCCAGCCGAACCGGTCGATCAGCTCGCGAAGGTTGCCGCGCAGGCGGCCGGGCGTGGCTTCGGCGTTGATCGGCACTGCGGCGTGGCGCGCGCCATCGCGGACGAACTCGCGCAGCACCAGCGTCCTGCCGGCGGACCATTCCGACCGGCAGTCGCCTTCCAGCTGCAGCACGTCGCCGATCGTCCCGACGCGGTCCAGCGTTACCGTCACGTCGCCGCCGGGCGCCAGGATGACCAGGCAGCCGCCCTCGTGGCGCCAACCGATCCGGTCGTGGTCGTGATGGCTGGACAGGACGCCGCCGGGCAGGAAGCGCACCACGCCGGGAAAGAACGGCTCACCG
>CAXUDP010000165.1:3409-4856 GCA_964249735.1 uncultured Acetobacteraceae bacterium | reverse complement strand
TCCTTCGGGTTGACGCTGCTGATCCTGGCCGTGCTGCTCGGCGCCTGGCAGTGGGCCGCCACCCCGGCGGCCGGCAGCGTGACGGTGGACCCGGAATACGCCGCCCTGGTCGGCACGGCGGCGAGCCAGGGGCAGAAATCCCCCATGCCGCGCCCCACGGACGTGGCCGAGCGCGCCTGGACGCTGCTGCGGGACCCGTTCTACGTCCGCGGCACCAACGACCAGGGCATCGGCATCCAGATGGGCTGGTCGCTGCTGCGGGTCGCCATCGGCTTCGGCCTGGCGGTGCTGGTGGCGGTGCCGCTCGGCTTCCTGATCGGCATGAGCCCGCTGCTGAACGGCGCGCTGGACCCGATGATCCAGGTGCTGCGCCCGATCAGCCCGCTCGCCTGGATGCCGCTGGCGCTGTACACCATCAAGGACAGCAGCATCTCGGCCATCTTCGTCATCTTCATCTGCGCCATCTGGCCCATGCTGCTGAACACCGCCTACGGCGTGGGCTCCGTGCGGCGGGAGTGGCTCAACGTGGCCCGCACGCTGGAGGCGGGTACCTGGCGCACCGCCTTCCACGTCATCCTGCCCGCCGCCGCCCCCACCATCATGACCGGCATGCGCATCTCCATCGGCATCGCCTGGCTGGTCATCATCGCCGCCGAGATGCTCGTGGGCGGCACCGGGATCGGCTACTTCGTCTGGAACCAGTGGAACAACCTGTCCATCGCCGACATCATCGTGGCCATCCTGCTGATCGGCCTGGTCGGCATGGCGCTGGACAAGGGGCTGGGCCGGCTGGCATCTGCGGTGGCATGGCGGGAATGACTCCCTGGCTGTCGGTCGAAGGCATCACGCGGCGCTACGGCGGGCGGCCGGTGTTCCAGGACGTGTGGTTCGGCGTCGAGCGCGGCGAGTTCGTCTCGCTGATCGGCCATTCCGGCTGCGGCAAGACCACCATCCTCAACATCCTGGCCGGGCTGGAAGCGCCGGACGGCGGCGCCGTGCTGATGGCCGGCCAGCCGATCACCGGCCCGGCGCTGGACCGCGCCGTCATCTTCCAGTCCCACGCCCTGCTGCCCTGGCTGACGGCCCTCGGCAACGTCGCCTTCGCCGTGCGCTCCCGCCACCGGGGCTGGAGCCGCGCGCAGGTGGAGGCCCACGCGGCCGAGGTGCTGGCGCTGGTGGGCCTGGCCGAGGCCGCGCACCGCAAGCCGGCGGAGCTGTCCGGCGGCATGAAGCAGCGCGTCGGCATCGCCCGGGCGCTGGCCATCGCCCCCCAGCTGCTGCTGATGGACGAGCCGTTCTCCGCGCTCGACGCGCTGACCCGCGGCACCTTGCAGGACGAGGTGCTGCGCCTGGTGTCGGATGCCGGGCAGACCGCGTTCATGATCACCCACGACGTGGACGAGTCGATCCTGCTGGCCGACCGCATCCTGCTGATGACCAACGGCCC
>CAXUDP010000165.1:0-3309 GCA_964249735.1 uncultured Acetobacteraceae bacterium | reverse complement strand
GTGGCCGAGAAGCTGGGCTTCTCCCCCGTCTGGACCTGCGCCGCCTGCCTGGGCCAGATGTCCATGACGCCCGAGACGGCGGAGAAGGCGGCGCTGCTGTTCGACCTGTCGCCCGCCGAGGCGGACCTGCTGGCGCAGGCGCCGTACCGCGGCTCCCTGCCCAGCGTGCCGCCGACCGACCCGCTGATCTACCGCTTCTACGAGCTGATCAGCGTGTATGGCACCACCTGGAAGGAGATGATCCACGAGGAGTTCGGCGACGGCATCATGTCCGCCATCGACTTCGACATGACCATGGAGCGCCAGCCCGACCAGAAGGGCGACCGGGTGAAGCTGACCATGAGCGGCAAGTTCCTGCCCTACAAGCGCTACTGACCCGGCGGGCCGTCCAGGCTGGTTGCCTGCCGCCACCGCCAGGTTCCGTCATGCCCAGGCTTGACCCGGACCCCCACGCGACGGGAGTGCACGGGCCCGTTGCAGCGAGGACGCCAACCGCTGGTTGAGGGCAGCAACCACCCGTTGGCGGCACCCGAGCTGGTGCCCGTTTCGTGGGATGGTGTTCCAAGCCATGGACGGCCACCGATCATGCCAACCCAGGGGACGGCCTCTCGTCTGCTTGCCCCGCATCCGCCAGAGCTGCCGGCTTAGCAGCACGGCCGGAAGCGGCCGCAGCCGTCCGCCGACAACCGTGCGGTTCGAGCGTTTATAGCGGCGAGGATCGTAGAGACGGTTCATCGCGGAACCTCGCCGTCAACTCACCGGCCTGCCGGGTCGTGTCGCAGGTTGAACTTCCGCTCTCGACACAAAGCGGACCTCCAAACCGCCGGCCGACCGTAACGGAGCCCTGCTTCAGACACCGGTTTGGCTGGAACAATCTCTCACAAGGTGATCAATGAAGGCGCGCAGTGCCGGCATCATGTGCCGCTGCCGCGGGTAGCACAGGAAGTAGCCGGAGAAGGGAACCGCCCAACGATCCAGGACCGGGGCGAGTTGGCCACTGGATACATGGGAGGCCACGCGCTCGGCCACGGTGCAGACGACCCCGACACCGTCCACGGCCGCCTGCGTTTCCAGATCCCGGTCACTCACGATCAAGGGGCCTGTCACTGGGACGGTGAACCGCCGGCCGTTGTCCCAGAACTCCCATGGTTCGGGCTCCGGGCGTCCCGGCCAGCGCCATCGGACACAGCGATGCCGTTCCAGGTCGCGTGGCGTCGCCGGCTCGCCGTGATGCGCCAGGTAGGCCGGAGCGGCGACCACGGCCTGCCGCATGTCCGGCCCGAGCCGGACGGCGACCATGTCTTGGTCGATGACCTCGCCGATGCGGATCGCGGCATCATAGCCGCCTGCCACCAAGTCGTCCGAGGTGATGTCCAGCACCACCGACGGGTAAGCGATGGCGAAGGCTGGCAGCATGGGCGCCAGAAACAAGGAGGCCGCTCGCCGGAAACAGTGAATGCGGACCAGACCTGCCGGCTGGTCCGGCTCCTGTCCGGCCTGCAACAGCGCAGCACCCAGTTCGGTCGCTGCCGGTCGCGCGCGGGCCAGCAACGCGTCCCCGGCTTCGGTCAGCGACACGCTGCGTGTCGTGCGATTGAGCAGCCGCGTGCCGATCCGCGCTTCCAGGGCGCGGACGACCTGGCTCAACGCCGAAGGGGACACGCCCAGCCGCGCCGCCGCCCGGGTGAAGCTCAGGGTTTCGGCGACGGCGATGAAGGCGCGCAGCTGAGTGAACTCGTTCGCGGACAGCATGCCCGCACTGAACGATCATGTAGCCTGACTTACAAGCCTTTGCAGAACAGCCGGCATTATGTTCCAGGCGTGCCGGTCCTACTTTCCATCCTGCCCGCCACCGGGCGGCAATCAATTCGCTACCTGGAGACGTCGTGGCCCGCATTCCGCTCACCCAGGTCGAGGACATGACCCCGCAGCAGCGGGCTCAGTACGACCGGTTTCCCTCCAACCTGTCGCGCGCCTTGCTGCTGGCCGATGACCGGCTGGCCGGCGCGCTGCCCAACCTGGCGAACGCGTTCCGAATGTCTGGCCTTCATCCTGCTCTGCGGGAGGCGGTCATCCTCCGCGTCGCGGCCCTCACCGGCAGCGCCTACGAGCGGATGCAGCATCTCGGGCAAGCCGAGAAGGCCGGCCTGGACCCGGCAACCATTGCCGCCATCGAGGCCGGTGACACGGCGGCGCTGTCGCCGTCGATGGCGGCGACACTCGGCTTTGCGGCAGGCTGCGTGGCCGCGCCCCGCGTGCCCGACGACGTGTTCGCGGCCGCCCAGGCGGTGCTCGAACCCCGCAACCTGGTCACCGTCATCCTGCTGGTCGGCCACTACATGATGGTCGGCCGGCTGCTCGCGACGCTCGACGTCGAGCTTGATCCGGCCCCGGACAGCTGGGCGTCGGAGCACTGATCCCGATGGGAGGAACCACCTTGACCACGCTGAACCACGAATGGGCCGACCGGACGATCAATCTCGTGCGCACGGGCCGGACGGGCGGGGCGCCCGTCATCCTCGTCCACCCGGTCGGGCTCGACCTTGGCTATTGGGACCGGCAAATCGAGGCTCTGCGCAGCACAAACGACGTGGTCGCCTTCGACCTTCCCGGCCATGGCCGGACCCCGGGCTCTCCGGACGACTGGACATTGGACAAGGCAGCCGGATGCCTTGGTCAAGTGATCCGTGGGGTGGATGCCGGCCCGGCCCACCTGGTTGGCCTGTCGGTCGGGGGCATGATCTCCCAGGCCCTCGTCCTGGCGCAGCCGGAGCTGGTCCGCTCGCTGACGCTGATCGACACCGCCGCCGCTTTCGCGGAGGCGGGGCGGGCCGCGATGCGGGACCGGGCGGAGGCGGCGCGCCGGGCCGGAATGGCGGCGGTGCTGGACACCACGATCAAGCGCTGGTTTACGGCCGAAACCGAACGCGAGCGGCCGGACCTCATCGACCGGGTCAGCAAGACGTTGCTGGCCGACGATCCGTTGGTCCACGCCGCCTTGTGGGACATGATCGCCGAGCTGGACCTGGTGTCCGAACTACGCCGCATCACGTGCCCGACCCTGATCCTGGTCGGCGAGTTCGATCCGAGCTCGCCACCGGCGGCAGCGCGCGTGCTGGAAGCCAATATCGGAGGTGCCGAGATGCACGTCATCGAAGGGGCGTCGCACATGGCGCCGCTCGAGAGGCCGGACGTGATCAACAGGCATCTGATCAGGTTCCTGGCAGCGCAAGACCCGCCGTGAGCACAGGCGTGATGGTCGTTCGCGGAAAATTCGGCGCCCCTGCTTACGGCAGCAATCGCCACCTG
>CAXUDP010000164.1:0-4987 GCA_964249735.1 uncultured Acetobacteraceae bacterium | reverse complement strand
GCCAACATCAAGGTGCCTCGGGCAGCGCTGTCCGACGCCGAGGAGAGGAGGTCGTTCACCGTGTAACAACCTAGAACGGTGTCCTCCTGACCTGAACCGCGATTAGGGCTTCCGGCACGGGTGGCGGATACGATTCGTAGGTCTCCGGCATTTGTCGGAGGCGACGGCGAGTTTGTTCGAGGACGGGCTTACGGGCCTGATCTGCGCGAGCGTGTTCTGGCGGCTGAGGGTGCCTGTCGGGCGGTGGTGACACGGTTTGGTGTCAGCGTGTCGTATGTCGTCAAGGTACGAGCTCGCCTGCATGAGACCGGGCTGTCGACGCCAGGGCGGCAGCGCTGCCATCTCAAGCCGAAGCCGGAAGGTCAGGCGGCACTGCTGCGTGCCCAGGTGAATGCGATCCGGATGCCACCTTGGCCGAACTGCGCGAGTGGCTCCGGACCGAGCATGGCATCGTCACAAACTACCGCAGGCTTGGCGAACGCTGGCTCGCCTCGGCCTGACGCTCAAAAAGTCGCTCGCGGCAGCGAGCAAGCGCGGCCGGACGTCGCCGCAGCCCGCATCGCCTGGCGCCAGCAACAGCCCTGCTTCGACACGGCGCGCCTCGTCTTCATCGATGGTTGAGCTCCGAAGGAGATCGACGCGAGCTGGCCTTCGTCCGCCGCGGCCGCCGCACCCCAGGCGGTTAGCTCGAAGGCGAGCCGGGCTCTCTCGATGTCGTGGTCCGCGAGCAGCCACTCGATCTGGCGGATGCTGCGCTCGCCGTCGGGATCCGGCGGGTCGGCGACAGTTGCTGAGAAGCGGTCATCCATGGTTGCGCTCCTTGTGACGCGACTCAGCTTGCGACCGTCCTATGCAAGCGACTGGGCGGCCGGGAGACATTTTTCGGGGAAGCCTTAGACCGTTGCGAGGCGTCCTGAAGCGCCGAAAACGGGCTTCTTCGGCACCTTTATGTATTACACAACTTCTTCTTCGACGGATGCTTCGAGGCGGCTCGAGGGTGCCGTCGAGTTCTTGGTTTCACTGTCTGTGAGGGTTTCCGGTTCTATGGCGGTGGTTTTACGATGCTGAGGGACCTAAGTGGATTCAGGGGTCTGGTGTAACTTCATGACCTAACTCACAACTCGCTGTTTTCCTGTACGAAACCGGCGATCTGGTGCTCCGGCATAGGGCGTCCGAGCAGGTAGCCCTGCATCTCGTCACATCCCTGCCCGGTCAGCATCGACAGCTGGGCCTGCGTCTCGATGCCCTCGGCGGTCACCTCAAGGTCGAGCTTGTGGCTCATGGCGATGATTGCATCGACGATGGTCCACGCGTTCCTGTCGGTCTCGATCTGGTTGATGAACGAGCGGTCGATCTTGACCTTGTCGAATGGGAAGCTGTGCAGGTAGCCCAGGCTTGAATAGCCGGTGCCGAAATCGTCCAGCACCACCCGGACGCCCAACGCCCGCAACTCGTTGAGCACGGCCAGGGCGTGCGCCGCATCCTCGATCAGCACGCCCTCGGTGACCTCAAGCTCGAGACGCAAGGCCAGCAGGCCCGATTCTGCCAGCGCGTCCGCCACCAATCTGGGCAGCCTGCCGCGCTGGAACTGCGCCGGGGACAGGTTGACCGCGATCCGGCAGTCATGAGGCCAGGAGGCGGCGGTCCGGCAGGCGGTACGCAGCACCCACTCGCCAATCGGCAGGATCAGCCCGGAGCGTTCGGCGAGCGGGATGAACACATCCGGCGGGATCGGCCCACGGGTCGGATGCTGCCAGCGTATCAGCGCCTCGAAGGCGATGATCTCGCCGCCGCCGTCGAACAGGGGCTGGTAGTGCAGCGACAGCGCGCCGGTCGACAAGGCGGTACGTAAGTCACATTCGAGCTCGCGCCGCTCCTGGACCGCACGGTCCATGCCGAGCTCGAACAGGCAGAACTGTCCACGGCCGCGGTCCTTCGCGCGGTAGAGCGCCACGTCGGCGCACTTGAACAGGGTCGCCGTGGTCTGCCCGTCCTCGGGGAAGAAGGAGATGCCGATGCTGGCGCCGATATGCGCGGACGCGCCGCCCAGGTCGAACGGCCGTCCCAGCGCCTCGACCAGGCGTTCTGCCACCACCGAGGCGTGGTCCGATCCGGCCCCGGTCTGCAGCACGACCACGAACTCGTCGCCGCCGACACGCGCCACCAGGTCGCTCTCGCGGCACTCGTCCAGCATCCGCGCACCGACCTGCCGCAGCAGCAGGTCGCCCGCCGCATGGCCCAGCCTGTCGTTGACCGCCTTGAAGCCGTCGAGGTCCAGGCAGCAGACGGCAAGCCGGTTCTGCTTGCGCCGGGCCACGCGCAGGGCCTGGTCGAGCGCCTGCTCGAGATGGCGCCGGTTGGGAAGGTCGGTCAGCGCGTCGTGATGGGCCAGGTAGCGGATGCGTTCCTCGGCTGCGCGACGGTCGCGTATGTCGCGCAGCGCGGTCACCTGCGCCCGGCCGCCGGCATAGTGGATCGGCCGCGACAGCATCTCGACCGGCAACCTGGCACCGTCCTTCGCGACGATCTCGGTTTCGACCGGGACGCCGGTCTCGTTGCGCTCCGTGCCCGTGACGCATGGGAGCAGGATCAGCTGGTTCACGCCGGTCTGCTTCAGCTCCGCCAGGGTGAAGCCGGTCATGTGCAGGAACCGGGCGTTGGCATCGAGGATCTGGCCGCGCCGGTGGATCAGGATACCCTCGAAGCTGCTGTCGGCCAGATGGCGCACGCGCTCGATCTCGCGACGGTCCCGCGCGGAGGCCCAGCTGTCGAGCAGCGAGCCGGACATCACCAGGACCAGACCGATGGCGGCCTCGGCGACGAGGACGATCGCGACCGGCGAGGCGGCCAGGTCGTCCGGCCGGTCGCTGGCCGTGATCCACTGGTCGAACGGCAGGATCGAGCCGAGCGAACCGAGGGACAGCACCAGCATTGCCGCCGCCAGGAACCCGGTCGCCCTGATCCACCGGTACGGCCGGCTGGGCTCGCCGGCTTCCCAGAACGCCAGCGCCGCCAGGGTCGCGCCGAGGCCCATGACACCGAGAACAGTTGCCAGGTCGTAGGCGAGGGCGAACGGCCTGACCAGCACGGCCATCCCGGAGAACACCATCAGCGACAGGCCGCAGGCGAAGGCCGAACCCATCAGCATGACGGTGCGCAGCGAACGGCGGCTGAACAGCCTGATGGCGCTCGTCATCGCGCTCGCGGTCATCGACGCGGCGAAGGCAGGCAGCGCTGATCGCAAGGGCAGCGCCACGCCCAGCCTTGGAAACCCCGCGCTCAGGGCGCTGAGAAAGACGCACCAGAACAGGACGGATACCAGAAGCGCGAAGACCGCGATCTGGAGCAGGCGCCGGCCCGGTCCGCGTTCGGCGTGCACGATCAGGGACACGACGAGGGCCGCTCCCGCCACGCAGCTCACAATTGTCGGCAACAGGAAGCGGGCGTCCACGTCCCTGATGAGGAAGAGGAACATGTGCGACATCGATCTAGCGCCTCAACGGGGAGGGAGCGATCGGGCGATGTCCGACCGGCACGGCGGGCAGAAGCGGGACGCACCAGGCGGGCAACGGCCTTCCGCACGCAGCCGACAACAGGCCGGCGCGGGCCGCGGGACCCTCCGGATGGCTCACCATTCCCGCACCATCATCCGGAAGGCGGTAGCGAAGCGGATGCCGACCGAGGCGGAAGCTTCGCCGTTCAGCTGGATGCTGACGGCGGGATGCGACCGGATGCCGACCAGGCAGCCGCTGTCCTGCACCTGCGACATGTGCGTCGTCATGCACGGCACGTGATGCTGGCGCATCGCGTCGCGCACGGTCGGGAGATAGACCCCTGCGGCGGTGACGATGGCGACGTAGTCCTGGAGGTCGGCCAGCGTGCTCTGCTC
Organism: uncultured Acetobacteraceae bacterium; assembly: GCA_964249735.1. Classification (GTDB taxonomy): domain Bacteria; phylum Pseudomonadota; class Alphaproteobacteria; order Acetobacterales; family Acetobacteraceae; genus Lichenicola. Next base: position 1,098 of record CAXUDP010000164.1, on the reverse strand, counting down.
GACCGGGGCCGGCTGGAGGATCAGGTTGCCGACCCGCATTCCGCCCGACAGCCATCCGGCCGCGGCGCGGGCTTCGTCCTCCGAACCGGGTACGTCCTGCGCGTAGACGATCGCAAGCCTGACCGGCCCGGTGAGCGGCATGTCTAGGAAGTGCAGGACGCGACCGGCGAGCCGCAGGTCCTGCGGCGTCAACCGTTCGGCCCGGTCGACCGGGCCCATGCCGCCGAGCACGCAGACGAGAAGCCCAGCTGCCCATGGCCGGGTCATCCATCGCGATGAAAGCTTTCCGCCCACGGACATCACCACCGTTGATGGAGTGATTGTCTCCTGCCCGGGTTGCCCGATCCTTAACGCTCGCGATCAGGTGCGGAGCGAATGGAGCCTCGGCACCAGGGTCACGGCCGCGGCACCCGCCGGCGCGTCCGGGCGGTCAGCGCGACCGCGCCGGAACGGTGCCCGTCAGGCGGCGCGGTAGCCACCGCCGGACGAGCGCCGGCTGCCGCCGGGACGGCCCGCGGCGCCGGAAGGCTGGCCGCCCGGACGGCCGCCGGTGCGCGGCGACCCATTATGGCTGCCCGCGCGCTGTCCGCCCCCCGCATGGCCCCCCTGTCGCCCGCGACCGCCGCTGCCGAGCACCGGCGGCCGCATCGTGGAGTTGGCCGCGGTCTCGGAATGGAACGGATGGTCCATGAACACCGGCAGCTTCTGGCCGATCTCCTTCTCGATGTCGCGCAGCCAGGCGCGCTGCTCGGCGTCGCACAGCGACACCGCCCAGCCTTCGCGGCCGGCGCGCGCGGTGCGGCCGATACGGTGCACGTAGCTTTCCGGCACGTTGGGCAGGTCGTAGTTGAACACGTGGCTGACGTCGTCGACGTCGATGCCGCGCGCCGCGATGTCGGTCGCGACCAGCACCTTCACCGCACCGGACTTGAAGCCGGCCATGGCACGCTCGCGCGCACCCTGGCTCTTGTTGCCGTGGATCGCCTCGGCGTTGACGCCCTGCGCGCACAGGAACTCGGCGACCTTGTTGGCCTCGTGCTTCATCAGCGTGAAGACGATGGCGCGCACCACCTTGGGGCTCTGCACCAGCATCAGCAC
>CAXUDP010000163.1:0-5072 GCA_964249735.1 uncultured Acetobacteraceae bacterium | reverse complement strand
GAACGCAGGGAGGAATGCAGGCATGGCCGACGGACCCTACGTCATCATCGCGGAGTTCGAGGTGCCAGCGGCGAGCCGGGAGGAGTTCCTGGAGCTGTGCCGCTACGACAGCACCTCCTCGGTGCGCGACGAGCCGGGATGCCGACAGTTCGACGCGCTGACGATCGACGACGCGCCGGACGCGGTGGTGCTCTACGAGGTGTATGACGACAAGGCGGCGTTCGACGCCCACCTGCAGACGCCGCATTACGCAACGTTTGCGGACGGCGTGAAGCGGCTGGAGGTCACACAGAAGCAGGTCCGGTTCCTGACACGCCGGTCGGGGTGAGCGGCAGGTGGACCGGCCGGCACTCCTGCTGCCGGATCGCGCTCCTGTCCGTCTTGCTGTGGCCACTCGTGAGTGGTGACGGGCGCGCTGCGGAGGCGGACGACCCGGCGGCCTACGCTGGCCGGTCGCGCGTGTTGCTGGTGCTGACGGCAACGGATGACACGCGGATGGCGGAGCAGGCGCGGATCCTGGCAGCCGACCGTGCCGGCACGGCGGAGCGGGACTTGGTGCTGGTCGAGCCATCGGTCACGGACCAGCAGCGCCTGCGCCGACGTTACGACGTCGCGCCTGACGCGTTCGCAGTGCTGCTGATCGGCAAGGACGGCGGCGTCAAGTTTCGCAGCGCCGAGCCGCTGACTGCGAAGGCCTTGTTCGACACCATCGACGCCATGCCGATGCGGCAGGCGGAGATGCGGCGCCAGAAGCCGTCCTGATGCATGTGCGCCGGCTGTCGGGTCGACGGCTTGTCCGGCAAAGGTCGAACGCTGCTTGTCACCAAGTCTTCCGATCCGGGGTCCGGCCCATGATCTTTTCCGCTGCCGCGCATGCACTCGATCGGCGAGCAAGGCGGCTGTCATAGCCATGGACATCTGCCCGGCTGGACGCTGCGACGCCTGAGCCGGAAGGTTTCCGCCATGCCCGCCTCCAGCCTCGGAAACAACCAGCTCGGTGGGCGCAATCCCGGGATAGATCTCGTCCGCGGGCTGTCGGTCCTGCTCGTGGTCATCCATCACATGGCGCTGCGTATTCCGCTGGCGGGGACCGGCCTCGCCGCGATCCTGCCGAAATCGCTCCTGCTCACCCTCGGCTCGAGTGGCTACGAGGCGGTGTTCCTGTTCTTCGTCATCTCGGGCTTCCTCGTCACTGGTCGCGCGATCCGGCGCTGGGGCACCCTTTCGGCACTGGATGCACGAGCGTTCTATGGCCGGCGCATGGCCCGCATCGCACCCTGCCTTCTGGTGCTCGTCGCCGTGCTCTCGCTGCTCGATCTCGCGGGGGTGTCGAACTACGTCATCACGCGGCAGGACCAGTCGCTGCCGCGCGCCATCATCTCCGTGCTGGCGCTGCACCTGAAGTGGTACGAAGGCCGGACCGGCTACCTGCCGGGTGGCTGGGACGTGCTGTGGTCGCTCTCGATCGAGGAAGTGTTCTATCTCGGCTTTCCAGTCGCCTGCCTTTGTTTAGGCCGCGTCCCGCGGCTCCGCGTCGTCCTGTTCGCGGCACTGGCGTTGTCCCTGCCGCTGACGCTGAAGATCGATTCCACCGCATCCGAGATCTGGAGGGAGAAGGCCTACCTGCCAGGGATGTCGGCGATCGCCATCGGGGTGTGCGCCGCGCTGTGGGCTGCAGGGCGTCCGGCGCCTCGTCCCGCCGCGGTTGCGCTGCTTGGCTGGTCCGGCACGCTCGCGTTGCTGGTCACCCTTCTCCAGGAGCGCATCGTCTGGCGGGTGCTCGGCACCGCAACGATGCTGCTGCTGGCTGGCGGCTGCGCCCTGCTGCTGATCGCCTTCCAGTGGGGATGGGGCCGGCGCAGTGCGGCTCGTGGCACCGCCTGGCTCCGCTCGTTCGGCCTGATGAGCTATGAGATCTACCTGACCCACATGTTCGTGGTGTTCCCGCTGGTCGCCCTGTTCCACTTGGCAGGCGGGGACATGCGCACCGGCTGGCTCTGGTTCATCCCGGCACTCCTGCTGTCGTGGGTGCTCGGACGAATGGTGGACCGGTTCCTGTCGCTGCCGGCTGATCGCTGGCTGCGCGTGCGCCTCGGCGCCAGCACCCGGACGACGCGGGCAGCCGCGATCTAGCCGGCCGTGGCCGCCTTACCCGCCTTCATACGCCGCCACCACCGCGTTCTTCGCCGCCTCGCCGATGGTCGGGTGGATGACTACGGACGCGATCATGGTCCGTGCCGTGGCGCCTGCGTTCATCAGCGCGATGAAGGCGTGCACCACCTCCGAGCCGTTGTGGCACAGGCAGGCGGCGCCCAGGACGAGGTCGGTGTCGGCGTCGATCACCACCTTGATGAAGCCGGTGGTCTGGCCGACCTCGCGCGCCTTGCCGCTGGTGTCCATGTCCTTGCGGCCGATCCGCACCCTGTGGCCGGCCTTGCGCGCGTCGGCCTCGGTCATGCCGACGCGGCCGAGTTCCGGCTCCAGGAACATCGCGTAGGGCACGATCCGCTTCGTGGTGCGTGTCCGGCTGCCGGCGAGCTGGTCCTGCAGCACGCCGTAGTCGGCATAGGCTGTGTGGGTGAAGGCCGGGCCGCCGCGTATGTCGCCCGCCGCCCAGATGCCCGGCACGCTGCTCGACAGCCGCTCGTCCACCGCCACGATGCCGTGTTCGCTGGTCTCGACCCCCACGGTGTCCAGGCCGAGATCGTCGGTGTTCGGCCGCCGTCCGGTGGCGACGAACAGGTGGGTGCCGTCGATCGTGCCGCGGTCCGTGTGCACCCGGACCCCCTGCCCGGTCCGCTCGACGCGCTCGATCCGGGCGCCGAGGCGGATGTCGAGGCCTTCCGCCGACAAAAAGGCGCGGATCGCCTCCGACACCTCCGGATCCTCGCGCTCGGCCAGGCGGTCGCCGCCCTGCAGCACCACCACCTCCGCGCCCAGCCGGGCGAAGGCCTGGCCGAACTCCAGCGCCAGGTAGCTGCCGCCGATCATGACCAGGCGCTGCGGCAGCGCGTCGAGGTCGATCCAGTTCTCCGCCGTGATCAGCGGCACGTCGCCGAGGCCGTCGATGTCGGGCATCAGCGAGCGGGTCCCGGTGTCGAGCACGACGTTGCGGGCGCGCACGGCCTGGCCGCCGGCGTCGATCCGGAACCACCCCTGCGCGGCACCGTCCAGCCGGGCGTGGGCGCGGATCAGCGACGGGCCGGACCCGCCGGCGAAGCTTTCGTCGAGCGAGCGGACCGCGTCGGACACGAAGCCGCGTGCCCGGTCCATCACCGCCTTGAAGTCCGCCGTCACCCCGGTGACGCCGATGCCCCAGCGGCGCGCCTCCCGCGCATGATGGGCGATGGCGGCGGAAGCGATCAGCGCCTTGCTCGGCGTGCAGCCGAAGTTGACGCAGGAGCCGCCGAGATGGACCCGCTCGATCAGCGCCACACGCTGTCCCTTCCCGGCCAGCGCCTGCGACAGGGGCACCCCGGCCTGGCCGCCGCCGATGATCGCGGTGTCGAAATCCATGACCCATCCCTGATACGCTGCAACCTGGAGTAACGGCGGAAGCGTCGGACGGGTTGCCAGGCGCCGGGCGGGCACCGTATTGTCTGAGTAATTTTCACGGGCTGGATGGGTGGATGGACGGGATCGACGGCGGATCGGGGGACGCGGGTGCCAGCAGGGAAGGGTTCGGAAGCCTTCCCGACGGCACGGCGGTCGAGGCGGTGGTGCTGCGCAACCGCAACGGCATGGCGGCACGGCTGATCGGCTTCGGCGCCGCGCTGCAGTCGCTGCACGTGCCGGACCGGCACGGCCGGCTGGCGGACGTGGTGCTGGGCTACGCCACGCTCGCCGACTACGTCGATCATCCGGAGTTTTTCGGAGCCACCATCGGCCGCTACGGCAACCGCATCGCCGGCGGCCGCTTCGTGCTAGACGGCCGCACGGTGCAGGTGCCGGCGACAGACGGGCCGAACGCGCTGCATGGCGGGGTGCACGGCTTCGACCAGCGCGCGTGGGAGGTCGGAACGCTGTCCGGCCCGGGCGAGCCGGCCCACGTTTCCTTCCGCAGGGTCAGCCCGGACGGCGAGGAGGGCTTTCCCGGCCGTGTGGAGGCCCACGCCGGCTGGACGCTGGGCGAGGACGACACCCTGACGCTCGACTACGCCGCCACCACCGACGCGCCCACGGTCGTGAACCTCACCAACCACAGCTATTTCAACCTTTGCGGCGAAGGCAGCGGGCGCAGCGCCCTGGACCACCTGGTCACGATGGAGGCCGACGCGTTCATCCCGGTGGACGACACCATGATCCCGACCGGCGAGATCCGGCCGGTCGCCGGCAGCGCGATGGACTTCACCGCGCCGGTCGCGGTCGGGGCGCGGGTCCGTGACGGCGCCGAGCCGCAGCTCGTGCTCGGGCGCGGCTACGACCACACCTACGTGCTGCGCGGCGGCGTCACCGCCGAGCCGCGTCCGGCGGTGCGCGTGGAGGACCCGGTGTCGGGGCGGGTGCTGGAGATCGGCACCACCGAGCCGGGGGTGCAGTTCTATTCCGGCAACTTCCTGGACGGCACCCGCACCGGCAAGGCCGGGCTGCTGTATCGACAGGGCGACGGGCTGTGCTTCGAGACCCAGCACTTCCCGGACACACCCAACCACCCCACCTTCCCTTCCACCCGACTCGATCCCGGCCAGACCTTCCGCTCCCGCACGGTCTGGCGCTTCACCACCAGCCAGAACTGAAGCGATGCCCGACACCCCACCGATCGACACCGACGGCCTGTCCCCGCAGCACGCGGTCGAGGAACAAGGCCAGCCGCACGACCGCGGCCGCTCGCGCCTGCGCTCGCGTGCCTGGTTCGACAACCCGCACAACCCGGACATGACCGCGCTCTACCTTGAGCGCTACATGAACTTCGGGCTGTCGCAGCGCGAGCTGCAGTCGGAGCGACCGATCATCGGCATCGCCCAGACCGGCTCCGACCTGTCGCCCTGCAACCGGCACCACATCGTGCTGGCGGAGCGCCTGCGCGAGGGCATACGCGAGGCGGGCGGCATCGCCATCGAGTTCCCGGTGCA
>CAXUDP010000162.1:0-5231 GCA_964249735.1 uncultured Acetobacteraceae bacterium | reverse complement strand
ACGCTGTTGACGGTGGCGGACTCCTGGACCCCGATCACCAGCAGCACGGTCACGATCACTGAGGCAAAGGCACCCACCAGGTTCATGCCGTGGCCGACGTCGAGCAGGGTGGTGCCGTGCGGGCCGGGCAGGGTCTGCACGAACGAGGTCGAGTACCAGGCAGGGATGTTCACGCCGAAATCGTGCAGCAGGCTGGTGGCGTAGCCGGAGAACCCGGCCGCGACGCCGGCACAGCTGATGCCGTACTCCAGCAGCAGCAGCCAGCCGACCACCCAGGCCGCGACCTCGCCCATGGAGGCGTAGGCGTAGGTGTACGCCGAGCCGCTGACCGGCATGGTCGAGGCGAGCTCGCCATAGGACAGGGCGGTGAACACGCAGGCGAGGCAGGCGACCAGGAACGACAGCAGGATCGCCGGCCCGGCATAGTTGGCCGCAGCGGCGCCGGTCATGACGTAGATGCCGGCGCCGATGGTGGAGCCGATGCCGAGCATGGTCAGGTTGAGCGCGCCCAGGCTGCGCTTCAGGCCGTGCGAGTGGGTCTCGGCCTCGATCTGCGCCAGGGTCTTGCGCAGGCCGAGGCGGGCGACCCGCGGCCTGCCGACCTCCGCGCCGGCTGTGGTGCTCATGCCGCGCGACCTGCGGCGCTGCGCGGGAAGGCGGCGGGCAGGTCCGGCCGTTGCATGGTTGCCATGCAGCCATCGTATGGAGGACCGGCGCGGGCGGTTCAAGTGCCCGCTGCACCGGCGGGCATTCAGTCGGGCGGCGAAGCGGGATACATGTCGCTGATGAAAGCGCTGCTCGCCGTCGTCACCATGGTCTACAACGAGGCGGTGTTCCTGCCGGTCTGGCTGCGCCACTACGGAGCGCAGGCCGATGCGGCGAACTGCTTCGTGCTCGACCATGGCAGCGACGACGGCAGCACCGCGGCGGCCGTCCTGGGACGGGCAAACGTCTTGCGCATCCCGCGCTCGCCGCAGGACGACAGCCGCCGCTGCGGCTTCGTGTCCGACTTCTGCGCCGGGCTGCTGAACTGGTACGAGGCGGTGATCTACACCGATGTCGACGAGCTTCTGGTGGCCGATCCGGCGGTGCACGGCTCGCTGGTCGCGTTCGCCTCGTCGCTGGATCGCGACGCGGTGGTGACGGCGACCGGCTTCGACGTGATCCACCTGCCGGACTCGGAGCCGGCGCTGGACTGGGAACGACCGGTAACGCTGCAGCGCGACTGGGTCCGCACCAGCAGCGCCATGTGCAAGCCGGTGATGATCCGCCGCCGCGTGGCCTGGGCGCCGGGCTTCCACTGCATCGACGACGGGCCGCGGTTCGGGCCGCTGTTCCTGTTCCACCTGCGCTACGCCGATCTGCCGTCCGGCCTCCTGCGGCTGCACCGCACCAGGAGCCAGGCCTGGGTGACGCCGGAAGCGGGATCGCACCAGCGCATGCCGGACGGGCACTGGGAAGGCATGCTGCGCGCGATGGCCGGGCTGCCGAAGCGGGACGACGTGACGCTGCTGCCGGACGACCCGATGCTGTCGGTGTGGCAGGACCAGGTGATGCAGAGCGCTGCCGGTCGCGGCGACGCGCTGTACCGGATCGACCTGCACCTCAGCGGCGACTCGCTGTGGCGGATCCCGGACCGGCTGCGCCATCGTTTCTAGGGCGCGGCGGCAATGGCCCCGGCACGACCGGAACCGCCGGTATGGCGTCCCGTTGGGGACAAATCGGGCGGGAAGGTCGTCATGCCGCGCACCACGAACCGGTTCCTTGCCATGTTGCTCGGCTGCGCCCTGTCGGGCGTGGCGCTGCCGTGCCTGGCGCAGACGGCGGCGGGGGAAGGGGCCGCGACCGCCCATTCCCGAAGCCAGCGTATGCACGCGGTCGTGGTGCCGAACCGCGGCGTCGATCCGGGCATGCGGATCAGGCCGCCAAGGATGTCGCCGCAGAGCACCCCCGTGATTCACCCGCCTGCGACCACGCCGGACGGATCCGCCGTGGTCGTGCCCAAGTAGGTAGCCGTCAGCCCTTCGGCTTGCGCGCCTTGGACGTCGCGGTCGGTGTCGGCTTCGGCTCGGGCGCGGCCTTCGCAGGGGCGGCGGATTTGGCAACGGGCTTGGTGGCGGCTGCGGTCTTCGCGGCTGCGGCGGGTTCCGCGGGCGCGGTCCTGGTTGCGGCCGTCGGCTTAGTCCCGCCTCGGGCGCCAGTCGCGGGGCCATCCTCGGCGGCCTTGGCACGGGCGGCGTGCTTCGGCTTCGGCGTCGGCTGGCTTTCGCCCTGGTCGGCGAACCGGTCCGGGAACTCGCCCAGGTTCTCCTGGATGAACGCTTCCTCGACCGGTTCGGTCAGCGACGGGTCGGCACCGGGAAGCGAGGCCGGGTTCGGCAGCTGTCCCGCCAGTCCAGCGCCTTCCATCCTGACCAGCTCGCTGGCCCGCTCCCAGTACTCGTCGTGCTGACCATGCGGTCGGCCATCGGCTTCCCACAGGTGATAGGCGCGCTCCTTGACGCGCTCCTCCCGTGCCGGATCGTCGTCGAGCGGGTTGTCGGACATCGTTCGTTCTCTTCCCCTGGTCATGGTGGCGCGCGGCTGCAGCCAGATCGTCACATCCCCGACGCGGTTGCAGGATCCGCATCGCCGATCCTCCTTGCCGGGGGTGTCCGCCTCCGCAACGCATCGCCATCTCCAGCTTCGCCATTCCACAGCGAACGGTCCAGACCGTTCGCCTGCCGCAACCCACGAAAGGCAATCCCTTGTCCGATCATTCCACCGCCGCGTCCGGTGCGGCCGCGGGCCCTGCAGGGCGCGGAACCGCGCTCGCCGTGCTCGGCGGCGGCTGCTTCTGGTGCCTGGAAGCGGTGTTCAACGACCTCGATGGGGTGACGGGCGTGCTGTCCGGCTATGCCGGCGGCGGCACGGCGGCCCCGACCTACGAACAGGTCTGCAGCGGCCGCACCGGCCATGCCGAGGTGGTGCGCGTCAGCTACGACCCCGACGTGCTGTCCTATGCCGACCTGCTGCGTGTGTTCTTCGCCATCCACGACCCGACCACGCCGAACCCCCAGGGTGCTGATGTCGGCACGCGGTACCGTTCGGTGATCTTCACCGGATCCGACGCGGAGCGCGACGCGGCCCGCGCGGTGATGCGGGAGATCGCGGCGGCCGGGATCTGGGGCCGGCCGATCGTCACCGAGCTCCTGCCGCTGCCGCCCTTCCATCCGGCGGAAGCGGAACACCACGACTACTTCGCGCTGAACCCCGCTGCCGGCTACTGCCGGGTCGTCATCGCGCCCAAGGTGTCGAAGTTCCGCAAGGCGTTCGCCGTCCGGATGCGGAACGCCTTGCCGGCTGAGCCACTTCAGTCGTCGTCCTCGTCGAGGAAGAACTGGTCGGCCTCCTCGTCGAAGTCGAACAGCTCGGCGTAGCGGGCCCAGCCGATCACCGTCTGCAGGGTCCGCCTGGCGTAGTCCGGCGACATGTGGTCCTCCAGCTCGTCGCGAAAGCGTTCGGCGCGCGAGCGGTGGTTCCAGCGCTCGTCCAGCACCTGGCGGATCGCCGGCACCACCGCCAGGTTCTTCATCAGGCTGGCGCCGAGGATCCGCTTGCGCTCGTCCAGGTCGCCCTGGACGAAGCGCAGGCCCTCGGCCGTGAGGCGGATGTCGCCTTCCTCAAGCTCGGCGAACTTCAGCATCTGCAGGCTTTCGCCCAGCGGCAGCAGGTCGTCCAGCTCCAGCTGCAGCGAGCCGGCGAGGAGCGGCAGGTCGGCGCGGCCGCGATAGGGCTGCTCGGCCAGCGTCTCCATCAGGCCGGCCATCAGGTTCATCGGCAGCTCCGGCAGCGCCTGGTTGAAGCCGGCACCCGGCTTGGCCGCGGCGGCATCGTCGACCGGCGGCGTTTCCCGACGCGTCATCAGCCCGTAGATGCGGTCGACGAACAGCCGGAAGGCGGGATCGTGCCGGTTGCGCGGGTGCGGGAACGGCACGCGCAGCTCGTGCGCGACGCGGCCCGGGTTGGACGAGAACACCAGGATGCGGTCGCACATCAGCACGCTTTCCTCGATGTTGTGGGTGACGATCATCACCGCCTTCACCGGAAGCTTCTTCTCCGACCACAGCTCGATCAGGTCGGTGCGCAGGTTCTCCGCGGTCAGCACGTCCAGCGCCGAGAACGGCTCGTCCATCAGCAGCAGGTCCGGATGCACCACCAGGGCGCGGGCGAGGCCGACGCGCTGCCGCATGCCGCCGGACAGCTCCTTCGGATAAGCGTTCTCGTAGCCGCCGAGGCCGATCAGGTCGATCGCCTCCTCGGCCAGCCGCTCGCGCTCGGCGCGCTGCACGCCCTTGGCCTCGAGGCCGAGCTCGACGTTGGCCTGCACGGTGAGCCAGGGGAACAGGGCAAAGCTCTGGAACACCATGGCGACGCCGGGAGCGGGACCGCGCAACGGCACGCCGCGCCACGTGACCTCGCCCGAGGTGGGGCGCAGCAGGCCCGAGGCGATGCGCAGCAGGGTCGACTTGCCGGAGCCGGAGCGGCCCAGCAGGCCGACGATCTCGCCTGCCACCAGGGTCAGGTCGACGTCGTCCAGCACCACCAGGTCGGCGCTGCTTTCCTTGTGGTAGGACTGGCGGCAGTTGCGTATGCGGATCAGCTCGTCCGACGCGTCGGGGAGCATCGCGGTGACCCGGGCGGTGCTTTCCATCGTCATGGCGTCCGGCGCCCGGTTCTCACGCGAAGGTCAGGCGACGGGCAGAGAAGGCGTACATCGGACGCCACACCAGCCGGTTGAACACCACCACGAACGAGGACATCACCACCACGCCGAGCGCCACCCGGGCGGTGGCGCCGGCGCTGGTCGCCTGCTGGATGTAGCTGCCGAGCCCCGAGGCGGTCAGGGTGGTGCTGCCCCAGCTGGCGATCTCCGACACGATGGCGGCGTTCCAGGCGCCTCCCGAGGCGGTCAGCGCGCCGGTGACGTAGTACGGGAAGATCCCGGGCAGCATGACGCGCAGCCACCAGCGCCAGCCGCCGATCTGGAAGTTGCGCGCCGCTTCCAGCAGGTCGCCCGGAAAGGCCGCGGTGCCGGCGATCACGTTGAACAGGATGTACCATTGCGTGCCCAGGATCATCAGCGGCGTCAGCCAGACGTTGCTGCTCAGGTGGTAGTGCACGATCGCGATCACGAAGATCGGGTAGAACAGGTTGGCCGGGAACGCTGCCATGAACTGCGCCACCGGCTG
>CAXUDP010000161.1:0-5261 GCA_964249735.1 uncultured Acetobacteraceae bacterium | reverse complement strand
TCAGCATGCCGCTCGGCGTGACGAACACCTGCGACCGGTAGGTCTCGGTGATGCTGCGCGACAGCCCGGTCAACGCGCGTGGTATCGAGTCGTCCAGGCGCTGGAGATAGAACGGCACCATCTCGCCCCAGTGCCCGCTGATCACCTGCAGGTCCGGATAACGGTCGAACGCCCCGGACAGGATCATGCGGACCACCTGCACGCCGGCCTCCGCATGCCAGCCCCATCCGAACAGCGACAGCCGCGCCGTCACCGCCTCGTCCAGCCCGCCATAGTACGGAAGCTGCACCTGCGGCAGCGGGATGCCCGGATGAACGTAGAGCGGCACCCGCAGCGCATCCAGCATCGCCAGCACCGGCCGGTAGCGCTCGTCGTCCAGGAAGGTCGTGCCGGGCCGCCCGACGATCAGCGTCCCCTTGAGCCCCAGCTCCTTGACCGACCGCTCCAGCTCCGCCGCGGCGGCCGGCGGATCCTGCCAGGGCAGCGTCGCGAAGCCGGCGAAGCGATCCGGATGCGCCCGCACTGCCGCCGCAAGCCGGTCGTTCGCCGCCCGCGCCAGCAGGACCGCCTCGCCCGCCGGAGCCAGCTGCGCCGGATTGCTGTAGGACAGCACCTGCATGTCGATGCCATGCGCGTCCATCTCGGCGATCCGCCCGTCCGCCATGTCGAGCGCCCGCCCCGGGATCTCGCGGAACGAGTTGAGGCTGGGGCGGTCGGCCAGGAGCGGCCCCTCCGCTCCCTTCCCGAGCGCCTTCAGGTAGCCGGCCTCGGCCGCCTGCGGCGCCTCGCTCGCCTTGGCCAGTCCGGGGTCGAACGCGTGCTCCTCGATGGCGATGATCCGCATGGCTTCCTCTCCTCGAACCGCTGGCAAGCTCCGACCTCAAGCCCCGAACCGCCGCCTGGTTCGCCTGAGCCACCGCCGGAAGCCGCCGGCCACGGAAACACCCGGCCGGTTCTCCCGTTGTGCCGCCATGAGCATCGGCGACCTCAAGCTGACGGATGGCACCGAGCAGGTGCAGCCCCGCACGCCGCTGGTGAGCCTGCTGCTCGCCTACGCCGCCACCGTCCCGACCGCTGCCGCCGCCGGTGCCGTGCTGCTCGCGCCGCCCGCCTGGCGCGGGCCCGCGCTGCGGCTCGGCAGCCTGTGGGCCGGTGCCGTCCTGTGCTTCCTGGCCGGCGTGCGCCGCGGGTTGAGCTTCCGGCAGTCCGGCGGATCGACTGTCTCCGAGATCGGCTCCACCATCTCGCTGTTCAGCCTCGGCGCCGGGAGCCTGGTGTTGCCGCGCGGCAGGGTGTCGCTGCTCACGCTGCTGTCCGGCTTCGTCCTGCTCGGCATCGGCGACACCAGGGCCGCGCGCCGCGGAGAAGCGCCCCGCTACTTCGCCAGGCTCCGGCCGGTCCAGCTCCTGGTGCCGCTCGCCAGCCTGTCGGTCCTGCTGTTGCAGGCCGGCCGGAGCGGCGACGACAGCTGAGACCGCGGCATTTTGTGATCGATCCGGCCGGATCCATCGCGTGCGATCGGCGTTGCCCTGCCCGACCAAGAGGAGTGTCAGATGAGTGGCTTGAACGCGACGATGGACGTGTACCTGACCGGGCTTCGGAACCAGCACGCCGTCGAGACGCAGGCGATCGGGACTATCAAGAACCAGCTAAGCCGGATGGAACCGTATCCGGCGCTGCACACGCAGATGCAGCACGACATGCAGCGGTCCGAAACCCAGGCGGCCCGGCTCGACGCCCTGCTGGCCAAACGCGACACCGCCAAGTCAGGCGTCAAGGAGCTGGTCGCCGGCACCGTGGCGACCGTGGCCGGCTTCGCCCACGTCACCTCCGGCGACGAGGTGCTGAAGAACGTTCTCGCCGCGATCGGCTACAAGGCGTACGAGATCAGCTCCTACAAGGTGCTCATCACGCTCGCCAACCTGGCCGGCGTGTCCGAGGACGTGGCGGTGCTCGAGCAGTCGATGAAGGAAGAGCAGGAGATGGGCGACTGGCTCGGCAGCCATCTACCCGACATCGTCCAGGCCTATCTGAGCCACCACACGTCCTAGGTCCCGACCTGGACGGCTGACGGCGCGAGCGGCCAGGAGCGATCCTGGCCGCGTTCACGTGTTGTGTGGGTCGACGCTTCTGAACCCGTATGTCACGTAGCGGGCATACAGGCGGTTATTTTCGACCCGCACCACCGTGAACCCTTCTGGCGTGCCGAGATGCGTGCCATGCCACCAGTTGCCGCTCACCGACCCGCAGGTGACGTAGGGCACGCCCCGCCACCACACCGTCTCATTGACGTGCGTGTGCCCCTGCAGCACGCCCAACACGTTGTGCCCGTCCAGAAGCGCGATGACGTCCTGGTTGTTGACCACGCTGTTCTTGCGGTGCCTCGGCGCCGGCAGCGACGGTGGCGCATAGCTGTCATAGGCGGTCACGATCGGGATGTGGCTGACCAGCACGATCGGCATCCCTGCCGGTTGCGCCCGAAGATCCCCTGCTAGCCACGCCAACTGGTCTGCGTCGATCCTGCCCTCGTAGTCCCGGTCCGCCGTGATCCCGATCGAGTCCAGCACCACGATATGCACGCCGCGGTGATCGAACGAATAGTACAACTGACCGAAATGGTCCTCGAAGAACTTCTTGCCATACAGCGGATCCGTCGGCGCTACCCCGCTCGCGGGATACACGCCGAAGCAGTCGTGGTTGCCGATCGTGTGGTGCACCGCCATCCCGAGATCCTGCTCGGTCCGGGCATACAGCGAGACCAGCCGGTCGGCACGCAGACGCGGCACGCCCAGCGCGTCGAACACGTGGTCCCCACCCTGGATCGCGAAGTCGCCCCCTGCGGCGCGGGCCCTGGCAAATGCCATCGCACATCCCTTCGCGGCATCCAGCTCGGGCTGCAGGTGGGTGTCCGTCACGAACAGGAACGAGAACGCGTCATGCCGCCGGACCGGACCTATGGGTTGCGCCACCGCCACCAGCATCGCCGCCTGCGACAAGCCCGCCGCACCGGCCGCCGACAGGAACCGGCGCCGCGTCCACGGCTGGATCATGAAGCCCTCCCCGTCCTGCGTTGCCCATCCGGCTTCTGACGCTATGCCATCCTTCGCCCGTTCCGGATGACGGTTTGAAGTCGGCTGCCGGTGGCAGGCGACCTCCGAACCGTATCCCGCGCGTTGTCCGAACCTCATCGCAGTCCTGGAAGCGCATCGGGCCTACACCCTCCGTTGCATCGAAGCAGGCGAGCCGCCGTGCAGGATCCCACCAGTGCCGCCCAGCTGGCCGGCCCCATGTCGAAACCGGCCGCAACAGCATCACCGACCCTGCATCCGGCTGCCCGAACCCCGCCGCGGGGATCCGGACCGCGCCCGTCTTCCGGGACCATCCGATCCCGCCTCCAGTGCCCGCCGAACCGTCGCCTTGACCATGATCGCACCGCCCGTGTAATTGTTTCGATAGCGGCTGGAACAAGCCGTCCCACCACCAATGGGCGACGATGATCCTGCGCACCCTGTCGGCCCTGCTGCTGGGCGCGTTGCTGGCCGGCTGCGCCGCCGGACCGCAGGGCTGCACGGTCCAGACCGTCGCCGACCTCCCGCTCCTCCCGCGTGTCGGGATCACCGCGGTCGAAGCCACCCTCCAGGACCGGAAGATCGCGCTCCTGATCGACACCGGCGCCGACGTCTCGGTTGTGTCGCGCAACGGCGCGCAGCAGTTCGACCTGCGTCCGGGCGGCGATGCACGCTACACCCGCCTCGTGGGCATCGGCGGCGTGACCTTCGCCCCGATCGTGACCGTGCATGATCTCGGCCTCGGCCGCGGCCTCGCGCACAGCCTCGACCTGCCGGTCGCCGCGGACTTCTCCAAGCCCGTCGACGGGCTTCCGGTGTTCGGCCTGTTCGGCGCCGACTTCCTGTCGAACTACGACGTCGACGTCGACGTGCCCCATCAGCATTTCGGCCTCTACAAAGCGACCGGCTGCGACTCCGCGATGCGGCCGTTCGATCCGCCCTACTTCGAGGTCCCGTTCCGCGACGAGGACGGCCACATCGCGCTCGACATCAAGCTCGATGGCCACCCGGTGCCCGCCATCCTCGACACCGGCGCATCCTCGACGGTCATCGACCGGAATGCTGCCCTTGCCGCCGGCGTGACGCCGGATCTCCTGGCCGCGGATCGGACACGGACCGTGAGTGGGATCGATTCACGGGCGGTCACAGTGCGGCGGCACCGCTTCGGCAGCCTGGAGGTCGGCGACGAGCGGCTGAACAACCTTCCTCTCGACGTCGCCGACGTCCAGACCGGCGCCACCCTGCTCGGTCGCGACTTCCTGCGCTTCAACCGCGTCCTGATCTCCTATGGGCGCAGGACCCTGTTCATCCAGCCGGTCGCTCCCGGCGCCCCTGCCCCACAGCAGGCGGAACCTGCCACCGGCAGCACCCGCCCGCGCTAGCCGCTCCTGGCTTGAGGGGTGCGGCTGGGTCGCCGGCGCCGACTTTGGCGCCTGCCCTCCGCCGCGTGCCGCAGGTCCGCCACCAGCGTCACCCCGAGTGCGTTCGTCGTGTCCCACAGCGGGCTCATCTGCCGGATGAGCATCGCCTGCACCTCCGGCCTGTCCCCGCTCCCGTCGAGGCGGTTGAGATCGTGCTGCAGCCCCTGGTTGAAGGTCAGGAACCGGGCCACCCGGAACGGCAGGTCGCCACCCAGGTTCCCGATCTGCCCCACATAGGACAGGGTGATCGCCTGGAACGGCGCGTTCTCGCCGATCAGCGCCCCGAACTCGACGCTGCGTCCGGCATCCAGTTCCGCCAACGCCGTCCACAGCTCCTTCGTCATCTGGCGCGTCTCGATCAGCCCCAGCAGCGCGTCGATCGCCCCGGCGAGCGCCAGCGCCATGCCCATGCGGTCGCGGCGACGCTTGTAGGCCTCCACCGCCAGCCCGCCGCCGAAGATGGCGATCGCGGTGGCGATGCTCCCGCACAGCGCGGCGAAGGTCGGCGTCAGGGTCACGGAATGCTGCCCTCGCTCCCGGCCACGATCTCGGCGCCTGCCGCCGGGCGGATCGGTGCCGACCGGCAGCATGACGGGGACGTGCCAGATTTCCTGCCGGCCGTCACCTCCGGCGCCGCCGGCTGCGCGAGGCCCGGTTCAGGCCACACGCACCTTCGAGATGAAGCTGTTCACCTCCACCGAAAGCGTTTCCGCCTGCCGCGACAGGTCCCCAGCGGCGCCCAGCACCTCGGTCGCGGCGGTGCCGGTGTCGT
>CAXUDP010000160.1:0-5451 GCA_964249735.1 uncultured Acetobacteraceae bacterium | reverse complement strand
GCATGTCGCCGACGTCGGAGATCTGCTTGAGCATGTCGTTGTTGGCGTCCGCGGTCACCACCTGCGCGCCCAGCGCCTTGGCCTCCTTGAGCACCGCGACCTGCAGCGCCGCATAGTACGGCGCGTTCTGGGTCAGCATGGACAGGCCGATCTTGATCGTCTTCGCTTCCGCGCCGGGTGTCGCCGCGAGCGCCACGCTGCCGGCCAGGGCCGCCGCTGCAAGGATCGTCTTCATGGACCTCGTTCTCCCTGGGGCGCCGCCGGACCATCTCCGTAGCATCGCCCCCTTATGAGGTAGCAATACAACACCAGGATTGCCGACTCACAAGCGCTAACCGACATATTGCGCTGCAAAAGATGCCAAACCGGTTGCCTATCCCGGTAGCTGCGTAATAGGACTACGTGAGTGAACCGCGTCTCCTACGTGCTGGAAGGCTTCTGATGCCCGTGTCCCTGCCCGCCACCGTCCTCATCGCGCCCGGGACCGGGGAAATGACGGGACGCACGAGGCGCTACGAGAAGCGCTACGACGACCTCGCCGGGCTGTTCGCCGACGAGGCCGCGTTTGCCGCCATCGCCCGCGCGCGTGGCAGCGAGGTGGCCTACCAGGTCGACGAGTTCCGGCCGTCGGAGCGGGCCGGGGACATGATCTTCGGCACCAGCACGCTGCAGCCGGGCCAGGTTGGCCGCGAGTTCCTGTTCACCCGCGGCCACATCCACGCCGTCGGCGACCGGCCGGAGATCTATCTCTGCCAGTCCGGCCACGGCGTGATGCTGATGGAGCTGGCCGACGGCACCGTGCAGGCGGAGGAGATGCGGCCGAACAGCCTGGTCTACGTGGCGCCGCACTGGATCCACCGCAGCGTCAACGTCGGGACCGAGCCGCTGGTGACGCTGTTCTGCTATCCCGCCGATGCCGGGCAGGACTACGAGATCATCGCCCGCGCCGGCGGCATGCGCGACCTGATCGTGGACGACGGCGCCGGCGGCTGGACCCGGATCCCGAACCCGCGCTACCGGCCCCGCGTCGCCGTCGCGGCGGCGCAGTGAGATGAGCGGCCTGCAGGACGCGCTGCTCGAGGCCACCGCCTTCGGCGTGATCCCGGTGGTGGAGGTTGACGGCGTGGCGGAAGCGGACGCGCTGGCGGAGTCGCTGCTGGAAGCCGGGCTCGGCGTGGTGGAAGTGACGTTCCGCACCCACGCGGCGGCGGAGGTGATCGCACGGATCGCCGAGCGCTACCCCGACATGGTGGTGGGCGCCGGGACGGTGGCGACGCCGGCGGACCTCCGGCGGGCGGTCGCGGCCGGCGCCCGCTTCGCCCTGGCACCCGGGCTGAGCCCGCGCATGCTGGCGGCGGCGGCGGAGGCCGGCATCGCCTACGTCCCCGGCGCGATGACGCCGTCCGACCTGCAGGCGGGACTGGAGCACGGCATACACACCTTCAAGTTCTTCCCCGCGCTGCCGGCCGGCGGGATCGCGATGCTGCGCGCGATCTCCGCACCGTTCGCCCTGCACGGGCTGCGCTTCGTCCCGACCGGCGGCGTGTCGACCGCCAACATGTCCGAATGGCTGAAGGAGCCGTCGGTGGCGGCGGTAGGCGGCACCTGGATCGCCAGCCGCGGCATGATCCGCGAGGGTGACTGGCAGGGCATCCGGCGCAACGCGGAAGAAGCGGTTCGCCTCGCCGGCCGGGCGCGGGAGCTCGCCTGATGCAGCGACCGCCCGCAGCCACCGTGCCAACCCTGCACTTCATCGGCGTGAGCACCGGGCAGTCGTCGATCATGACCATCTTCCCGCGCTGGGCCGAGGCGCTCGGGCTCGGGCCCTGCGCCATCAACGGCATCGACCTGCCGCTGCACGCGCCGGCGGAGGATTATCGCGAGGTGGTGTCGTTCGTGCGCGAGGACCCGGGATCGGCCGGCGCGCTGGTGACGGCGCACAAGATCGACCTGCTGCACGCCGCCGCCGACCTGTTCGACGCGCTCGATCCGCATGCGGACTCGCTGCACGAGGTGAGCTGCTTGTCCAAGCGCGACGGGCGTCTGATCGGTCATGCCAAGGATCCGATCTCCGCCCGGCTGGCCCTGGAGGCGATCGTGCCGGACGGGCACTGGCGGCGGTTCGGCAGCAATGGCGGGGCAGACGCGTTCCTGATCGGCGCCGGGGGGGCCGCCACCGCCATCACCTGGAACCTGATGCGACCGCGCCATGGCGGAGATCGGCCGCGCCGGATCGTGGTGTCGGACGTGAGCGCCGACCGCCTCGACAACCTGCGCCGCTTCCACGACGGCCTCGGCAGCGACGTTCCGGTGGAGTACGTGCTGGCCGGCTCCACCGAGCGCAACGACGCGATCCTGCACGGGCTGCCGCCCGGCTCGCTGGTGGTCAACGCGACCGGGCTCGGCAAGGATCGTCCCGGCTCGCCGCTTGGGTCCGAGGCCCGGTTCCCACGCGGCGCCCTGGTGTGGGAGCTGAACTACCGCGGCGACCTGCTGTTCCTCGACAGCGCCGAGGCCCAGGCGGCGGAGGCGGAGCTGCTGACCTTCGACGGCTGGAACTACTTCCTGCATGGCTGGACCCAGGTGATCGCCGAGGTGTTCGCAGTCGGGATCCCCCCGTCCGGCCCGGCATTCGAGCGCCTGTCGTTCCTGGCCGGTGGCGCTCCGCGTGCCGCACGGGCGCAGGCATGAACCGCATCCTGGTCACGCCGCGCTCGCTCACCCGCGCGCCTGACCCGGCGCTGCAGCTCCTGGTCGAGGACGGCTACAAGCTCGTGTTCAGCCGGGCCGGAGAAACGCCGGACGAGGCGGCGCTGCTGGCGCTGCTGCCCGGCTGCGTCGGCTGGTTGGCCGGGGTCGAGCCGGTCAGCCCGCAGGTACTGGAAGCGGCGACGGGACTGCGGGCGATCAGCCGCAACGGCACCGGCACCGACAACCTGCCGCTCCACGCGGCGGAGCGGCTCGGCATCCAAGTGCTGCGTGCCGGCGGTGCCAACGCGCGCGGCGTCGCCGAGCTCGCCTTCGGGCTGGTGCTGGCGTCGCTGCGCCACGTTCCGGAACAGAATGCCGCGCTCAAGGCGGGCCAGTGGCACAGGCGGCCGGGTATCGAGATCGAGAACCGCACGCTGGGCCTGATCGGCTGCGGCGCCGTGGGCCGGTTGGTGGCGCGCTTCGCGCTGGCGTTCGGCGCGCGGGTGCGCGTGGCCGATCCCTATCCCGACCCCGGCTTCATGCCGGCGGGCGACTTCGCCTGGGCGCCGTTCGAGCAGGTGCTGGCGGAAGCGGAGATCCTGTCGCTGCACTGCCCGATGCCGGCCGACGGGCGGGCGCTGCTGGACGCGCAGGCGATCGACCGGCTGCCCGAGGGCTGCCACGTGGTGAACACCGCCCGCGCGGCGCTGGTGGACGAGCCGGCGATGCTGGCGGCGCTGGAGCGCGACCGGGTGCGGGTGTATGCGACCGACGTGTTCGCAGCCGAGCCGCCGGCGCCCTCCGCGCTGTTGTCCCACCCCAGGGTGATCGCGACCCCGCACGTCGGCGGGCTCACCGCGGAAAGCGTGCGGCGCGCCACGGTGGCCGCGGTGGAGAACCTGCGCCGCGCGCTGCGGTCCGGATCGCCGGCGTGATCGACGTCGCCAGGTCGGCCCTGCCGGAGGGCGGCCTGTCCGCTTGGCTGGCACAACCGTTCACGGGGCTGGGCCTGGCCTGGCTGGGACAGGCCGGCTTCGTGCTGCGGATCGGCGAGGCGGTGGTGCTGGTGGATCCCTACCTGTCGGACCACTTGGCGGCGAAGTATCGCGGCACCCGGTTCCCGCACGCGCGGATGATGGCAGCACCCATCGCGCCGGATGGGTTCCCGCGCGTCGACCTGGTGCTGTGCACGCACCGCCATTCCGACCACATGGACCCGGGCACGCTGCGGGTGCTGTCGGCGCGTCATCCCGGCTGCCGCTTCGTGCTGCCGGCATCGGAGCAAAGACACGCCGAGGCGCTGGGCCTCGATCCGGCGCGGCTGGTCGCCGCCGATGCCGGGCAGGCGCTGCGACCGATGGCCGCCCTCGACCTGGTCCTGAGCCCGATCCCGGCGGCGCACGAGCGACTGGAGCAGGACGATCTGGGCCGGCACCGGTTCCTGGGCTACGGCATGGAGACGAGCGGCCTGCGTCTCTACCACAGCGGCGACTGCGTCCCGTATCCGGGGCTGGCGGAGATGGTGCGCGGACTGGCGGCGGACCTGGCGCTGCTGCCGGTGAACGGGCGCGACGCCGAGCGGGCGGCGGCGGGCGTGCCCGGCAACTTCACCCTCGACGAGGCGGTGGCGCTGTGCGAGGCCGCCGCCGTCCCCCTGCTGGTGCCGCATCATTGGGGGCTGTTCGCCTTCAACACCGCCGACCCGGCCGCCATCGACACCATCGCCGCGCGCCAGGCGGCGTCCGGTCAGCGGCCTGGACTTCTGCGGCCCGACTTGCGACACGCGTTCCTGCTTGGCCCCGCCGGGGAGCGCGAGGCGCCGGCGGGGCCGCAGGAGCACGATGTCGAGCGTGGATGACAGGACCGGCCGGGGCGCGGAGCGGACGGCGTCGTCGGGCCGCAACGTGCTGGAGCTGATCCTGGTGCGCCTGCCCGGGTTGCGGAAGTCCGACCGACGCGTCGCCGAGCACGTGCTGTCAGACCCCCAGGCGGCGCTCGCCGCCACCGTGGCCGAGACCGCGCGCAACGCCGGGGTCAGCGAGCCGACGGTGATGCGGTTCTGCGCCGCCCTCGGCTTCGAAGGCTTCCAGGACTTCAAGCTCAAGCTGGCGCACAGCGTGGCGCTCGGCGTGCCGGCGACGCAGTCGGTGCTGGCCGCGACCGACACGCCGCAGGCGCTGACCGACAAGGTGTTCGACTACACCATGACCAGCCTGGACTGGGCCCGCAGCCAGCTCGACCACGAGGCGGTGGCGCAGGCGATCGAGAAGCTGGTGCGGGCGACGCGGATCGAGTTCTTCGGCTTCGGCGCCTCATGGATCGTGGCGGCAGACGCGCAGCAGAAGTTCCCCCTTTTTGGCGTGCCCTGCCACGTCCACTCCGACTCCCACCAGCAGTTCATCGCCGCGTCGATGATGCAGCCGGGCGAGGTGGCGGTGGCGATCTCCAACACCGGGCAGACCACGGCTTTGCTCGAGGTGATGCGGGCGGCGCGGGACCGGGGCGCGCAGGTGATCGGCATCTCCGGCCGCGCCGGGGGCCGCATGGCCCGGCTGTGCGATCTGCTCCTGGTGATCGAGACGTTGGAGAACACCGACATCTACACCCCCACCATCTCCCGGTTGGCGGCGCTGGTGCTGGTGGACATCCTGGCGGTGGGGGTGGCGATGCGGCGCGGCGGCGACCACCAGCAGCGCCTGGCGGCAATGAAAAGGCGGCTGAGCTCCATGCGCTCGCGCGACCCGAGGCTGGACGAGGAAT
>CAXUDP010000159.1:0-5485 GCA_964249735.1 uncultured Acetobacteraceae bacterium | reverse complement strand
AGCGCCGGCCTGTCACGCCGGAGGTCGCGGGTTCGAGCCCCGTCACTCGCGCCACCTTCTGTTCGGACGGCAGGGTGGCAAGCATCCCTCGGGATCCCATATCACGAGCAGCCGATACGGTTTCCGCAGGCGGGTGCAGGCAATTCTTATGCTGCACCGCACTTTGCGCGGGACCCCGATGGGACTAACCTCGTTCCCGTATCGCGCGCGACCTGTGGGACCCGACATGCAGAGCCTGTTGTCCGACTACTTCCCGATCATGGTGTTCATCGCCATCGCCGCCGCGATCTCGGCCGCCATGCTGGGCGGGTCCCTGCTGGCTGGCCAGCAGAAGCCCTATGCCGAGAAGGTCGCGGCCTACGAATGCGGCTTCGATGCCTTCGATGACGCCAGGCGCAGGTTCGACGTCCGCTTCTACCTGGTCGCGATCCTGTTCATCATCTTCGATCTGGAAGTGGCGTTCCTGTTCCCGTGGGCGATCAGCCTCGGGAGCATCGGAATGTTCGGCTTCCTGTCCATGTTGGGCTTCCTCGGCGTGCTGACGGTCGGCTTCATCTACGAGTGGCGCAAGGGAGCCCTGGAGTGGGAGTGACCGGCATGGACACGCGGCAGGCGCTGGCGACCACCGGTGCCCCGGTCGAGCCGGAGATGGGGCCGGTCTCCTGGAACCGTGAGGCGCTGGCGCTGGGACCGGCGCAGGACGCGGTGATCAAGGGCATCACCGGTGAGATCACCGATAAGGGCTTCGTGGTCGCCAACCTCGACAAGCTGGTGAACTGGGCGCGCACCGGCAGCCTGTGGCCGCTCTCGTTCGGGCTGGCGTGCTGCGCGGTGGAGATGATCCACGCCTTCATGCCCCGCTACGACCTGGACCGCTTCGGCATCATCCCGCGCGGCAGCCCGCGGCAGTCCGACGTCATGATCGTTTCGGGGACGCTGACCAACAAGATGGCACCGGCGATGCGACGTATCTACGACCAGATGGCCGAGCCGCGCTGGGTGATCTCCATGGGCTCCTGTGCCAACGGCGGCGGCTACTACCACTACTCCTACTCGGTGGTGCGCGGCTGCGACCGTATCGTGCCGGTGGACATCTACGTGCCCGGCTGCCCGCCGACCGCGGAGGCGCTGGTCTACGGCATCCTGCAGCTGCAGAAGAAGATCCGACGCACCGGGACCATCCGGCGTGACTGAGCGCAAGGTCGATGCCCGTCTCGGCGCGCTGGCGTTCCGGCTCGGCACCTCCCTGCCCGGTGTGCTCTGGGCCGGGCTGGACAAAGGCGAGCTGGTGGTGCGGACCTCGCGCGACGCGCTGATCCCGCTGATGACGTTCCTGCGAGACGACGGGCGCTGCCAGTTCCGCCAGATGATGGACCTGTGCGGTGTCGACTTCCCCGAGCGCGCCGAGCGCTTCGACGTGGTCTACAACCTCCTGTCGGTGACGCTGAACCAGCGCTGCCGCGTGATCGTCTCCACCGACGAGACCGCGCCGGTGCCGTCCGTGCACGAGCTGTGGTCGTCCGCGACCTGGTGGGAGCGCGAATGCTATGACCTGTTCGGGGTGCTGTTCTCCAACCAGCCCGACCTGCGACGCATCCTCACCGATTACGGCTTCGAGGGGCACCCGCTGCGCAAGGACTTCCCGCTCACCGGCTACGTCGAGGTCCGCTACGACGTGGACCGGCGCCAGGTGGTATACGAGCCGGTCAAGCTGACGCAGGATTTCCGCTCCTTCGACTTCACCTCTCCCTGGGAAGGCATGACGACGCTGCCCGGCGACGAGAAGGCACATCAGGACCGACAGGGGCCGGTGTTCGGCCCGCCCGGCCAGGGACGATAGGAGCGACGCCATGAGCGACATCGTCCTGCACAAGGATATTCCCGACACCATGACCCCGGACCGGTCGGGTGACGGCCGGAGCATGCAGACCGTCGAGATCGACAGCCACTCGCTCAACTTCGGCCCGCAGCACCCGTCCGCGCACGGCGTGCTCCGCCTGGTGCTGGAGATGGACGGCGAGGTGGTGACCCGCGCGGTGCCGCATATCGGCCTGCTGCACCGGGGCACCGAGAAGCTGATCGAGTACAAGACCTACATGCAGGCGGTGCCCTATTTCGACCGCCTCGACTACGTGTCGCCGATGTGCGAGGAGCACGCCTTCGCGCTGGCGACCGAGAAGCTGCTCGGCATCGACATCCCGGACCGCGCCAAGTGGATCCGCACCATGTTCGCCGAGATCACCCGGGTGCTGAACCACCTGCTCAGCGTGACCTCGTTCGGCCTCGACACCGGCGCGTTGACGCCGGCGCTGTGGGGCTACGAGGAGCGGGAGAAGCTGCTCGAGTTCTACGAGGCGGTATCCGGCGCGCGCTACCATGCCAACTACATCCGTCCCGGTGGCGTCTCCAGGGACCTGCCGCCCGGCCTCGCCGACCGCATCGCCGCCTGGGCCGACGCGTTTCCGGGCTTCATCGACCGGTTGGAGTCTCTGCTCACAGCCAACCGGATCTGGAAGCAGCGCACCGTCGGGATCGGGGTGTTCACCACCGAGCAGGCGCTGGACTGGGGCTGGAGCGGACCGAACCTGCGTGCTTCAGGGGTGCCGTGGGACCTGCGCCGCGCACAGCCGTACGACATGTACGACAAGGTCGAGTTCAACATTCCCGTGGCGCGCAACGGCGACTGCTACGACCGGTATCTGGTTCGCGTCGCCGAGATGCGTGAAAGCGTGTGCATCGTCCAGCAGTGCCTGGCGCAGATGCAGCCGGGCCCGGTGAAGATCCAGGACAACAAGATCTCGCCGCCGCCCAGGCGGGAGATGAAGCGCTCGATGGAAGCGCTGATCCATCACTTCAAGCTCTACACCGAGGGTTACCACGTGCCGTCCGGCGCCACCTATACGGTGGTCGAGACGCCGAAGGGCGAGTTCGGGGTATATCTGGTTGCCGACGGCAGCAACCGTCCATACCGTTGCAAGATCCGCTCGACCGGCTTCGCGCACCTGCAGGCGATCGACGAGCTGTCCAGGCGTCACATGCTGGCCGACACGGTCGCGATCATCGGATCGCTCGACCTGGTGTTCGGCGAGATCGACAGGTAGGCGACATGTCCGGTTTCGCGTCCGCAGAGAACATCGGCCACGGCAGCCCGGGCCACGCGCCCGCCCCGTCGACGCACGAGCAGCCGAGCAGCTTCACCTTCGATGCCCAGAGCGAGGCGGAGATTGCCAAGACCCTGGCCAAGTATCCGGAAGGGCGACAGGCCAGCGGCGTGATGCCGCTGCTCTACCTGGTGCAGGACCAGATGCGCCGGCAGACGGGCTCGGCCTGGGTGCCGCGCGTGGCGATGGACGCGATCGCCAAGCGGCTCACCATGCCGCCGATCAGGGTGTACGAGGTCGCGACCTTCTACCTGATGTTCAACATACAGCCGGTCGGGCGCTACCACCTGCAGATATGCACCACCACGCCGTGCTGGCTGCGCGGTTCCGACGACGTGGTGGCGGCCTGCAAGGCGGTGGCCGGCGTGTCGAAGTTCGAGGAGATGAGCCCGGACGGGATGTTCACCCTGACCGAGGTCGAGTGTCTGGGCGCCTGCGTCAACGCGCCGATGATGCAGGTGAACGACGACTACTACGAGGATCTCGACGGCGAGCGCACCCGCCTGCTGCTGGAAGCGCTGAAACGCGGCGAGACGCCTCCGCGCGGGCCGCAGATCGACCGATACAATTCCGCGCCCGTCGGTGGGCGCACGACCCTGCTGGAGGAAGTCGGCGAACGTTCCGCCGACGGCCAGCCGGGACACAAGCCGGACACGGTGTGAGCACGCGATGCTGAGCGACAAGGACCGGATCTTCACCAACCTGTACGGCCAGAACGAGTGGCGCCTGGCCGGTGCGAAGGCGCGCGGCGACTGGGACGGCACCGCCGCCCTCCTGGCGCGTGGACGCGACGCCATCGTCGCCGAGATGAAGGCGTCCAACCTGCGCGGCCGCGGTGGCGCCGGCTTCCCGACCGGCCTGAAGTGGTCGTTCATGCCCAAGGTTTCGGACGGGCGACCCGCCTACCTCGCCATCAACGGCGACGAGAGCGAGCCCGGCACCTGCAAGGACCGCGAGATCCTGCGACACGAGCCGCACAAGCTGATCGAGAGCGCGCTGATCGCCTCGTTCGCGATGGGCGCGCACACGTCCTACATCTACATACGCGGCGAGTACTGGAACGAGACCCGCCACCTGCAGTTCGCGATCGACGAAGCGTACGAGGCCGGGCTGATCGGCCCGAACGCATGCGGCTCCGGCTGGGACTTCGACTTCTTCATCCACCGCGGCGCCGGCGCCTACATCTGTGGCGAGGAGACCGCGCTGCTGGAAAGCATCGAGGGCAAGAAGGGCCTGCCGCGCATGAAGCCGCCGTTCCCGGCGGCGATGGGCCTGTATGGCTGCCCGACCACGGTGAACAACGTCGAGAGCATCGCCGTCGCCGCGACCATCCTGCGTCGCGGCGGCGCCTGGTTCGCAGGCCTCGGCCGGCCGAACAACACCGGCAGCAAGCTGATGGCGATCTCCGGGCACGTGAACAAGCCGTGCGTGGTCGAGGAGGAGCTCGGCGTCCCGTTGCGCGACATCATCGAGATCCACGCCGGCGGCGTGCGCGGCGGCTGGGACAACCTGCTGGCGATCATCCCCGGCGGCTCCTCGGTGCCGCTGATCCCGAAATCGGTGTGCGACACCGTGCTGATGGATTTCGACAGCCTGCGCGCGGTCCAGTCCGGGCTCGGCACCGCTGCGATCATCGTCATGGACAAGTCGACCGACATCGTGCGCGCCATCGCCCGCCTGTCGCGCTTCTACAAGCACGAGAGCTGCGGCCAGTGCACGCCCTGCCGCGAGGGCACCGGCTGGATGATGCGGGTGATGTACCGCATGGTCGAGGGCCGCGCCGAGATGGAGGAGATCGACATGCTCGACCAGGTCACGCGCCAGGTCGAGGGTCACACCATCTGCGCCCTGGGCGACGCGGCCGCCTGGCCGATCCAGGGGCTGATCCGGCACTTCCGTCCGGTGATCGAGGAGCGCATCACCGCCTACAAGGCGGCGCATGGAGCAAAGCCCGCGGTGATCACGCCGGACAACCTTCCGATGGCGGCGGAGTAGCGGGTCATGGCCAAGCTCACCATCGACGGGATCCAGGTCGAGGTTCCGAACGGCTCCTCTGTGCTGCAGGCCTGCGAGGCTGCCGGCAAGGAGATCCCGCGCTTCTGCTACCATGAACGGCTGAGCATCGCCGGCAACTGCCGCATGTGCATGGTCGAGATCGAGAAGGCGCCGAAGCCGGTCGCTTCCTGCGGCTATCCGGTCATGGACGGCATGGTGGTCAAGACCGATACCGAGGTGGTGCGCCGCGCCCGCCGCGCGGTGATGGAGTTCTTGCTCATCAACCACCCGCTGGACTGCCCGATCTGCGACCAGGGCGGCCAGTGCGA
>CAXUDP010000158.1:0-5708 GCA_964249735.1 uncultured Acetobacteraceae bacterium | reverse complement strand
GAATTGTGACGCAAGCCGAGCCAAAGCCCAAAGCCGGTCGTGAGAGCAAGAACGAGCGTCACGAGAAGAAAGAACCACTTCAGCGTGCTCGTCGACATCGGAGCAGCGGTGTCCGCCGCCGTCGCCGGAGCGATCGTTCCGGCGGTGCCGGAAGCGACAGCGACGGGCCTGTCGGCAACATCGCCCGGATGCCTGTCATCGCGAGCGAAGGCCTGATCCTTGTGCAGCCTGCCGAGCTTCTCGATCAGCACCGGTGGCTGATAGCCCGGATGTGGCTCGTGCAGATCGAACAGCTGTAACGCTCCGGTCAAGGCAAAGAACAGCTGCCGGGCCTGCTGAACAACTGGCTCGAGCAGGATCATCGGGGTAACAAGGGCAGGATCCGGTGCATGCGCGGCTTCAAGAGCCACAACGCTGCCCACCGCTTCTGCCGCGAGCACGGCGAGCTCCGCAACCTCCTTAGCCCCCGACGCCGTCACAATGAGATCGTCTCCGCATCCCTTCCGCCGTTTTCACTTCGCAAAAGGTACCCATATCGCTCGGGATCATGCAGAACGCGTGACCCAGGAAGCTCCTATGAGGAACGTTTGAAACTCTGGCGCGAGTGCCAACAGAATCCTCATTCGACGTGCCGGTTGATCGCCGCCTCGTCGCGCACGTCGAGTAGGGCGAAACGAATGCCGGCGTTGGCAGGATCGTTGTGCAGCGCGTCGGGCTTGGCAGCCGAGCTGCCGGTCGCCAGCACGGTGCCGCCGAGGGCCGCGAAGCTGCGCGCGAGCTCCAGGCCGATGCCGCTAGTGGCGCCCGACACCAGCACCCGCCGGCCGCGGAACGGGCCCGCCGCGAACATGCCGGCGACACTGGAGACAGTGTCGCACGCGGAACGGATTTCCTACCAGCAGGTGTAGCCGGCATCGGCGACGACGATGCTGCCGGTTAGCAGGCTCGACGCGTCCGAGGCCAGGAACAGAACCACCGAGGCGATCTCGTCGGTGCGGCCGACGCGGCCCATTGGTGTCGCCTCCAGCCAGGCGCGCTTCAGCGACTCGTCCTGCAGGCCGTAGCGGGTCATCGGCGTGTCGATGTAGGTCGGCGCCACCGCGTTGACGCGGATGCCGCGCGGCGCCCATTCCGCGGCCAGGGACTTGGTCAGCTGGTGCACCGCCGCCTTGGACGCGTTGTAGGAAGCCTGCTCCTGCGGCCGGTTCACCACCAGCCCGGACATCGAGCCCATGTTGACCACCACGCCGCGTCGCCGGTCCAGCATTGCTCGGCCGAACGCCTGGCAGGACCAGAACACGCCGTTCAGGTTGATGTCGATCACCTGGCGCCACTGCGCCGCGGTGGCCGCTTCCGCCGCCACCCCGCTGATGGCGATGCCGGCGCAACAGACCAGGATCTCGACCGGTCCCAGCTCGCGCTCGATCGCGGCGGCGGCCGCCTCCAAAGCGGCGGGATCGGTCACGTCGACCAGACGCCAGGACGCGTCGGCGCCGGCGGCGGCGAGGCTGGCGGCACCGTCGCGCCCGGCCGCTTCGTCGCGCTCCAGCAGCACGATCCGGGCACCCGCCTGCGCCAGCGCCTCGGCGCAGGCATGGCCGATCCCCCGCCCGCCGCCGGTGATTACCGCGATGCGGCCGACGAGGTCGTACTTGTCCAGGTAGCGCATCGACACGAGGCGTGGGCTCCATTTGCGTCAGGTGGCGGATGGCGAGGCCGGACCGGCCGCCGCCTCGGCCGCTTCCAGCATGGTCCAGTAGGCTTGGCTGTTCTCGTAGGCGTGGTCGAACACCGGCCTGAGACGCGCATAGGTTTCGGACCAGCGCGGGTTGGGTCGCACCTCGCCGGTGTAGCTCACCAGCCGGGATGCCGCCGCGGCGAGGTCCGGGTAGAGCCCGATCCCGGTACCGGCCAGCATGGCGCAGCCGAGCACGCCGCATTCCTCGGCCGCGGTGGTCAGGATCGGGCAGCCGTACAGGCTGGCCTTGATTTCCAGCCAGAGTGCGGTCTTCGCACCGCCGCCGGCGGCCACCATGCGGTCGAGCCTGTTGCCGGCCGCTTCCATGATGCGGAGGTTGCGGGCGGCGGCGAAGGCAACCCCTTCCATCACCGCGCGATGCAGGTGCCCGGTGTTGTGCCCGCTGGTCAGGCCGATGAATTGCGCGCGCGAGTTGGTGCGCTCGCCGAGGCGCTCGCCGTTGAGGTAGGGCAGGAACAGCAGGGTGCCGGCCCCCGCCGGCGCGTCCGCCGCCAGGGCGACCACGCGGTCGTACTCGTAGCCCTTCTCGTGGAACGCCCGTCTGGCCCAGCGCATCGCATCGCCGCCGGCATCCAGGATGGTGAAGGCCGACCAGTTCGGCAGCGCGCCGCGCACGTTGCTGATGATCGGGTCCAAGACCGGCGACTCGGTGCACAAGGTGAGCAGGGTCGAGGTGCCGGTGACGTCGGAGGCGAGGCCAGGCTCGACCACGCCGGACCCGAGCAGGGCCGCCGGGTAGTCGCTGATGCCGACCACCACCGGGATGCCCTCCGGCAGGCCGGTTTCGGCCGCCGCCTCCCGCGATACGCCCGCCAGCACCTCGTGCGGCTCGCGGATCGACGGCAGTAGCGACAAGTCGATGCCGAGGCGCTGCGCCAGTGCCTCGCTCCAGCCGCCTCGTGCCACATCGAACAGATAGGTGCAGGAGGCTTCCGGTGCGTCGATCGCCATCGCACCGGTCAGCCGGAAATTGATCCAGTCCTTCGGGCTCAGCACCCGCACCGTGCGGGCGTATTCCGCCGGGCGGTGCGCCTTCAGCCATTGCAGCTTGAAGCCCCACCAGGCGACCGAGGGCGGGTTGCCCGCCACCGGCAGCAGCACCTGCCAGGGCTGCTCGCGGGTGAAGAGGTCGAGCTCGGCGCGGTTGCGCTTGTCGTTCCACAGCGGCACCGCATCCAGCGCCGGCTGGCCGTCGGCATCCACCAGCACGGTGGCGTGCATCTGCCCGCAGGCGCCGATTGCCGCCACCCGACCCGCTGCACCCGGCAGCCGGTCCAGCACGCGCCGGATCACGGCGACGGCGCCCGCCCACCAGTCCGCCGGACGCTGCTCGGACCAGCCGTAGTGCGGCACGATCTGCTCGTGCTCCTCGGCGGCGAAGGCGAGCGTGTCGCCGGCAGCGGTCAGCAGGGCGGCGCGCACGCTGCCGGTGCCGACGTCGATCGCCAGCAGCAGGTCGCGCCCGTCCACGCCCGTCATCAGGCCCGGCGCGGCCAGAACGAGGACTGCAGCAGCACCGCGACCAGGATGATGACCCCCTTGACCACTTCCTGGTGATAGCCCGGCACGTTCAGCAGGTTCATGATGTTGCCGATCACGCCGAGCGTCAGCACGCCGATCAGGGTGTTGAGCGCGGTGCCGCGCCCGCCCATCAGGCTGGCGCCGCCGATCACCACGGCGGCGATCACGTCCAGCTCCATGCCGATGCCGACCACTGGCGAGCCGACGCCGGAGCGGGCGGTGATGACGACACCGGCCAGGGCCGACAACACGCCCGACACCACGTAGACCGAGAAGATGCGCGGCATCACCCGCACGCCGGACAGCCGCACCGCCTCGCTGTTGGAGCCGATCGCGACGATCAGCCGGCCATAGGCGGTAAGGCGCAGCACGAAGGCGGTGGCGGCGAACACCAGCAGCATCAGCACCACGGGCAGCGGGACGCCGAGCAGGCTGCCGCGGTTGAACCCGGTATCGAGCCAGGCGCCGTTGTCGCCCATGAAGATCGGATGGCCTTCGGACACGATCAGCGCGGTGCCTCGTGCGATGGTCATCACCGCCAGGGTGACCACGAAGGCCGGCATGCGTCGCACCGCGACGAAGTAGCCAGCGACCGCACCCAACGCGCCGCCGGCGGCGAGGCTGAGCGGGATCGCGGTCCACAGCGACCGGGTGGTGAGCAGGGACGCGCACAGGATGCTGCCGAGTGCTGCGACCGAGCCCACAGACAGGTCGATGCCGCCGGTCAGGATCACCAGCAGCATGCCCATGGAGATCACGCCGGTGCTGGCCACCTGGCGCAACACGTTCTCGACGTTGCGGCTGCTGAGGAAGCTGGTCGAGATGAAGCTCGCGACCAGTACCAGCACCACGAAGATCGCGATCGTGCTGTAGCTGGCGGCGAAGGACCTCCAGTCGAGGCGCCGCTTCGTTTCGGCGCCGCCGCCGCGTTCGGCCGTCTGCACGATTGCCATTCAGGGCTCCCTCGTTCCCGTGCCGACATGGGCTGCGCTGCGCAGGGCGAGCTGCATGATGCGCGCCTCGGTGAACTCGTCCCGCGACGACAGCTCGCCGCTGATCCGGCCGCCGCTCATCACCAGGATGCGGTCCGACGCGCCGATCACCTCGATGAGGTCGGACGAGATGACGATCACGCCCAGCCCGTTCGCCGCCAGGGTCTCGATCAGCCCGTAGATCTCGGATCGCGCGCCGACGTCGACGCCGCGCGTCGGCTCGTCGAGGATGATGATCCTGCAGCCGGCATCGAGCCATTTGGCCAGTACCACCTTCTGCTGGTTGCCGCCGGACAGGCTGCTGACGGCGAGGTCCAGGTTGCGGGCGCGGATCGTGGTGCGACGCGCCACGTCGTCGACCGAGGCGCGCTCGACAGAGCGGCGGATCACCCCGAACCAGTTGGTGAAGCGCGCGAGGCAGGTGAAGGTCACGTTCTGGCGGATCGGCAGGGCCAGCACCAGGCCTTGCGACTTCCTGTCCTCCGGCACCAGGCCGATCCCGGCCGCGACACCCTGCCTGGGCGTGCGGATCGACACGCGTCTGCCCGACACGCTGACCGTGCCTGACTCGATCCCGCCCGCGCCGAAGATCGCACGCGCGAGCTCGGTGCGTCCGCTGCCGATCAGCCCGGCGATCCCCAGCACCTCGCCGGCGTGCAGGGAAAAGGAAACGTCCCTGACCAGACCTGCCGCGGACAGGTTCTCGATGCGCAGCAGATCCTCGCCCTTCGAGCGCAAAACTTTGGGAAACAGCTGCGAGGTTTCCCGACCGACCATGAGCGAGATCAGCCGGTGCTCGTCCATGCCGGAGGTGGGATAGGTGCCGACGGTGCGGCCGTCCTTGAGCACGGTGATCTGGTCGGCGATGCGGAAGATCTCGTCCAGCCGGTGGGAGATGTAGACCACGCTGACGCCGCGACGCGACAGGCCCTTCACCACCTCCAGCAGCCGCTCCACCTCCGGCGGGGCCAGCACCGCGGTCGGCTCGTCCAGGATCAGGATGCGCACCTGACGCGACATCGCCTTGGCGATCTCGACCGCCTGCTGGAACGCGAGCGGCAGGCTCCCGGCGACGGCACCCGGATCGATGGCGAAGCCGAGCTCGTCCAGCAGGGTGCGTGCCCGCGCGCGCAGCGCCCGGGCGTTCACCAGCCCGGGCAGCTCGCCCAGGAAGATGTTCTCGGCCACCGTCAGCTCCGGGGCCAGGGCCAGCTCCTGGTAGATGATGCCGATGCCGAGCGTTCGGGACGCGTGCGGCGAGGAGATGGTGACCCGGCCGCCGTCGATGCGTATCTCGCCGCCGGTCGCCTGGTGCGCGCCGGCAAGGATCTTCATCAGCGTCGACTTGCCGGCGCCGTTCTCGCCAAGCAGGGCGTGCACCTCGCCCGCCCGGACCGAGAACGACACGTCGTCGAGCGCCCGTATGCCGCCGAACA
>CAXUDP010000157.1:0-5797 GCA_964249735.1 uncultured Acetobacteraceae bacterium | reverse complement strand
CGTTTTGACGCGCAACCGCACCATTGACGTGTCAGCCCTCTTGCATGTCGATAACTTATCAACGTATTAAGGAGCTGCCCGACGGCCTAGCGTCGCGTCATGGCAGACGATCGCGACGCACCAGACGAGCGCAAGGAGCGGATGGTGAGCTTCACCATCGGCGAGGAGGACCTGGCCAGGCTTACGGACTGGTGCCGTCACTTCGGGCTGCAGCGCGCCCGCGGCATCCGCACCCTGATCCGGTTCGGGTTGCAACACGGTGCGGGACCGGACGACGAGCCGGACCTGCGTACCCGCGAGCAGCGGGAGCTGCGGAGGAAGGACGATGACCCATCGCGTCGATACCCTGGAGGCTACGGCCCGCGCCCTGGCGACCGCCGCCGGCGTTGATCCTGACAGCCGCGTCGCCAAGCCTGGCAGCGACCGCGGTATGCCCGCCTGGTGCGGCTTCCGCGACGCCGCTCGCGTGCACGAGGCGGAGGCGCTGAGGGCCGGCGCCGCCACCAGGCGGCCGCAGGATCCCCGTTACGTGGACAGCCCCCTCACCGTGATCGGCGCGCACGACGAGGGCACAGTCAGGCAGATGCGCAGCTGCATGACGGTGGGCAACGCCATGGCCGGGGTGATCTGCGCCGACGGCCATCTCGGCTACGCTCAAGCGGTCGGCGGCGTGATCGCATACGAGGGCCAGATCAGCATCTCCGGCGTCGGGTTCGACATCGGCTGCGGTAACATGGCGGTGCGGCTGGACGTGCCGTTCGTGGCGGTGGCGGACCGGGTCGGCGACATCGCCCGGGAGATCGCCACGACGATCTCGTTCGGCATCGGCCGCTCCAACGCCGAGCGGGTGGAGCACGCGCTGTTCGACGACATCGAGGCGTGGCGGGCGTCCGACATGGGCGACTACCGCGCCAAGGCGATGGCGCAGCTCGGCACGGTCGGCAGCGGCAACCACTACGTGGACCTGCTGCGCGACGAGGACGGCTTCGTGTGGATCGGGGTGCACTTCGGCAGCCGCGGCCTCGGCCACACCAGCGCCACGCGCTACCTCGAGATGGCCGGCGGCGAGGACGGCATGCACGTCCCGCCCGCGGTGGTGGACGAGACCAGCGAGCTCGGCACCCGCTACATCGCCGCCATGGAGCTGGCCGGTCGCTATGCCTATGCCGGGCGGGAGTGGGTGGTGGAGCGCGTGCGGCGGATCATCGGCGGCAGCGTGACGGACAGCGTCCACAACCACCACAACTACGCCTGGCGGGAACAGCATGACGGACGCGACCTGTGGGTGGTACGCAAGGGGGCCACGCCGGCCTTTCCCGGCCAGCGCGGCTTCGTCGGCGGCTCGATGGGCGATGACGCGGTGATCCTGGAGGGCGTCGATGGTCCAGACGCACGGGCAGCGCTCTACTCGACGGTGCATGGTGCCGGCCGCGTCGCCAGCCGCCGGCATGCGCTGCGGAGCTTCACGCGCGAGGAGATGGACCGCTGGCTGCAGGAGGGCGAGGTGACGCTGGTCGGCGCCGACCTGGACGAGAGCCCGATGGCCTACCGGCGCCTGCCCGACGTGCTGGTGCACCACGCGGGCAGCGTGCGGGTGATCCATACGCTGCGGCCGTTCGCGGTGGTCATGGCCGGAGCGGGCGAGTTCGACCCGTTCAAGGATTGAGGGACGCCGGTTGCGAGCCGGATGCGCACAGGAAAAGGACGGAGCATGACCCACGACCAGGGTGCCGAGGCCAGCCGGCGATGGGCGCGGTTGTCGGACGCAACCGCGTTCGCGCTGCAGATCCACGCCGAGCAGACCCGCAAGGGCAGCGACATCCCCTACATCTCGCACCTGCTGGGGGTGGCGAGCCTGGTGCTCGAGCACGGTGGCGACGAGGAGCAGGCCATGGCTGGCCTGCTGCACGACGCGGTGGAGGACCAGGGTGCGCACCAGCTGGCAGTGATCCGCGACCGGTTCGGGACGCGGGTGGCCGACATCGTCGCGGGCTGCACCGACGCCGACACGCTGCCGAAGCCGCCCTGGCAGGTGCGCAAGGAGGCCTACATCACCCACCTGGAGCATGCGGCGCCGGACGTGTGGCTCGTCTCCTGCGCTGACAAGCTGCACAACGCGCGTGCGATCGGCACCGACCTGCGCACCCATGGCCTCGCCGTCTACGGCCGCTTCAAGGGCGGACGCGACGGGACGCTCTGGTACTACCGCACCCTGTCCGACGTCTTCACGCGGCTGATGCCGGGGGCACTGGCAGCGGAGCTGGCCGAGGCGGTGCGGGAGATGGAGCGGCTGAGCGGAGGATCGTGACGGGCGGCCACAGCCCACGTCGGTCCAGCCGCCAGCGGTGGTTCAAGGTCAGACGGCGCCGCTGAGCCACCTGTACTTTCCCTCTCGATCTTAACGAAGCATCAACCACCGGTCCGGTAGGTTCCGCCTGTCCGTGGAAGCGGACTCGCCGGTGTGGTCGGTTCTGACGGCAGCGCAACGGCGGAAACGGGACTGTGGGGGTCGGCGTCATCCACCCGAAGGGCACCGCGAAGGTTTGAGGCCCATGGACGCCCGGGAGCGCGAGCAGCTCTCGAGAAGCAGCAAACCTTCCTCTCGCCGGCTCGATGCGGCGCGGGGGCCTGTGGTGACGGGGCCGGCTCCGGCAAACCGATCTCTGCGGGTGAGCGGCCAACCTCGCGCTTGCGCGGGGGTTGGTCCCGCTTTGCCTGGGCTCCGAGCCTCACCAGCAAACCGACTGATACGAATCAGCCAGTGGGCACGGCGAAGCCGTGAAGCAGAAGGCGCCAGCCTTCTGCTGCTGTCCCTTGTTTTTTGTTCGCTTGTGCGCGGTTAGTGAGCGGTTCTGTGTTCGCAGTGTGGTCCAACCTTAGGCCGGATGCAGAAGTATGCAGTTTCTGTAACGTGTTCTGCAGACGGCATCTGGGCAACAGGTGGTCCCAAACAGGTGCATCTTGTGCGCGGCCCTGGAGACGGGTAATGAACCACGATGGATGGATTCCCCATCGGGGCTCACACCATCCTTCTTCTCCAACAGGCTGGGGATGCGACCATGAACGGTACCAAGTCGGGCTTCATCCTCCTGCCGCGCGACGAACTCGACCACCCTGTCCTGGCTGCAGGGCCACTCAACCGGCCGATGGCCTGGCTCTGGCTGCTGACGCACATGCACTGGAAGCCGGACGAGGTGAAAACCAAGCGCGGTCTGATCTCGGTCGAGCGGGGCCAACTCGCAGTCGCCGACACCTTCCTGGCGTTAGCTTGGAAGTGGGAACGGACAAAGGTCCAGCGCTTCATCGCTGCTCTTGAGGGCTGGGACATGATCCGCACAGACCACGAGCAGGCGATACGGGTCATCACCGTCTGCAACCACGAGCGCTTCCTGGGCAGTCCTCCGGATGAATAAGAGGCTGCTGGGCTGTCGGTAGCCACCGGTCGTTGAGGCCGGGAAGAACGGCTCGCAGGAGCGCTACCCGTCTCCGAGATGAGCCTCCAGGTTCTCGAGAGCCGTCTCCGCTTCCTCGTCCAGCGGTGCCGGCTCCACGACAGCGACACCCGGCGGCACGGCATCTCCTGGATCGATGTCGCGGCTTCGCCGCCTGGGGCGGGTCGCTCGCGCCGGCTTGGGCGCTTGCTCTGCTGGGGCAGGCTTGGCAGCGGCTGCCGTCTCGAACTGTGCGACCTGCGCCTCGAGCTCCGCGATCCGAGCCGCGCTGGTCTTCGCGGCGCGTGTGGCGTCCCGGCTCCTAGCCCGCAGTGTCGCGACGCTGCGTTCCAGCTTCTCGACTTGGTCGCGCAGCTCCTCCTTGCTGAGCTTCGGAACGGCAGTCGCTACCGGCTTCGGCGTGGCGGTCCGTCGGCCAGTCTTCGGAGCGGGCTTGGCCGCGGCCTTCGACAATGTCTTGGAGCCAGGCGGCCGACCCGGCTTGCGCTTCGCAACCGGTGCCTTCGTGCTCCGTGTCGTCGTCTTGGCAGTACGTGCCATCGGTCCAGGCTCCTCGATCTAGATCCAGAAGGCGTGATCAGCCGGCGAGGACGTCCTTCACCGGCTTGGCCGGCGAGAAGCCGAGCTTGCGAGAGGCGGCGATCTCGATGGTGGCACCGGTGGCTGGGTTGCGACCCTGGCGCGCCGGGCTGTCCTTGACCTTGAACTTGCCAAACCCGGCGAGGTTGACCTCCTCGCCCTTCCGGACCGCGTCGACGATACCAGCGAGGGCCGCCTCGATCGCCTTCCGGGCCGCGTTCTTCTCCAGACCGGCTTCCGCGGCGACGTGGTCGATCAGGTCGGTGGTCTTCATGCTGGTCTGGCCCTCTGGATTGGGTGGCGGGAAAGAGCACAGCCGCCCGATGCTGTCACTTGGGCCGGCAGGTGCTGAGGCATCATTCAGAGCCATGGAGCTGTTCCGTTCCCTGGCCGGGTAGCAGCGGGCTTAGACCCGTCTGCGATCTCGCGATCGCATAAGCCTTGGCTGACGTCAGGGATTGGCGGACGTCATAGCTTGGCAGCTCGCCGTGGCGAGGGCAGCGACTCGGAGAGCCGGCGGAGCCGGATGCATGTACCGTATGAGTCCAGTTTGGGAATATCGACCCCCATGCACAATTCCCGTACCTTTTGGGAATTCCCTGTCTCTCGACGTCCAGTTTGTGCGCGGCTCGTGCACGCTGTCGGCGCCTAATAGCCGAAAGCATGAGCCATATCAGCGCCCTATCAGACGGCTGGGTGAACAGGATTTGAACAGCTTGGCTCGAAGCAGGCGGCCCGAAATGGGAATCCTGAGCTGTCCGCGTTCCACCCAGGTCGGGAACATTTGGGAATCGGCAGATCCCAAACGGGAATCGGGATCAACCCGCGTTCCAATCCGGCACGGGATCCGTTTCCCTTGCTTCTGGTGGGGCTTACGCCGGCCTTCGGAGCGGGTTTGGCTGCGGCGAGGTAACGTCAGGATCGGCAATCGTCACGATCTGTCAGCTCGCTGTCCAGAACGCAGCGACTCGCAGGGCGGGGGCGCCAGAGGCAGGGTCGAAATGAGTCTGAAATGGGAATATCGACCCCCTTTCGACTTTTCCCATTTGAAATGGGAATCGCCCTCCTCTCGACGTGGCAATGGCGGAGCCGGTCCTTCAAACGGCCGCGCCGGATCTGGACTGCCTGGCTGTCGGCCTGCAAGGGCGCGTGGGTGTGTGGAGTCCTGCCGGAGCTGAGCCGAAAGCCCCAGACGGCCGAGCCCAGGCAGCTTCAGGGCCGGGCGCCGGAGGTCGAGGCCCACGACCAGGCCGAGCAGGCTCAGCTCGATCCCCTCGACCCAGCCCAGCGTCAGGGCAGCATAGCCGCCGAACGTAAGCCGGAAGCCGCTCCGCGAGGCGGTGCGGCGCAGCCAACGCCGGTCATGGGGGTAGTCCTTGCCGATCGCGGTCGGCGGCAGCACCGCCGGCAGGCCCGGCAGGGCATCTAGGATCGCGGCGATGAAGGTGTTGCTGTTCGGGCCAAGCCATGCCCGGTAGCTGCCGTGCTCGCGATGGGCGTAGGTGCGGATCGCCTCCTGCACGTGCGGGACCAGCGAGGCGGCGGCGGGACCATCGGCCGCGAACACCACCTCCGGCTCCTGTCCGAACCAGCGCCCGTCCGGCTCGAAGCCGTTCATGCGGATCGGGTTGCCCCCAGGCGGTGTAGTCGTAGCGGGTATAGGAGCGGGCTCCCTCGGGCTTGAACACGATCCAGCAGTGGGTGGCGAGAATGCCGCGCCAGCGCACGGTCCTGGCCGCGAACACCCGCACCACGGCGTCCGGGGA
>CAXUDP010000156.1:0-5828 GCA_964249735.1 uncultured Acetobacteraceae bacterium | reverse complement strand
CGGCGATGCTGGCAGCACCCGCCGACCGGCTGCGCTTCCCGAAGGCATCATGAGCCGGCAGTGCGGCCATCCGGTTGAAGCGGAGCCTGCCATCGAACCGGGGATGCCCGGGTGATCGTCGAGCAGCGCCGGCGGGCCGGCTCGAGGGCGATCCAACCCGCTGCGCACTGGCCAGACCTGCTGCGGTCGTCACCTCTTCGCGGCCGGGATGGCATTCTTGTGTGCAGGCAGCACATTCATCACCGGGTCGACACAGCCGGAGGCTCGGACTGCACGCATGGCGGGCAGGTATGGACGATCGGCTGACGTATCTGGGTCGTCACCAATGGCTCATCTGGATGGCGTAATCGTCCCGGCACACTGGTTCGACCGAAATATGACAATTGACGGGGCTGCGCGGTGTCCTGGCACTCGATGTCGTCATCGAACACCTGGACGTGACGGGTATCTCCTCCATCGGTCGTACCGTCGTCCACAATGCTGCAGTGGATTTCTTCTTCACGCTCGATGGCTTCGTCCTCGCCCTGACCTATGTCAAAACCAAGCCGGAACGACTTGAGTTCAGGCGTTACGCCATCGCCAAATTCGCCCGGATTATCCGCCGTATCTGTTCGCCCTGCTTCTCATGCTGATTTTGCTTCTCCATTGGCGGTGCGACAGTTTCAG
This sequence comes from uncultured Acetobacteraceae bacterium, assembly GCA_964249735.1. GTDB lineage: Bacteria > Pseudomonadota > Alphaproteobacteria > Acetobacterales > Acetobacteraceae > Lichenicola. The sequence continues at coordinate 5,162 of CAXUDP010000156.1, read as the reverse complement.
GACCGATCCGCCCTTCCGGCTCGCCCGGGAGTTCGTCTCGCAGCTCCTGCTGCTCGGTGCCTTGCCGATCCCGGCAACAGCCGGCTTCTGGAACGTTCCCGCCTAGTCGGTGTCAGCCGAGACCTTCTGCTATCTTGTCGTGTTCCCGATCCTCTACGCGCCGACCAGATTGGTCCCGGCGAAAGTGGCGCCGTGCCTGCGCTGTACGGTCCGGTCTGGTGGATCGACCTGGTGCGCGCGACAACGATGTTCGTTGCGGGCTGGTCTATCTTTCTCGTTCTGCGGGGTCGCGAAACGGATCGCCTTCTGTTTCGCCTCGGTGCCGACCTGCTCCTCCTGCTTTTTATGGCTCTTGTCCTGTTCGATAGGTGGACCCTGGTCGAGCATCAGCGCCTGATGTTCCTGACACCCGCTTTGATTGCCTGCCTGTCGCTGACGGATCCATCGCTTCGCGCTTGCTTCCCCTGCCGCCGATCGTCTTCCTCGGACGGATCTCGTATTGCCTCCGCCTGCCTCACGTATCGGTGCTGCTGATCGCGTTCCATTACCCTTGGGTCACCTCCGGCCCGTTGCGCTTGATGGCGGGCACCGTTCTGGCGGCACTGGCACTTGCCGCGGCGACCCGTGCTGCGATCGAGGTGCCGATGCGCCGCCTGATCCGCTCCTGGATGCCGCGACGATCTGTCGACCTTCCGCCGACGTCGGCTGGACCAGGACGGCATCGACAGCGCCGACGCGCCGCACGACCGCCTTTATGCGTTCTTTACGACAGAGCCAGGATCGGAAATGCCGTCTTTATGTGCAGGCCGCTAGGAGAACGGTTGTTGGAAAGCGGAGCCGCTCGATGAAGGCAAGCACGTGACCGAGAAGCGGCCATCCGGGCTGGCGACGATGAGCGTCGCGGCTCTCGGCATCGTCTATGGCGACCTGGGCACCAGCCCGCTCTACACCTTCCAGACCGTGGTCGGCGACGCCGGGGGCAAGATCAGCGCCGACGTGGCGTTGGGCAGCCTGTCGCTCATCGTCTGGGCGCTGATCCTGACCATCTCGATCAAGTACTGCCTGGTCGTGATGCGTGCCGACAACGGGGGCGAAGGCGGCATCCTGGCCCTGATGTCGATGCTGAGCCGGCCGTTCGAGGGGCCCCTGCTGAGCCGGGGCAGGCTGCTGATCGCGGCCGGCCTGCTCGGCGCGGCGCTGATCTACGGCGACGGCATCATCACCCCTGCGATCTCGGTGCTGAGCGCGCTGGAAGGGCTGAACGTCGCCACGAACGTGTTCAAGCCCTACGTGCTGCCGCTCGCGGTCGTGATCCTGGTGGCGCTGTTCGCAGCGCAGCCGTTCGGCACCGCCAGGCTGGGGCGGCTGTTCGGGCCGGTGATGCTGGTCTGGTTCGCCGTGATCGGCGCGATCGGCCTGGTCGCGATCCTGCGCAGCCCGGGCGTGGTGGCGGCGTTCAACCCGCTGCTGGGCCTGCGCTTCCTGGCCTCGCATGGCTGGGGCAGCCTTGTCGTGCTCGGCGGCGTCTTCCTGGCCCTGACCGGCGGCGAGGCGCTCTACGCCGACATGGGCCATTTCGGCCGCCGGCCGGTGCGGATCGCCTGGACCGCGATCGTCCTGCCGGCGCTGCTGCTCAACTACGCCGGACAGGCGGCGCAGCTGCTGCGCGACCCCTCGCTCGCGAGCAACCCGTTCTTCTCCGAGGTGCCGGACTGGGGCGTCTATCCGCTGGTGGCGCTGGCGACGGTCGCCACCATCATCGCCAGCCAGGCGATCATCACCGGCGCCTACTCGCTCACCCGTCAGGCGATCCAGCTCGGCTGGCTGCCGAGCCTGGTCATCCACCAGACCTCCGACCTCGAATACGGCCAGATCTACGTGCCGGTGGTGAACTGGATCATGATGGTCGCCACCGTCGCGATCACGATCGGCTTCGGCAGCTCAGCCCGGCTGACCGGCGCGTTCGGCACCGCGGTCGCCACCACCATGATGCTGACCACGGTGCTGCTGTTCGACGTCATGCGCGAGCGCTGGCACTGGCGCCTGGCCGCAGCACTTCCGATCGTGACGCTGTTCCTCATGATCGACGTCGCCTTCTTCTGCGCCAACCTGCTCAAGATCCTGGATGGCGGGTACGTGCCCCTGCTGTTCGGCGCCGCGCTGTTCACGGTCATGGTCACCTGGCACAGGGGCGTGCTGCTGGTGCGGGCAGGCCAGGCGCCGGAAACGGAGCGGGACGACAGACTGCTTCGGCTGCTCGCGGACGGCACCCTGCCCCGCACCGAGGGAAGTGCGGTGTTCCTCAGCCGGCGTGCCGCGAGGCTCCCGCCCTTGGTGGCGCGGCACGTCGCCCTGTTCGGGGCGCTGCCGCGCCAGGTCATCACCCTCTACGTGAAGTTCGAGACGGTGGCCCGGGTGCCGGCGGCGGAGCGCGTCAGGGTCGAGCAGGTCGCCACCGACGTCTGGGAGATACAGGTCCGCTTCGGCTTCTTCGAAGTGCCGAACCTGGTTGCGGCCCTGGAGGACGCGCGCGGACGTGGCTGTTCCGTCGACCTGGACCGCGTGCTGTTCTTTGCCGCGAACGACGACGTGGTCGCGAGCGCCACCGACCGCAAGCTGGCGTCCTGGCGCCGCATGGTGTTCGCCTTCCTGTATCGCAACGCCGTGCGCGGTCCGGACCGCTTCGCGCTCCCCCGCAGCCGCTTCATCGAGATCGGCCGGCAGATCGAGCTGTGACCCGCCTGGTCGGCAACCCCCTGCACAGCCTTCAGGCTCTTCGCTTCTCGGTTGTCCCGGCGGTACCGATGGCAGGAGGACGGCTCTTCCTTCTGGCGGCACCAGCGGCGGCATCCGGACGCGGGGCGGCTTTCAGTTCCCATGAACATCGTTCACGTCCGTTCGGACTGGCCGGTGGACCGGTTCGGATCCTGGGCGGTCCGCTTCGCCGCGAGCGCCTATGCCCACACCGCCGCCGCCCATGCCGCCTCGTTCGTGCCGGGCACCCTGATCGGCCTGGATCGGCAATGGCGGCAGCGCCCCGCGGGCTGTGGATCAACGTCCTGGTCGCGGTCGGTGCGGCTGCCTTCCCCGGTCTCGGCGCACGCTGGCCAGCAGCGGCATGACGGCCGAGGCGGCGACGCTCGCGGGCTTCGTACTGGCCGGCAACATCCTGCTCCGCCCGCTGGTGAACCGGGTCAACCCGCCGCCCGATCACCGCCGACGTGACGGAAGGCAAGCAAATGATCCACGCGGTCTGCCATCCGCGCGGCGTGTCGGAGGTCCACGATCTGCCCGATACCGAGCTCGACCGGGCGAACTACCCGATCCGCAGGGTGGAGGTGCGTTCGTATGGCGACGAGCAGGTGGAGCTGGTCGCGGTGCTGGTGCCGAGCACCGCGGACGAGGCTGAGCTCGACGGCGTCGTTGCCGCGCTGGACCGCTCGCCGCTGGTGCTGTCCTCGACGTGGTCGGTTGAGGCGACGTCCTGAGGTGCGTCCCCCTTCCATCTGCGTCCGGCAGGAGGGACGATCCTGCCGCGACCGTGCGGTCCGGCTGGCTCCGGTGGCGCCAACCTGGACGGGGATGGCGCGTATCGACTCCACGCTGCCATCGCCTGATCCTGCATCCAGATCTGCGAGGACCTCCATGCGCGCCATCGGCTACCGGGAACCGGGCGGGATCGACCGTGACGACGCCCTGCTCGACATCGAGCTTCCCATGCCTGCCGCCACCGGCCGGGACCTCCTGGTCGAGGTGAAGGCGGTCTCGGTGAACCCGGTCGACACCAAGATACGCAAGGGAGCCAAGCCGGAGCCGGGCGAGTGGAAGGTGCTGGGCTGGGACGCGGCCGGGATCGTCCACGCGGTCGGTCCGGAGGTGTCCTCGTTCCGCCCGGGCGACGCGGTGTTCTACGCCGGAGCGATCGGGCGCCCCGGCAGCAACAGCGAGTACCAGCTGGTCGACGAGCGGATCGTCGGCGCCAAGCCGCGGACGCTGGACTGGGGTCCTGCCGCCGCCCTGCCGCTGACCGCGATCACCGCCTGGGAGATGCTGTTCGACCGGCTGGATGTCGGACGGCCGGTGCCGGGTGCTGCGGCCGCCATCGTGATCGTCGGCGGCGCTGGCGGCGTGGGCTCGATGGCGATCCAGCTCGCCCGCACCCTCACCGGACTCGCCGTGATCGCCACCGCGTCACGGCCGGAAACGGTGTCCTGGGCGCGCGAGCTGGGCGCGCATCACGTGGTCGACCACAGCCAGCCCCTGGCCGCGCAGGTCGCAGCCCTCGGGCTCGGCGCCCCTGCCTTCGTGTTCTCCACCACCCAGACCGACCGCCACCTCCTCGAGATCGCGGAGATGCTGGCCCCGCAGGGGCGCCTCGGGGTGATCGACGACCCGCCGGCCCTCGACATCAACCCGTTCAAGCGCAAGTCGGCCTCGGTACACTGGGAGCTGATGTTCACCCGGTCAATCTACGGGACCGCCGACATGGCCGAGCAGGGCAGGCTGCTGAACGAGGTCGCACGGCTGGTGGACGACAGCACGCTGCGCAGCACGATGACGCGGAACGAGGGCCCGATCACCGTTGCCGCCCTGAAACGCGTGCACGCCCTGATCGAGAGCGGCACGGCGCGCGGCAAGATCGTGCTGGAAGGCTTCACCGGCTAGGTGCGCCGTTGTCGGACGAGCGCGTCGTCCGCATCGACGACCGTGCCGAGGCGAGATCCCGCTCGCACCCGGTGGACAAGCGGCTGCACGTGTACCAGATCGGCGCCAGCAAGGCGGTCCGGACAGCGGGTCTGCGCGACGAACCTCCGCCCACGTCATCTAGCGATCCGATTGTAGAACCAAAAAAACTCCACCTATCCGAGTAATATAGGACCAGTTGCAAGCATGAGCTGACCAAATTAACAATTGATGCTGGTTCATGTCGTGAACATCATAGCGTTGAACACGCCCGAGTGGGATCAGGCGTCCTAGCATCCCTAAAAGATTGACAGGACGTCTGGGATCCAAAATATTAAGATCTTGTGAACTTCTTTTGACATGGTCTTGCCATTTGGATCCACCTCCTTCGAGGGTATCGCCGCGTGCTTGATTTCGCAGCCACGACAAGCCTTCCCAGGTTCTTCAAGATCGGACGCGGCGTCGTCCACAACATCGCC
>CAXUDP010000155.1:0-5846 GCA_964249735.1 uncultured Acetobacteraceae bacterium | reverse complement strand
CCGAATAGGCCGTCAGGCTTGGCCTGGACCGACTGGCTGGAAACCGGTCGTTTTCGCAACCACCGTCATTGGTCAAATGTGAGCCTAACTGTAGCGGCTTGCACTCACCCGTGGGCTGGCTCGCGCTTATCGGCCTGATCGGACTCACGTTCGCTGAGATTATCCGGCTCTTGGGTTGCAAAGCCGCCACGATCTGCCGAAAAGGTCCGAGGCTTCCAGCAGACCCTCCGATAAGGACGAGGGCTTCTATGAGGGAGCCGCTATTGCCTGGACACGATGAAAATTGCGGCGCCTGGCAAGGCGAGCCAAGCCCATTTGCTTCCCTATTCCCTTGCACACACTGATATTCACGTTGCGTAGATGGCAAGTGACGGTCAAATGTTACAGGTGCCAGGATGCGGTGCATGAGCCACGGCGGGGGTCCCGCACCCTGGCCAGCCAGGAGGGGCCGATACGATGTCCGGGACAGGATCGAGCGACCCGGTATGGGACGTGGAACGCCTGCGCATCGCGACCGACGCGGCCGGCGTGGCGCTGTGGTCGTGGAACGTCGAGACCGACGAGGTCGCCCTGGACCAGCGCGCCCATGTCCTTTGGGGCGTGCCAAGCGACAAACCGGTCACCTTCGAGATTTTATCTGCCCGCATCCATCCCGAGGACCTCGACAAGGTGAGAACCGCTTTCGAGACGACCCGGGCGCTTCCCAGCTCCTACGAGATCGACTTCCGAATCCAGCACGACAATGGCATCCGCTGGATTTCAGCCCGCGGCATGGGCGACGACATTGGCATGGTCGGCAAGGTCATGTTCGGGGTGTTTCTGGACGTGACGGGGCGCAAGGAGGCCGAGGAAGCCCGCGATCTGCTGGCGGGCGAGATGAGCCACCGGGTCAAGAACCTGTTCGCCCTTGCCTCGTCGCTCACAACGATCGCCGCCCGCTCGGCGAACACCACGGCGGAGATGGCGCGCGACCTGACGCACCGGTTGACCGCACTGGGACGTGCCCATGATCTGCTGCATCCCGCTGCGGACCCCGAAGACGACAAGGCAGTGCGGCTGAAGACCCTGCTCACCGCCCTGCTAGCGCCCTACGACGATGCGGGCGCCGTGGGCGGTCGCATCCACCTCTCCATGCCAGACGTGCACGTGGGGCAGGCTGCAGCCACGACCCTGGCCCTGGTGGTGCACGAGTTGACGACCAACTCGGTCAAACATGGCGCGCTGTCGCTGCCGGACGGCATGCTCGACATCTCGTGCACCGCCCCCGGCGGCGAGGTGGCACTCACCTGGACGGAGCGGGGCGGACCCCCCCTCACTGCCCCTAGAGGACCGGACGGCTTCGGCACCAAGCTGCTCACCCGCAGCGTCATCGGCCAGCTTGGCGGCTCCGTCACATTTGATTGGCCGACCGAGGGAGCCGTCATCACCCTGCGCATGAGCAGGGCACGCATCGCGCGCTGACCGGCCCGGACGCCGGCCTGTCATGAATGCCGCTTCAAGCAACTAAGGCTTTCCGGTCAGACGCTTTAGGGCACCTGCGACCTCATCCAGAAGGTAGGGCTTGCCTATGAAGACGGCGGCTGGGTTCAGCACGGCAAGTCGGGCTACAAGCTGCACCGCGTGGCCGGACACGACCAGCAACGGGAGAGTGGCCCACCGGCGCCGGGCGTGCAGAGCCACGCCAATGCCGTCTAGCACCCCGGGCATTTGCACGTCGGTAAACAGGACGTCGAAGCAGGCGGCGCTGTCGAGTAGCCTGGCAGCCTCGTCGCCGTCCCAGGCTTCCGTCACCTCGAAGCCTTCGTCTTGGAGGAACTCGGCGGCCACCATACGGATGAGGCCCTCGTCCTCCACGAGCAGGACCCTGACTGCCGCCACCTGCCCCTCCCACCAAGGATGCCCTTGGCCATCTCTGAGATGCTACGTGCGGGTAGGCGCAGCGGCATACGTCCGAATGGACACGATGCCGCGAGACAATCGTTATTCATGGTGTCTTGCACTCACTCAAGCTCAAGGCATGGCTCGCGCTTGTCGGCCTGTCTGGCTTGGAGGCCTGTGCGTCTGAGCGGGACGGTGTACTGTCATAAGGCTATGCGAAAGTCCTATTCGGAATTAGGGTTTCGCAGAGGGCGAAGGGCGCCTTCGGCGATGGCCTGCGGTAGGTCGAAGGCGTATCGGCCGAGGAAGTTGATGTGCTTGAAGAGCAGCGGCGAGACCCTGGCGATGTCGGCCTCGCTGATGTCCCATCCCTCGCGGGCGAGCTGGTCGATGGCAGCCTGAATGTAGGTCGAGTTCCACAGGGCGATGGCGTTGAGCGTCAGGCCGAGAGCGCCGAGTTGCTCTTCCTGCTCCTGTCGATAGGCTTTGCGGATCTCGCCACGGTCGCCGTGGCAGACGCGCCTGGCGAGGCGATAGCGAAACTCCTGGCGGTTGAGCTGGGTAAGAATGCGGCGACGCTTCTCTTTGCTATCGATGTATCCGAGCATGTGCAGCGTCTTGACGATGCGGCCAAGTTCGGCGAGCGCGCGGGCCAGGGTGGTCGGGCGGTCCTTCACTTGCAGCACACGCATGATGGCGCCGGCGTGGATACGGCCGAGTTTGAGCGATCCGGCCAGACGCAGCAGGTCTTCCCAGTTGCGCTTTATCAGCTCGATGTCGATGCGATGGCGGGCCAGGCCATCGAGCGGGCCGTAGTCGGCAGCGCGGTCGACACGCTAGAATCGGGCGTCGCCGATGTCGGCAAGCCTCGGGCTGAATTGATAGCCAAGCAGCCAAAACAGCCCGAAAACGGTGTCGGCGTAAGCCGCGGTATCCGTCATGATTTCGGTCGGCTCGAGATCGGTTTCCTGGTCGAGAAGCAGCCCCAGGATAAGCAGGCTGTCGCGCAGGGTGCCGGGCACGACGACTGCGTTGAGTCCGGTGAACTGGTCGGAGACAAGATTGTAGTAGGTGATGCCGCGCCCGGCACCGAAGTATTTCGGATCGGGCCCAGCATGGATGGCGCTGCTGGGTGCCACAAAACGAATGCCGTCGGCCGAGGCAACCTCGCCGCTGCCCCAGATGTGCGCGATCGGCAGCGCATTTTGCGCCGCGACGATGCGAGCATTAGCGGCAGCAATGGTCTCCGGCCGGATGAAGTTTTGGCTGACCCAGGACAGCCGGTTACGGCTGAGTGCCGACTGATCGGTGCGAACCAGAGGCTCGAAGCCGATATTGCATGCCTGCGCCACCAGCCCGCCGCACAGGCTGATGGTGAAATCCTCGACCCGGGCATGGCGCTCGCTGACGTGGGTGAAAGCTTCGGCGAAGCCGGAGCGCGCGGCGGCCTCCAGCATGACGTCGGGCAGATCGATCTTCGGGATCCGTGCCGCGATGGCCGATTGCAGGGCGATCAGGCTGGGCGGCCGCTCGAGCCTGTCGAGCGGACTGAGCACCAACTCATCGCGGCCGTTGCGGCGCTCGATCCGAGCAGCGGGATTATCGGGCAGGTTGGCGGCGACCTGGTGCCACGCTTGGTCCAGCCTTTCGGCGAGCCTACCCATTTCCGTCTCGGCATCGGGCGAACGGTCGAGCGCTCGGCAGACGGTCAGGCGGGCGGCGTTCCAGGCCTCACCACTCAGCAGGCCTTGCCTCGGATCGGCGTAGCGCACGCCGGCCGGCACGAACACATCACGTCGCTTCAGCCCGGCGCGGAACGCTTCGAGAGCGGCAAAGACATAGGCGCGATTGTCGGCGACCTTGCCGGCACCATCCACGGCATGACGCCGCCAGGCCACAGACAGAAAGCCGGTTGGCGCATCGATCATTCGGGCGCGGTTCCAATCGCCCACGCCGCGCAGGTAATCCAGCGCTGCAATCACGGGCTGGCCCGCAGGCGTCGCGTCGAGCATGGTCCGCTGCAGCAGGCCGGAGAACAGCGTTCGGACCCGCCGCCAATGCGGCCGCAACTCCTGATAGCGCCGGTCGTCGGGCTTGGTAACCAGGCTATCGACGCTAGCCATCGCAGCGGTGATGTCGGTCCGGGCGATCTGCTTGAACAGGGCGTTCTTCCATTCGCCAAGCGGCCGAGCCGCATCCTCCTCGGCCACGACATGCCCACCCACATCGCGCAGCATAATGGCGGCAGCATCGAGGTCACGCAGCGAGCGCAGCCTCGATTTGCGGTGGGCCTCTTCGGCGTGGGTGAAGATGTCGGCGGCCAAGGCGTCGAACAATTCAACCGCGTCGTCGAGCGCTGTGGACTCGAGGGTCTGGAACAGGGCTGCCAGCGTGGCGGTGCGCCGCGGCTCGTGCAACGCCGACAGGTTGGCTGGCTTGGCGGTGCGCGCACTGCGCGCCAGCCGCTCGAGGGGAGCAGACGGCAGGTCGGCGGGTCGCGACAGGCGCAAGCCGTGGCCACGAATGGTGTCGATGCGCTCCAGATGCCGCAGCAACTCCGTGGGCGAGCGCCGCTTCGGCGCTGCGCGCAGATCTTCCAGAGTTGCGAGCGTCTCATCGTCATCGGAGGCAACCAGGGCGACCAACTTCTCATGCTGTTCAACGGTCAGGGCCCGGGTCAGGCGTTGCCACAGTCGCAGGGTCGCGCGATGGCGCACGCGGCCGATCAAGCGTTCCAACGTGGAAATTCCGGGAAGCAGCACCTTGTGCGCCAGCAGCCATGTGGTCGCGCGATCGAACAACAGTCCGGGCCGGTCGTCCCCGGTCCAACACAGTACGTAGAGCCACCGGATCAGCCGGAAGCCGGCACCAGGGTCTTGCTCCAGGTCGCGGAAGCCGTAGTGATCGCGGATGGCCGCGGCGTGACGCCAGCGTTGCCGGCCATCACGGTAGGCCTTCAGGCACGGCGCCGGGCCCTCGCCCAGTTGACGCGCCATGGCCGTAACGACGGCAAGCGGTATCTGAGCCGGATCGTCGAGAAAGGCGCCGAGGAAGCGAGCCGTTCCAAGTTGGACGGCAAAGCCGAGGCGATTATGGGCGCCGCGCATTCCGCCGACCAACTCGCGATCGGCGGCATCGAGATGGAAGTGGCGGGAGAGCTGCTCCTCATTGGGATCGCCGGTGTAGCGGCCGTATCGGGCGCGCTGCTCGTCGGACACGAAACGGCTCGACATGGTGTGCGGAACTCCGGACTTTCGCAGGGGTCCGGGCGTGGACCAAAGATCAGGCACTTACATGCTGCAAAAATCCTATGCGGAATAGGGCAATTATGCGATAAGTTTCCCATGCCCGCCGGGCACCGGGCATGAAGCTCGGCTACGCCCGCGTCTCGACCGAGGATCAACGCCTCGACCTGCAGCGGACACGGCTCAAGGAAGCAGGATGCAGCCGGCTGTTCGAGGAGAAGATCTCCGGCGCCGCGCGGCAACGGCCCGCGCTCGAGCGGCTGCTCCAGGAACTGCGCGCTGATGACATTCTGGTCGTCAGCCGCCTCGATCGGCTCGCCCGCTCCACGGCTGAACTGCTCCGCATTGCTGAGGTCATTCGCGAGAAGGATGCAGGATTACAATCACTTGAAGAGCCTTGGGCCGACACCACGACGCCAGCCGGACGCATGGTTCTGACGATGTTCGCCGGCGTTGCCGAGTTCGAACGGGCCCTCATCCGGCACCGAACCGATGAGGGCCGCGAGGCCGCAAAACGGCGCGGAGTGTCGTTCGGAAGGCCGCAAAAGCTACGGCCAGATCAAAAAGCGTTGGCCGTCTCGCTGGTCCGTGAAGGCAGGTCCATCAGCGAAGTCGCCAGAACCTTCAATGTCCATCCCGCGACCATCCACCGATGCCTTAACGGGGCTCAGGGGCCAAATCCAGCCTTATGACAGTACACCGTCCCGCTCAGACGCACGGGCC
>CAXUDP010000154.1:0-5881 GCA_964249735.1 uncultured Acetobacteraceae bacterium | reverse complement strand
TACGGCGAGAACATCTACGTCGACGACCGCACCATCGACAGCCACATCAAGCGGGTGCGCAAGAAGTTCAGGCAGGTGGACGAAAGCTTCAACCACATCGAGACGCTGTACGGCATCGGCTACCGCTACAAGGAGGAATGACGCCACCGATGCAGCTGATGGCGGCCGCTCCGACGACCGGGACGCCGCCCGTCTTCCTGGTCCGCCGCCGCTGGGTGTCGCCGATGATGCGGCGCATCCTGCTGGTCAACGCCCTGCCGCTGGCGCTGCTGGTGGCGACGCTGCTCTACCTCAACCAGTTCCAGAACAGCCTGCTGGAGGCCGAGGTCAGCAGCCTGCGCGAGCAGGCGCGGATCTATGCGGGCGCGCTCGGGCAGTCCGCGGTGGCGCCGGCGCCCAAGGACGCGGCCCATGGCGCCAGGCGCGTCCACGCCGGCAGGAACCAGCCTCCGCCGGGGGAGCCGTTCGTGCTGGTGCAGCTTCTGGCGCGGCCGCTGCTGCTCCGTCTGACCGAGCCGAGCCCGAGCGCGCATGCCAGGCTGTTCGCGCCGGACGGGCAGCAGATTGCCGACAGCCGGGCCGACACGCCGGGCGGATACCACCCACGCCCTGACGGGCGCGACGCGGCGCCGGGATTGCCGGACCGCGCGGCACGGCTGCTGCAGCAGCTCTACGACCGGCTGCTGAGCCTGATGCCGCACCGGCTGGTGCCGACGCTGGGACCCAACGCCGATCCGAACGCGCAGCCGGAGGTGCGCGAGCAGCTCCGCTTCGGCGACCCCGACAGCAGCGAGACGCCGCCCTTCATCCGGCGCACCGCCGACCACCGGCTGCTGGTCACTGTGGCCGAGCCGGTGGCGCATGACGGGCAGACCGTGGGCATCATCCAGCTCACGCGCGAGGCGCGCGAGGTGGACCGCTCGCTGTTCGCGGTGCGCTCCTCCATCCTGGTGCTGTTCGTGGTGGCGCTCGCCATCACCGTGCTGCTGTCCTGGTACCTGGCGCAGACCATCGCGCGGCCGCTGCTGGGCCTGGCCGCGTCGGCGCACGTGATGCGCGAAACCATCGGCCGCACCGGCAGCGTGCCGCCGGGGCTGCTGGCCAGGCGCGACGAGCTGGGCGAGCTGGCGCAGGCGCTGGAGGAAAGCGCGCTCGCGCTGTGGGCACGCATGGACGCGATCGAGCGCTTCGCCGCCGACGTCAGCCACGAGATCAAGAACCCGCTTTCCTCCATACGCTCGGCGATCGAGACGCTGATGCGTACTTTGGACCCGGACCAGCAGCGCCGCCTGCTCGCGATCATCAACCAGGACGTGCGCCGGCTCGACCGGCTGATCACCGACATCTCGGATGCGAGCCGGATCGACGCCGAGCTGTCGCGCTCGCACACCGAGCCGGTGGCGGTGCTGCCGATCCTGTCGGTGCTGGCCGAGATCAACCAGGCGACGCGCAAGGACGGTGATCCGGTGATCGTGGTCGAGGCGCCGGCGGCGCCGTCGCGTCCGCTGCTGGCGGAAGCGGTGGAGGACCGGCTGGTGCAGGTGCTGCGCAACCTGCTGGGCAACGCCGCCTCCTTCTCGCCGCCTGACGGGCGGATCGTGCTGTCGGTATCCGAGCTGCCGGGATCGGTGCCGGGAATGCTGGAGATCGCGGTGGCGGACGAGGGGCCCGGCATTCCCGCCGCCAAGCTCGACAGCATCTTCGACCGGTTCTACTCCGAGCGGCCGGCAGGGGAGCATTTCGGCCAGCATTCCGGGCTGGGCCTGTCGATCAGCCGGCAGATCGTCGAGGCGCTGCGCGGCCGGATCTCGGCGGAGAACCGGATCGACGAGGCCGGCCGCGTGGTGGGCGCGCGGTTCGTGGTCCGGCTGCCCCGCGCCGCCTGAAGGCTCCCGGGCCGCCTCGTTTTGCGGTGCATGATTTTCCTGGACAAAGGACGGCCGGTGAGGACGTTCTCGGCGCAACGTTGGGGCGGAACGGAACATGGCATCCATCGCGGCGACCACCGGGCCCACCGACACCGATCGCGGTCCCCAGCTCCGCGTCCAGGAGTCCGTGGCCGAGGCGCCTCGCGGCAGCGGGCTGCACACCATCTCGGTGTGCCTGCTGCTGCTGACGGTCATGGGCGTGTTCTACACGCTGTACTTCACCAGCGACATCGTGCTGCCGTTCGTGCTGGCCGGCGTGCTGAACCTGCTGCTGTCGGCGCCGATGCGGTTCCTGAACCAGCGCCTGCGCATCCCCAAGCCGATCGCCGCCTTGCTGCTGATCGGGCTGCTGTTCGGGATCGTGGGCGCGATCGGGGCGGCGATCTCGGTGCCGGCCTCGGGCTGGATCGCACGCGCGCCGGAAAGCCTGCCGGCGCTGCAGCACAAGCTGTCGTTCCTGAACGGGCCGATCCACGCGCTGCAGAACGGCATGAAGAAGCTGCAGGGGCTGATGGACCAGGGCGGGGCCGCAGCCTCCAACGTCCGCACCGTCACCGTGCAGCAGTCGGGCACCAGCGGCCTGACCAGCGTCGGCTCGTCGATCCTGCTCGGCACGCGCGCGTTCCTGGGGCAGCTGTTCTCCATGCTGCTGATGCTGTTCTTCCTGCTGTACGAGGGCGACAGCCTGCTGCGCCGGTTCGTCGAGATCATGCCGACCTGGGCCGACAAGCGGCGCACGGTGCAGATCGCCACCGCCATCGAGCACAACGTGTCGCTCTACCTCGCCACCATCACGGTGATGAACCTCCTGGTGGGCACGCTGAACTTCGCGCAGTGCGCAGCCCTCGGCCTGCCCAACCCGCTGCTCTGGGGCGTGCTGGCGTTCCTGCTCAACTACATCCCGATCATCGGGCCGTTCACCGGCATCGTGATCTACTTCCTGGTGGGGCTGTTCGTGTTCCCGTCCGCGCTGCACGCGCTGCTGCCGCCGGCGATCTATCTCGCGATCCACCTGCTGGAGGGCGAGACGGTCACGCCGCTGCTGCTGGCCAAGCGCTTCACCCTCAACCCCGTGCTGGTGATGGCGTCCCTGTTGTTCTGGGACTGGCTGTGGGGGATCCCGGGGGCCTTCCTGAGCGTGCCGCTGCTGGCGGTGTTCAAGATCGTCTGCGACCACGTCGACAGCCTGACCGCGATCGGCCACATCGTCGGCGGCGCGCCGAAGCAGCGCCGGCTGCGCCCCGCGATGCCGTTCTCGCGCGCCGCGGAGTAGACGAAGTCCGGCGCCACCGACAGCGGGCGGCCGGCATCTGGTCGAGGATCCCCGGTCGCGCGGCATGGCGACGGTGTCCGTTGCTCGCACCCCGTCGGATCGGTGCCAGGCGAAGGACAGCCGCCTGACCGGGAACAGGCCGCCCCGGAGCGGAAGCCGCGTCGCGACCGGACGCGTCCTCCGCTTCTTCGGCCGATCCTGCCTGGAGCATCACCGGATCAGGTGTGGTCGCCTGACCGGTGAAGGAGCTCGTCAGACAAGAAGCTGGACCGCAACCGGGTGAGCGAACGTGAACCGGCTGCGGTCTAGTCGGCAGGCTGCGGCTGGGCGCCGTCCCGGGCGTTCATCAGCGCGTGCTCCTGCTGGTGCAGCGCCTCCATCTGGGCGTGGGTGCTCGACGCGGTGGCGAGCTGGGCCGGGGTCAGCATGCTGCGGATCGCCAGCTCGTTGGAGATGCGCTGCGCCTCGACCTGCTGCATCAGCGACACCTCCTGCTGCACCAGCGGCTGCAGGCTCGCTTCGCTGACGGTGCCGCCGGACAGGATCGCGTCGTCGATCTGTCCGTGCACCGCGCGCAGCTGGGCGTGCAGGCTGTCGGGGCCGTGCTGGGACTGCATCAGGGCGTGCAGCTTGGTCGTCTGGTCGTCGGTCAGGGTGACGCCTTCCAGCAGCGGGCTGCCGTGGTGCCAGCCGCCGGGGCCGCCGCCGTGCTGGGCCATCGCCGGGACCGACCCCGCCCCCACCGTGCCGAGCGTGGCCAAGGCGAACAACAACTTCCTGCTGAGCATCGAATCATCCTCGAATGGCATCCCGGAACCGGGCCGGAGCCGGGATCGACAGAAGCATGCGCACGCGCTGTAACAGCCAGGCCGGCGTTACGGCGACGGAATGTAACGATTGGGGAGGACCGATGGCGGCCCGCATCCTGGTTTCCGGCTTCGAGCCGTTCGACGGTGAGGCGGTCAACCCGTCGCAGGACGCGGTCGAGGCGCTCGGCCGCCTGGCGCTGCCCGGCATCGCGCTGCGCACGGTGGTGCTGCCGACGCGCTTCGGGGCATCGCTGGCCCGGCTCGACGACGCGCTGGCCGAGTGGCCGGCCGACGTGGTGTTGTCGGTGGGCCTCGCCGGCGGCCGCAACGGGCTCACGGTGGAGCGGGTGGCGATCAACCTCGACGACGCGCGCATCCCCGACAACGGCGGCGCGCAGCCGGTGGACCGGCCGGTGGTCGCCGGCGCGCCGGCGGCCTACTTCGCCAACCTGCCGGTCAAGGCGATGGTGGCGGCGATCCGGACAACCGGGCTGGAAGCGTCGGTGTCGCACAGCGCCGGCACCTTCGTGTGCAACCACGTGTTCTTCGGCCTGCGCCACCGCGCCGAGACCAGCCATCCCGGCCTGCGCTGCGGCTTCGTCCACATCCCGTGGTCGCCGGAGCAGGCGACCCGCCATGGCGGGCCGGGCCTGGACACGGCGGCGGTGGTGCGCGGCCTGGCGGCAGCACTCGCCGCGGTGGCGGCCGGCGCGCCGGAGCCTGCGGTCGCCGAAGGCACCCTGTCCTGATCCCGGTGCAGCCCCGGGCGGCGGCGGACCTGGCCGGGTTCGTCGTCGCCCATACCGTCATCGGCACGGCCCCCCTGGTGCCCGAGATCACGCTGCACCTGGCGGGCGAGATCACGCCGATCTGGCAGGCGTCCGAGGCGTGGCTGGAGTGCCACGGCATCGAGCCGCCGTTCTGGGCGTTCGCGTGGCCAGGCGGGCAGGCGCTGGCGCGGCACGTGCTGGACCATCCCGGGCTGGTCAGGGGTCGACGGGTGCTGGATTTCGCCGCCGGCGGCGGCATCGCCGCGATCGCCTGCGCGCGCGCAGGTGCTGCGTCGGTCGAGGCGGCCGAGATCGACCCGATGGCCGCAGCGGCGATCGGTTTGAACGCCGTTCACAATTCGGTCGCTGTCGCCGTGCTGGCGGAGGACCTGGTCGGCAGCGACCGGGCGTTCGACCTGATCCTGTGCGGCGACGTCTGCTACGAGGCGCCGATGACGCGCCACATCCTGCCCTGGCTGCGGCGGCGCGCGCGCTCGGCGGAGGTATGGGTCGCGGACCCGGGACGCGCCTACCTGCCGAAGCAGGGGCTGGTGCCGATCGGCCGCTACGACGTGCCGACCACCCTGGAACTGGAGGACCGCGTGCTGCGGCCGACCGTGCTGTACCGCCTGCTGCCCGATTGAAACCGGATTTATTCGCCCGTTCTTGCAGCCGGATCGTCGCCACGGCGTTCGCCGGCCAAGATTAAGCCGTGTTCGCGTGCGATCACGGTGTCCGGACCGGGCCTTCCGCCCATCTTTCCACAGGAGCTTCCATGTTGAAGAAGTCGATCGCCGTGCCGATGGCGCTGGCGTTGTCCCTGGGCGCGGCGCTGCCGGCAGCACCTGCCAACGCAGAGCCGGGCGGCTGCCTGAAGTACGGTGCGGCGGGCGCCGTCGGCGGCCACCTCGCGCATCACGGCGTGCTGGGCGCCGCCGGCGGCTGCGCAACCGGCATGTACGTGCGCCACCGCTACCGCAAGCAGCAGCGTGCCGCCACGGCCGCTGCGGCCCGTGGCGACGCACCGGTCGACGCCACCCCGCGCTAGTCTTCCCGTTCCCGCGTGACGCGGCAGGCCGCCTCCGGGCGGCCTGTTTCGTT
>CAXUDP010000153.1:0-6050 GCA_964249735.1 uncultured Acetobacteraceae bacterium | reverse complement strand
AGGACTGGGTGGACAACTTCATGATCCCGGGCAACCTGGCCGGCGGCTTCGCCTACTACCGCGCCGCCCAGGCCGCCCGGATCAAGATGATGCAGGGCGCAGCGCCCCCGCTGCCGCCGATCGGGCTGCCCACGGCGGTGCGCTGGCCGGGGGACGACCCGATCTTCCCGTATGCCTGGACCGACCGGCTTGGCGAGACGTTCGGCGACCTGGACTTGGCGGTGATGCAGGATGTCGGGCACTTTCCGCATCGCGAGGACCCGGATCGCGCGGCGGCGGAGATCGCCGGGTTCTTTGGGCGGTTGGCTAACCCGTAAAAGCAAGGTTGGGGCTCCGCCCAAAGCCCCGCCAGAGGACGAAGTCCTCTGGACACCTGATTGCATTAACAGGGGTAAGGGGACCTCGTCCCCTTCCGGGTGCAGGACAGCACCCTGCCGCTAGAAGCATTGCGCGAGGCCGGCCAGGATGGTGCGGCGCAGCCCAAACTGCGGCGCCCCCACCCCCACTCCCGTCCCATCGCGTATCTCGTAGATCTGGTCCAGCAGGTTGATGACGTCCAGCCGCAGCTGGGTCGGCCCGACATACCCCGTCTTGATCGTCTGCACCGCGGCCAGGTTGAACGTGTAGTAGCCCGGCAGCGCGCGGCCGTTCGGGATGTCGCCGGTGGGAGTCACCAGGTCGGCGCGCAGCCCGCTGCCGAACACCATGTCGGCCGAGAGCCGCGCCGGATGGCTGGTGCCTTCGAACAGTGCGTAGGCCGCGCCCGCCGAGGCGGTGTGGCGCTGGTCATGGTCGAGGTGAATCCAGCGTCCTGTAATGTACTGCAGGTCGGCTGCGCTGAAGTCGAACTGCGAGGAGATGATGTCCTTGCCGATGGCGCGGGAGTAGGCGTAGTTGGCATACAGCGACACCGGGCCGCGGTCGTAGGAGGTGCTCAGCTCCACGCCGTCTACCTGGCCCTTGCGGTAGTTGAACGCGGACAGGATGATCGGCGCGCCGAACTGGCCCTCGTCGATCAGGTTGCGCGCCGCCTTGTAGTAGGCGTCCACGCCCACGCGCAGGCCGGGCAGGATGATCTGCTCCGCCCCGGCGTCGAAGTAGTTGTCCCGCTCTGCCTTGACGATGTCGTCCTGCGTCACCGCCGAGGCCGCCGAGGTGCCGTTGAACTGGGCCACGCTGTTGCCCGATACCAGCTCGAACGGCGGCGGCGTAAAGTACCGCGAGTAGCCGGCATGCACGGTGGTTCCCTTGAGCGGCGTCCACACGGCGTTGATGCGCGGGCTGACCTGGTTCTCGTCGGTGTACTCGTTCACCTGGTCAAAGCGCAGCCCGTAGTTGACCGTCAGGCTCGGCAGCGCGCGCCACTCGTCCTGCAGATAGACGCCGAACAGCGTCCCGGTCCGCCCGGTGCCCTGGTGCACGTCGAACGGCGCGTCGGAGATCGGGGTGGTGCCGCCGCCGGCCGGCTGCTGGGTGGAGATAGCTCCCCCGCCCTGCACGACGCCGCTGGTGCCGCCGAGGGCGGAGATGACCAGCGCATCCGTCGAGGACACGTTGCGCTCGGCCGTCACCGTGAAGCCGGCGCGGACCGTGTGCTGGTCGTTGAGCGCCCAGCTCGCGTCTGTCTGCTCGCCCGTGGACAGCACCGAGCGCGCCGCGGTCTGCGCGAGGCCGTCGAACAGCAGGTCGCCCACCGGGTCCGGTGTGTAGTATAGGCTGCTATAGCGGGTGAACACGGAGCTTTGCACGTCCAGCGCGCCCCACTGCTTCTGCACCGACAGGATGCCGAAATCGGTGATCTCGCGCTGGTGCTGCGTCAGGTTGGCGCTGTTGAAGCCGGTGACGCCGTTGTCCGACAGGCCGAGCGAGGGCGTCTGGTTCGGGTTGTTCGGGAGCTCGAAGAACTCGTTGGAGTACCCGGCCAGCAGGCTGACCCGCGCCGTGTCGTCGATCAGCCCGGAGAGGTGGACGATGCCGTGCGTCTGGTTCGACAAATCGTGGATCGGGTTAAAGCTGCCGGTCGGGTTCTCGATGCCGACGCGGTTGTGCAGGAAGTCGCCGGTGTAGAAGTAGTCGATGGCGCCCATGCTGCCGCCGTAGCTGATGCTCGGCTGGAAGTAGTCGCGCGCGCCGCCGTAGATGGAGATTTCCCCGCCGGGGTCAGTGCGGCCGGTCTTGGTGATGATGTCGACCACGGCTGCCGTGTCGAAGCCGTACTGGGCGGGCAGCGACCCGGTGATCAGCAACAGGGAGTGCGCGAAGCGGGTCTCCAGGGACTGCCCGAACACTGCCAGGCCTTCCGGCAGCTGCACGCCGTCCAGGCGGAACTGCACCTCGTTGTGGTCGCCTCGGACGTGGATTTGCCCAAAGCTGTCCTGCGCCACGCCGGGCGCCTGCAACAAGGTGTCGTTGAGCGGCGCGTTGTCGCCCTGCGGCAGGGCCTCGATCGTCTTGCGGCTGAAATCGTACGTGGTGGCGCCCAGGCTGGGCTCCAGCTGGCTGCGGGCCTGGTCCAGCTTGTGGACGTAGACATCCACGTCCGCCTGCGTCGACTTCGGCGGGCTGGCCTGGCCGGTGCCGGCGCCCAAGCGCACCTGCGGCGTGGCCGGCTGCCTAGAGGACGACGGGTCCGCCGGCCCTGGATCGGCCGCGCGCGCCGGGGAGGCGAGCCATAGGCCGCATGCGGTGGTCAGCAGCAGGGCATCGCGACATCTCATGGCAGGACTTTCCGCTTCGGCGAGGGTCTCTACGATGTTATGTTATATTATAGCAAGAAGCTCCTAACATGTGGGTTTACCGAAATTTCATCGCTCCACGGCATGCTGCCGACGGCAATCCTGAACACCAAGGGCGCGATGACGCAACTGCCTGACAGCCACAAATCGGCGGACGCGTCCGGGTCAGAACGCCGCCGTGAGCGCCGCTACCAGCTCGACCTGCCTGCGACGGCGCGCAGCGGGGTTGGCCGGAAGGCGGCCCACGCGGTCATGGTGTCGGATCTGTCGGCGTCCGGCGCGCTCATCTCCATGCAGGAGCCTGGCAGGAGGTTCGAGGCCGGCGAGCGGATCACCCTGTCGCTGGACGGCTTCGGCGCGGTGGAGGCGCAGGTGGCGCATGTCGGCAGCGCGTTCTACGGCCTGCATTTCCTGCATGCCCATCCGCACCAGGACCGGCTGGCCACCTGGCTGCAGGAGGATGTTGCGGCCGCCTGACGGCGCTGGCCGGCTACGGAACAATACCCTTGGGGGCAGTTTCCCCGGCGCGGACAGCGCCTGCGGGGTTGTGCCGGGGCAGGGTTGGAAACACCTATGCCGGTGAGGCCTGTTGGAAGCTCCCCGATGCAAGACACCGACACGAAGAACCGCACGGACACTGATCTCAAGCCTGAGCGTCCGAAGCTGCACAAAGTCATGCTGGTCAATGACGACTACACGCCGCGGGACTTCGTGGTGATGGTGCTGCGGGCGGAGTTCCGGCTCGCCGACGGGCAGGCGCAGCGAGTGATGAGCACGGCGCACCAGCGCGGAGTGTGCGTGGTCGCGGTGTTCACCAAGGACGTGGCCGAAGCCAAGGCGACCAACGCCACCGACATCGCCCGCAAGAACGGCTACCCGCTGCTGTTCACGACCGAACCGGAGGAGTAGCGGCCCGGCTCAACGCTCCGCCCGGCCGTCACCGCGTCGCCTCGTGCAGGCGCAGCACGGTGCGGGCGTTGGTGGAGCTGGTCGCCAGCGTGTTGACCACGCCGGTGCGCAGTGCGCCGAGGATGGCGGCGGCCTTGGTGTTCTCGCTGGCGATCGCGATCACGTCGGGGATGCGTGCTAGGTCGCGGGTGGTCAGCCCGATGATCCGGCCCTGCATGTTGGCGCTGGACGAGCGGCCGTGGATGTCGATGAAGTCGTAGCCCATGATGTCGCCGATGGTGCCGGACAGCCGGGCCTCGGCCACCTCCTGCGGCGAGAACCAGCCCATGCGGACCATGTTGCTGTCCTCGCTCAGGTCGCCGATGCCGACCAGCGCCACGTCCGCCCTGCGAGCGCGGTCGAGTACCAGCCGCACCGTGTCGTTGCGGTACAGCTCGTCGCGCAGGGCGGCATTCGCCACCAGGGCGGGGGCGTACAGCGTCTCGCTCTCGCCGCCGAAGCGGACGGCCAGGCGGCGGCAGATGTGGTCCGGGTTCATGTGCTCGCCGGCGCGCACGGAGCCGCCGATGGCGCACATGAACGTCACGGCGCGCCGGGTCGCCGCCGCGCCGTCCGCCACGGCGGCGACGTTGCGGCCCATGCCCACCGCGACCGTCATGCCCTCCGTCAACGTGCGGGATAGGTGGCTGGCGACCAGGCCGGCGACCGCGAGGCGCTGCGCCTCCGCGTCGCGCTGGTCGAGCGAGACGAGCAGCCGTTGGACGCCGAACTGGCCAATGAACTCCTGCTCTAGGTCGTTGCTGATCCCGGGATGCTGGTGCACGCGGATTTCGACGATGCCGTCCTCGCGGGCGCGCTTGAGCAACCGGCTGACCTTGGCGCGGGACAGCGAGAAGCGGCGGGACAGCTCTTCCTGGGTGATGTCCTGGTGGTAGTATAGGCTGGCGATCTCGACCAGCACGTCGGGCGCCACGTCGCCCCAGTCGGCGGGGCGGCGCGCCTCCCTCGGCGGGGCGCTCACGGCGGGGCTGCGGGGCGTGGAGGCTAGGCCCTTCTGGCAGCGTCCTCAAACGCGCGGATGCGCGCGACCTTGGGGCCGGAGCGGGCCGGCTCGAACTCGGAGGCGAGCCAGGCGCGCAGGATCGACTTGGCCAGCTCGGGGCCGATCACGCGGGCGCCCATGGTGATGACCTGGGCATCGTTGCTCTTGCGCGCCCGCTCGGCGGAGTAGGTGTCGTGGCATTGGGCGGCGCGGATGCCGGGCACCTTGTTGGCGCTGATAGCCATGCCTATGCCAGTGCCGCAGAGCAGCACGGCGCGGTCGTTGCGCCCGTCCGCGATCGACTGCGCGGCGGCGAAGGCGATGTCCGGGTACAGCACCGGCTGAGCGTCAAACGTGCCGAAATCCTCCACAGGCAGTCCTTCGTCCGCCAGCGCGTGCATCAGAATTTGCTTCAACTCGAACGCCGCCTCGTCGCAGCCGATCGCGATCGCCATGCCCTGCTTCCCCATCCACTCAGCCACAATGCTGCGTTGCACATATGCTCATCCAACGAATTTTTGCATGGCGCATATCGGTGATAACGCTGCACCGTAGGCCCCTGTATGCCGGTCAGGCAAGGAGATTGCGCCTGAACTTGGTGAAGCAGGCTGCTGCATCTAGGCCGGGCCGGGAAAATCGCCTGCACGTTCGTTCATTGCCTTGACATACGTTCAAGCCTGGATGCAGGCTTGGGGTAAGCCGGCCGGAGGACCACGTGACCAAGCCAACATCGCTGCGACGGTGCCGTCGGCTCCCGGCCGCCCTGCCACGACCGGCCCGCCAGTCATGAACCGCGTCATCAACGATCCGGATCAGGTGGTCGAGGACAGCCTGCGCGGCTACCTCGCGGCGTGCCCCGACCTGCTGCAGGCGACGGCGCATCCCCGCGTGCTGCGCCGCGCCGGCATCGCCACGCCCGGCCGGGTCGGCGTCGTCACCGGCGGCGGGTCGGGGCACGAGCCGGCCTTTCTCGGCTATGTCGGGCCGGGCCTGCTGGACGCCGTGGCGATCGGCGAGATCTTCGCCTCGCCCACGGCCAAGAGCTTCCACGCCGCCTTCCAGGCGGCCGATGGCGGCGCGGGCGTGGCCTGCCTGTATGGCAACTACGCCGGCGACAACATGAACGTGAAGATGGCCGTCAAGCTGGCGGCTAAGGAGGGCATCGCCGTGGAGACGGTGGTGGCCAACGACGACGTGGCCTCGGCCGGGCCGCACGAGCGCGACCGCCGCCGCGGCGTAGCGGGCGAGATCATGATGTGGAAGGCGGGCGGCGCGCGCGCGGCCGAGGGCGGCAGCCTGGCGGAGGTGGTCGCCGCAGCCCAGCACGCCATCGACCAGACCCGCTCGGTCGGCATCGGCCTGTC